>DASSMQ010000031.1:0-4002 GCA_035688805.1 Candidatus Limnocylindrales bacterium
GGCGAACGCCAGGAACGACCCGCCGGCGGCGCCCCAGGGCGACCCGAGCTGGTCGGGATCGAGACCCAGCTCCTCGCGGACCAGCAGGTCGAGGGCGACCTTGGGATCCTGGAAGATGCGGTGAGCGATACGAACCGCCTCTTCGTCGGTGAAGCCCTTCGCTCGGTAGGCGGCGGCCAGCTCGGCCTCCTCCTCTTCGGGCATCGCTTCGAGCTCGGCCCGCTCGAGGGCGATCTGGCGCTCGAACAGCTCGCGCTGGCTCTGCATGCTGATGTACTCGCCCGCGGCCATGCTGAAGGCCCCGGCCAGCAAGCCAGCGATCCCTGCGAGCAGGATGAACTTCGGGTTGTCGGCCGCCGCGCCGGCGACGCCCATGACGAGGGACAGGTTGCTGACCAGGCCGTCGCTCACACCGAAGATGACCGCCCGCAGCGTGCCCGATCGGCCGCCGCCTCGGTGCCACGACTCCCGCTCGCCGACCTCGGCCGCGGAGCGCGCCCGGCGGGCCGCTTCGACCCCGTCGCGTTCAGCGCCGGGCGGCCGAACAGGCGCGGACCCCTTGGGCGGCGCCTCCGACAGCCGATCCCAGATCTCGGCGTGCTCACGCTCGTCGGCAGCGATCGAGGCGACATCGGCTGACGCTCCCTGGGCCTCGTACGTCGCCTCCTCATCGCCCTCGAGGGCCTTCACGAGGTCAGCCACGGCGTGCGTGCCGAAGAGCCGAGCGACGAGGATGATGAACCGGATGCGGGGCCGCGGCCGTCCATCGGGCGGGACGTCCGCACCCATGTCCCGGAGCTTCGAGGCCCAGATCTCGGCGTGGCGGCGCTCGTTGCCGGCGATCCGTTGGAAGGCGGCCGCGCGGGTCGGATCGCGCTCGATGGTGGCGAGCGCCTCGTACAGGACGATCGCGTCGCGCTCGAGCTTCAGGTTCTCGAGGCTGGTCTTGACGTCGATTGGCGACACGGACGGCATCGTACTCGCGGGGGCGCCGATCCGGTTGCCACCGCGCTCGGGACCCGCTTCGCCTCAAGGGCATATGCCACACTCGGCCCATGGGCGAGCCGATCCGCTACCTGTCGGGGGAGGACGTCGTGGCGGCCATGCCCCCCGTGGCCGAGCGGCTGGCGCTCGCCGAGCGGACCATGATCGCCCTGGGGACCGACGCCGATCTGCCGCCCAAGGTGGCCGTCCATCCGCGACGGACCGGCTCCTTCGCCCACGCCATGCCGGCCGCGTTGCGTCCCACCGATCCGCGCCGTGGTGAGGACCTGCTCGGCATCAAGTGGGTGGCGGGCTTCCCCGACAACCGCGCCAAGGGCCTGCCGGCCATCCACGCCCTCGTCATCCTCAGCGACCCCGAGACCGGGCGTCCGCAGGCCATCCTCGACGGCCGCCCGATCACGGCCCTGCGCACGGCCGCGGTGTCCGGGATCGCCCTCTCGAGGTTCGGTCCGCTCGCCGCGGCGACGATGGGCGCGGCGGACCACACGCCCCGGGCAACCATCCTCGGAGCCGGCGTCCAGGGCCACAGCCATCTCGAGGTCCTCGGCTTCACGTTGCCGGGCGTCCTGCTGACGATCGCCGACCGCCATCCCGAGCGCTCCCAGGCGCTGGCGGAGACTGCCCGATCGACCGAGGGGATCGGGCGCGTGACGAGCGTCCACGAGCCCGACGACGTCCGCGCAGCGACGCGGGCATCGGATGTCGTCATCTCAGCCGTATCGTTCACGGACCCCGGCCACCGGCAATCCATGGACGGATCGTGGCTCTCGCCGGACGCGCTCGTGGTGCCCGTCGATTACGCGACGACATGCGCCGCGTCGGTCGCCCGTCAGGCCGCGCTGTTCCTGGTCGATGACCGCGGCCAGTTCCTGGCCAATCGCGATGCCGGCCAGTTCGACGACTACCCCGATCCCGGGATGACGATCGGTGAGGCGCTCATCGCCGGCACGCCCCGTCCGCCGTCCGGCCGGGTCGTGGTGACCCATCTCGGAGTCGGGCTGGCGGACGTCGTGTTCGCCGACGCGATCGTCCGCACCGCGGAAGCGGCGGGCATCGGGACGATGCTCGCCGGCTGAGCAACCTGACGGAGGGTCGCCCTATCCCTCGCTGATCTCGAGCGGACCGTCCGGCACTTCGATCAACACCCGACCGGCCTCGATGACGACTGGATAGACCGCGAGGGGCTCCTCCGCCGGCGGATCGAGGGGTTCGCCGTTCGACAGGTCGAACCGCGACAGGTGAAGGGCACAGGTCAGCGTGCCGTTGGTCAGGAAGCCCTTGTCGAGCTCGAAGTACTCGTGGGAGCAGACGCCCTGGACCGCGGTGTACTCGCCGCCCTGGTTGATGACCAGCACCTGGTCGGTGCCGTCCACGATCGCCATCTTCATCTCACCCTCGGCGACCTCGTCGGTGCCGAGAAGGTCGATCCGTCTCACGATCGTGCGGTAGCCCCGCCCGACCGGTCCCGGCACGACGGAGGTTGTGGAGGCATCAGGCGGCAGCCGTGACGACGCCGTCGGTGCCCGCGATCCACTTCGCCTCGAGCAGGTCGCGCAGTCGATCCTGGGCGGAGGCCAGCGGCACCCGGGCGACGACCGGCTCGAGGAAACCCAGGACGATGAACTTGCGCGCCTCGTCGGGCGGGATGCCACGCGACTCGAGGTAGAACAGCTGCGTCTCGTCGACCGGCCCGACCGAGCTGGAATGGGCCGCCCGCCGACAGTCCGGCTGGTCGATCTCGAGGCTCGGGATGGCCACCGAACGAGCATCCTTGGACAGGTTCATCCCGAACTCGCCCAGGAAGCTGTCGGTCCCATGGGCGGACCTCTCGATGGTGATCAGGCCCTTGAGATAGGTCCGCGACTTCTCGAGGAGCGCCGCCTTCGAGAGGAGGTCGCCGGTCGTATCCCGGCCGACATGGGTCGTATACGAGGTGAGGTCGAACAGCTGCTCGTCCGCCCCGAAGACGATCTCGACCTGGCGGACGGAGCTGCGGTCACCGACCAGCCGGTTGTCGACCCGACTGCGGACGAGCCGGCCACCGAGCTGGGCGAGCGCCCACTGGAGCGAGGACCCCTCGCCGACGACGGCAGCCCGGTGCTGGATCGCGACCACGTTGGGCGGGAGCTCCTGCAGGCTCGCGACCTGGAGCGTGGCGCGATCGCCGACCATGACCTCCATCGTGCCCGCGAACGCCGCCTGGCCCGCGTCCGAAGCCGCGTCGTCGGTCGGCACGAATTCCTCGACGATCGTGGCGTTCGCGTCGTCAGCGATCCGGACCAGCGTCCTGGTCAGCACGGCCCGGCCGGCGGCGCCGGCACGCCAGCGGATCACGATCGGTCGCTCCAGCGAAACCCGAGCGGGGACGTCCAGGACGATCCCTTGGCGCCAAAGGGCGCGGGTCAGCTGGGCGAACTTGTCGTCCGCCGGCAGGAGGCCTGCAGTGAGTCCCTCCCGGACGGCGTCCGGGTCAGCCTCCAACGGGCGAAGGACCACGCCGGCGGATCGCGCTACCCGGGAAAGACCGATCGCCGTCAGCGCCCCATCGGTGAATTCGATGAGGCCGTCGGCATCGTCGGGCGGTTCGGCCGCGACCACGTCCGGCGCGTCGAGGGGGCCATCGAGGCGGGCGTCCTCGAGGTGCGCGGCGCGCAAGTCGATGTAGGGCGTGTAGAGCAGGTTCGACTCGGCCGGGAGACGCTCCCATGCCGCGAACGCCTCGCGTCGGTCATCCGCCAGCCATGCCGGCGCGCCGGCGATGGCGCGGTCGAGGTCGCTCTGGTCGATGGGGAGCGACAGCGCATCCAGGGCCCGCCGCGCGGGCCGGGGACGTGACGCCGAGGCCGTCACCCCAGGGACCCTTCCATCTCCATCTTCACGAGGCGGTTGAACTCGATGGCGTACTCCATCGGCAGTTCCTTGGTGAAGACCTCGAGGAAGCCCTGGACGATGAGATTCTGCGCCTCGTTCTCGGTCAGGCCCCGGCTCATCAGGTAG
>DASSMQ010000032.1:0-5024 GCA_035688805.1 Candidatus Limnocylindrales bacterium
CCAGGCGTCCCGCACCGGCATCCGTGGCGATCGCGACGAGATCGCCGGTGGGCGCGCGCAGTCGATAGCGATCCGCGCCGGGCGCGTAGCCCGCATCGGGGCGGACGAACTGGCCGCGCGAGACGGCGGTCACCTCCTCGCCCGACAGGAGGACGGTCGGGAATCGATCGAGCCCGTCGTCGATCGGGCGGAGCAGAGGGATCAGCTGCTCTGGACCACCTGACGCAGCCTCACGTACCTCGTCGAGCGCGACAGCGCCGTCGAGGCCGAACGGGCCGCTCGCGGTCCGGCGCAAGGCGCCGAGGTAGGCTCCATTGCCGAGCGACGCCCCGAGGTCGCGGGCGAGCGACCGGACGTACGTGCCCGCGGAGCACGCCACGTCGACGATCGCGATCGGCCGCTCGGGGTCCGACTCGTCCCAGCCGATGAGGTCCAACCGCTCGATGACGACCTCACGTGGACGCAACTCGACCGACTCGCCCGCCCGTGCCAGCGCGTACGCGCGTCGACCAGCCACCTTGATCGCCGAATAGGCCGGCGGACGCTGCTGGATCGTGCCGAGCAGGGAGCGCAGGCCGGACTCGACGGCGTCGCGCTCCGGGGCGGGTCCTTGGGCAGGGGTCAGCTCACCCTCCAGGTCGTCCGTCGTCGAGGACGCTCCGAAGCAGATGGTCGCGCGGTACCCCTTGGTATCCCCGAGATGGAACTCCACGACCCGGGTGCCCCGGCCGAGGAAGATCGGCAGGACCCCCGAGGCGAACGGATCGAGCGTTCCGCCGTGGCCTACGCGTTTCGTGGCCGCCAATCGACGGATCAGGCCGACCACGTCGTGCGACGTCGGGCCGATCGGCTTGTCGATGACGAGGATGCCGTCCAGCCCGGGGCCGAGTGAGCGATGTGCCACCGCTAGCGGTCGATCTCGGCGGCCAATCGGCGAGCCTCGCCGATCACCGCGGGCCGCGCAGCGTCGACAGGCAGCGGCACGGTCGCCCCCGCGGCTCGGGCATGGCCTCCCCCACCGAAGGTCCCGGTCAGCACCGTCGCATCGACCCCGCCGGGGCGGGTCCTGACACTGATCCTCGTCGACTGGTCCGCCTCCTTGAACAGGATCGTGACCTCGGCCCGATCGGCCTGGGCGAGCAGGTCGATGATGCCTTCCGAATGTGGCGGCTCGGTCCCGGTCGCCTCGAGGTCGGCGTCGAGGAGCCACGACCAGACCACCAGCCCGTCGTCGGTCGCCTCGAGCCGGTCGAGCACCCGACCGAACAACCGCAACTGGGCCGTGGGCTTCGTCCGGTACAGGCGGCGCGAGATGTCCGACAGCGGTGCCCCCGCCGCCACCAGCGCGGCCGACACGGCCAGGGTGCGCGGCGTGGCATTCGGGTGGGCGAACGTGGCGGTGTCCATCACGATGCCACCCATCAGCGCGGTGGCCAGCGCGCCATCGTCGAGCGCGAGATCGAGGTCGAGCCTCCGTGCCAGGAGTGCCACCATCTCGCAGGTCGCGGCGGCCGCGGGGTCGATCCAGTCGGTCGGCCCGGCAGCGTCGTTCGACGCATGGTGGTCGATGACGACGCGGGGCAGACGATCGAACAGCTCGCGATGCCGGTCGCGAACCGCGCCGACCCGGTCGAGGGTGCCGCAGTCCGACACGACCAACAGGTCATATGCCACGTCTGGCTCGGGATCCGTTCGTACGCGGTCGATCCCGGGCAGGAAGCCGTACAACCCGGGGACCGGGTCCGTGCAGACCGGGTCCGCAGCGCCGCCGAGGGTCTCGACGATGCGCACGACCGCGAGGGTCGCCCCCAAGGTGTCAGCGTCGGGGTTCTCGTGGCCGACCGCGAGGACGCGACGCGCGCCGCGGATCCGCTCGACGACCGCCTCGGGGACCGCGCCGAGGTAGGGGCGGAGGTCGAGACTCATCGACGCTTGGGCGAGGGCGAGTGCCCCGGCTCCCGGCGACGTCGCCGGGGGCGCGGCGGGATCACCGCCGAGGGAGGCTCATCGGCTGCGTCACCCTCGCGCCGGACCCTGCTGATGGGCGTCGGCAAGGTCTCCCCAAGGGGCAGATCCGCCTCCGGGCCCGAGCCGGTCTCGAGCTCATCGAGCAGCCTGAGCACGCGCGTCCCCCGCTCTGCCGTGTCATCGAGCTCGACATGCAGATCCGGGATGCGCTTGATCCGCAGCGTGCGACCCAGTTCGTGGCGGACGAACGCCATCGCTCGACCGAGCGCAGCGACGGTCGCCGCCCGCTCCGCGGGTTGGCCGATGACGCTCACCCAGACCCGGGCGTGGCGCAGGTCGGGCGTCGTCTCGACCTTCGTGATGGTGGCGAACCCGATCCGCGGGTCCGCGATCTCGCGGGTGATGATCGCGCCGATCTCCTGCCGCAACAGCTCATCGACGCGGTCGGTCCGTTGGCTCACGACCTCGGCTCAGGCGGTGGCGACGCGCGACACCGTCTGCGTGGTGAAGCACTCGATCACGTCGCCTTCCTCGAGGTCCGTGAAGGACGCGAGGCCGATGCCGCATTCGTAGTTGGTCTGCACCTCGCGGACATCGTCGCGGAAGCGCCGCAGCGACTCGATCCGGTCGGTCGCGATGACCTTGCCGCCGCGCCAGACCCGGGCGCCGCCTCGGACCATCCGTCCGTCGGTGACATAGGACCCGGCGATGACCGTGTTCTTGCCGACCTTGATGACCTGGCGCACCTCGGCGCGGCCTTCGACGATCTCGACGACCTCCGGCTCGAGCAGGCCCTTCAGGGCCGCGTCGATGTCGTCGGTCAGCTTGTAGATGATGTCATAGAGCCGGACGTCGACGCCCTCAGCCTCCGCGGCCCGGCGGGCCGTATCGGTGATGGCGGTGTTGAAACCGACCACGATCGCGTTCGACGCTGCCGCCAGCATGATGTCGTTGTCGGTGATGTCGCCCGCGGCTTCGTGGAGCACATTGATCCGGACGTCGTCCTGGTCCAGCTGCTCGAGAGCGTGGACGATCGCGCCGAGCGAGCCCGACACGTCCGCCTTGAGGATGACCCGCAGCTCCTTGGCCTGGCCGGCCTGGATCTGGCGGTACAGGTCTTCGAGCGTCGCGCGCCCGCTGCCATCGCCACCGCGGGCGGCGACCTCCGTCTTGCGCGTCTCGACCGCGGCCCGAGCCGCCTTGTCGTCGGCCACGACGCGCAGGATGTCGCCGGCCGCCGGGACCTCGGACAGGCCGAGGACGACGACGGCGCTGGCCGGGCCAGCCTGCTTCACGCGCTTGCCCCGGTCGTTCTCGAGGGCACGCACCCGGCCGAACGTCTCGCCCACCACGATGATGTCGCCGACCTTGAGGGTGCCGGTCTGGACGAGCGCCGTCGCGACCGCGCCGCGGGACTTGTCCAGCTCGGCTTCGACGATCGTGCCGATCGCCCGCCGGTCCGGGTTGGCCTTGAGTTCCTGGAGGTCGGCCACCAACAGGACCATCTCGATCAGCTCGTCGAGGCCCTGGCGGCTCTTTGCGGATACGGCGACCAGCGGGACTTCTCCGCCGTACTCCTCGATGACGATGCCGGCTTCGGTCAGCTCGGTCTTGACTCGGGTGGGATCGGCGTCCGGCTTGTCGATCTTGTTCAGGGCGATGATGATCGGCACCTTGGCCGCTCGGGCGTGGCTGATCGCCTCGAGGGTCTGGGGCATGACCCCGTCGTCCGCGGCCACGACGATGATGGCGATGTCGGTGACTCGCGCGCCGCGGGCACGCATCGCGGTGAACGCCTCGTGGCCGGGCGTGTCCAAGAAGACGACGCGCTTGTCGTCGTGGACGACCTCGGATGCGCCGATATGCTGGGTGATGCCACCCCGCTCGCCGGCCGCGACCTCCGTCGATCGGAGCGCGTCGAGCAGGCTCGTCTTGCCGTGGTCGACGTGGCCCATCACGGTGACGATCGGAGCACGGGGCTGGAGCGCGGCCGCGTCGTCCTCCTCGAAGAGAACCTCCTTGGTGGCCTCGGGCGTCGTCCCGTCCGACTCGCCGTCAGGGCCCGTGCCGTTGTTCGATGCCACGGCGGTCTCGGCGACCTCGTACCCGAGCTCGGAGGCGACGAGCGACGCCGTGTCGCGGTCGATCAGCTGGTTGATGGTCGCGAAGATCCCGCTCTTGATCAGCTCGCGGATGACGTCGGCGACGTTGACGCCGAGCAGCTCCGCCAACTCCTTGACCATGATCGTCGCGGGCAGCTCGATGGGGCCGCGCTCGCGTGGATCGACGACCTGGACCGGCGAGGCGAATGCGCCATCCCGGCGCGGTGGCTTCCGGGGCCCGCGACGCCCGCGGGTCCCGCTCCTACTCCTGGCCACGGGCTCCTCCTTCGATGTGCGTGGTGGTCGCTCCTGACCCGTGGATCTCGACGAATGCCGGTGGGAGCGAGGTCCGGAGCGCTCTTGCGAGGGCGCCCCTGGTGATGGCGGTGGATAGACAGTCAGTGTCGATGCAGGCGTACGCGCCACGGCCGGCAAGCTTGCCCGTAGGGTCGAGCTGGACCCGCCCGTCGGGCGTGCGCACGATCCGCTGGAGGTCGCGTTTGGCACGGGCGGTGCGGCAGGCGACGCAGGTCCGGGTCGGGACGCGGAGCCGCGTCCCGGACGGGGCCGCCGTCGTACTCGCCACGGCTACGACAGCACCTCCCCAGTCTCGACGGGGGGCGCTGCGGCCACATCATCGACCGGCGCCGTCGTGGCGGCAGCCTTGCGGGTCCGCTTGGGCTTCGGCGCGGCCTCAGGCTCGGCGGATGCCGCGGCGACGGGCTCGGCGGCTACGGCTACGGCCTCGTCGGCCGCCGGCCGGGCGGCGACCGCCTCGGTGGTCGCGGCGGGCGCGACCTCCTCCGATGCGGCCTGCGGGTCGGAGGCTGCCGGTTCGGTCGGCGCCGCTGCTTCTGCCGCCGCGGCCTTCGCCTCGGC
The DNA here is from genome assembly GCA_035688805.1 of Candidatus Limnocylindrales bacterium. Taxonomy (GTDB): domain Bacteria; phylum Chloroflexota; class Limnocylindria; order Limnocylindrales; family CSP1-4; genus SPCO01. The sequence continues at coordinate 4,950 of DASSMQ010000032.1, forward strand.
GACCGACACGTCGCTGCGGATGTCGATCCGCCAGCCGGTCAGGCGGGCGGCCAGTCGTGCGTTCTGGCCCTCGCG
>DASSMQ010000033.1:0-19018 GCA_035688805.1 Candidatus Limnocylindrales bacterium
GCTCCCGGTCGTACCGACGCCGCAGCGCCGGATCGCTCAGCCAGTCGTGGGCGACATTGATCCTCTTGGCCAGCTCGAGGGCCTCGGGGCCGGCGACATCCGGGTGGTGACGGCGCAGGAGGCCGCGCCAGGCCAGTTCGATGGCCTCGGGGCTGGCGTCGCGCGGCACGCCCAGGCGGGCGTAAAGGTCGTCGCTGGGGAGGGGTTGGGCAGCGGGCATCCGGCGGACATCCTAGCGGCGGACCGCGGGGGCTCGAGGGCGCGACCGGCCGGTCGGGACCGCCGGAGGTCGGGTGGTCAGCCGGTGGGGACGGCCGCGAACCCGCGCACGAGCAGCGCCTCGACCTCATCGAGCGGCCGAGTCGACCGCTCGCCCGTGGCTCGCTCCGTCACCTCCACCCCGCCCGCGGCCAACGAGCGCGGCGACACCGTCAGGATCCAGGGCATGCCGAGCAGCTCGGCGTCGGTGAACTTCACCCCGGGCGACTCGTCGCGGTCATCCCACAGGATCTCGTGCCGGTCACCGGCCTCGGCGGCGAGCGCATGCAGCCGCTCGGCGACCTCGAGCACGCGCGGTTCCTTGGCCCCGCCGATCGACACGAGATGCGCGGCATATGGGGCGACCTCCGCCGGCCAGACGATGCCCTTCTCGTCGTGGTGCTCCTCGACGATGCAGGCCACGTTGCGCCCGACGCCGATGCCATAGGAGCCCATGACGATCGGGTGCGACTGGCCGTCCTCGCCGAGGTAGGTCGATCCGAACGCGTCCGTGTATTTCGTGCCGAGCTTGAAGATGTTGCCGACCTCGATCCCGTTGCGCAGGATCACGGGATTGCCACAGCGGGGGCATGGGTCGCCGGCCATCGCATTGGTGATATCGGTCACGACATCCGCCGTGAAATCGCGGCCGACGTTGACGTTTCGATAGTGGAACCCTTCGCGGTTGGCACCGGCGATCAGGTTCGGCGAACGGGCGGCCAGGTCATCGACCACGACCGTGGTGTCGCGCGCACCGACCGGCGACCCATAGCCCGGCTCCATGCCCGCGGCCTTGATCTCCTCGACGGTCGCGGGTCGGATCCCGCCCGGCGCCTTGACGGCGTTCACGAGCTTGGTCTCGTTGACCTCGTGGTCACCGCGGACGATGGCAGTCACGAGGCGCCCGTCCCCGGTGGTGAAGAACGCTGCCTTGGCCGTCCGTTCGGGCCCGACGCGGAGGAACGCTGCGAGCGAGGCGATGGTCGTGGTGCCGGGCGTCTCGATCTCCTCGAGCGGCATGGCCTCCTCGGGCGCGGGATCCGGCTTCGGGACGATCGCGATCTGGCGGTTTGCCGCGTAGTCGCAGTGCTCGCACAGCACCAGCACGTCCTCGCCCGCTGGGTTGAGGACCATGAACTCGTGGGCCTGGCTGCCGCCCATCATCCCGACATCCGAGCTGACCGCGATCGTGTCGAGCCCGAGTCGCTCGAACGTCCGCACGTATGCGCCGTGCTGCTGCCAGTAGCTCACGTCGAGACCGGCGTCGTCCCGGTCGCAGCTGTACGCGTCCTTCATGACGAATTCGCGGACCCGGATCAGCCCGCCACGCGCGCGAGGCTCGTCGCGCCACTTCGTCTGGAAGTGGTAGACCTGCATCGGCAACTGCCGATACGAACGGACGATGTCCGCGAGCAGCAGCCCGACGACCTCCTCGTGGGTCATCGCCAGGACCATGTCCCGACCGTTGCGATCCTTGAACCGGCCGAGCTCCGGACCGATCGCGTCGTAGCGGCCGCTGGCCCGCCACACGTCAGCCGGATGGACGACCGGCATCTCCATCTCCTGGCCGCCGATCCGGTCCTGCTCCTCGCGGATGATCTGCTCCACGCGGTCGTTGACCCGCTTGCCGAGCGGCAGCAGCGAGTAGATGCCCGAGCCGAGCTGGCGGACGTAGCCGGCCCGCAACAGCAGCCGATGGGACGGCATCTCGGCGTCGGCCGGGTCGTCCCGGAGCGTGGTGAAGAAGAGGTGGGACAGGCGCATGGCCGCGTAAGGATAGCGGCGGCCGCCCGACCGGACTGGTGTGGACCGCGCGCACCAAGTCGCCATTCCGGGCCAGTACCATCGGGCTACCCGGATACCGGGCCACCGCCCCGAAAGGACCGCTCCCCCGTTGGAAGGCCTGACCATCGCGCTGTTCGCCGTGATCGTCCTCGCGGTCGCCTTCGACTACATCAACGGCTTCCATGACACCGCGAACGCCATCGCGACGTCGGTGGCGACGCGCGCCCTCCACCCGCGGCACGCGATCCTCATGGCCACGACATTCAACTTCGTGGGCGCGTTCGCGGGCACGGCCGTGGCCAAGACGATCGGCGCGGGACTCGTGGAGGAGTCGACGACCACGCAGACCGTGGTCGCGGCGGCCCTGATCGGTGCCATCACCTGGAACCTCGTCACCTGGTGGCTCGCGCTGCCCTCGTCGAGCTCACACGCGCTCATCGGCGGCCTGCTCGGTGCCACGATCGTCGCCGCCGGCACGGACGCGCTGAAGATCAACGGATTGGTGAACAAGGTCCTCGTCCCGATGGTGACGTCGCCACTGATCGGCTTCGTCGGGGCGTTCCTTCTGATGCTCGCCCTGTACTGGATCTTCCGGAACGCAAGGCGCAAGCCGATGGCTCGCGGTTTCCGGCGGCTCCAGGTCATCTCCGCCGGCTACATGGCCTTCAGTCACGGCTCGAACGACGCCCAGAAGACGATGGGCATCATCACCCTGGCCCTCTTCGCGGCCGGGTCCATCCCGACGGTGGACGTGCCCCTCTGGGTGATCGTGATCTCGGCGTCGGCGCTGTCACTGGGGACCGCGGTCGGTGGCTGGCGGATCATGCGGACGATGGGCCACCGGGTCGTCGAGCTCGAGCCTGTGCACGGGTTCGCGGCCGAGACGACCGCCGCCACGGTCCTGATCGTGACTGCTCATCTCGGCATGCCGGTCTCGACGACCCACGTCATCTCGAGCGCGATCATGGGCGTCGGATCGGCGCGCGGTCCCAAGGGCGTCCGGTGGGGTGTCGCTCGGCGCATCCTGCTCGCCTGGGTCATCACCTTGCCCGCCGCCGGCTCGGTGGCGGCGGTGGTCTGGGTCGTCCTGCACACCCTCGGCTTCGGCTAGGAAGAGGAGGCTTCGATGTCGTTCCGCCTGCTACCCAAGGATGTCCGGTTCTTCGACCTGTTCGTGGCCGATGGCGAGAACCTGCAGGCGGCCGGAGGGCGCCTCCGGGATCTGCTCGACGCCTACGACCGACTCGATGAGCGGGTGGCCGAGATCCAGGCCCTCGAGAAACGCGGCGACGAGATCGATCGTGAGATCAACCAGCGCCTCGAGGACGCGTTCATCACGCCGTTCGATCGCGAGGACATCCACGAGTTGACCGTGCGGCTTGACGACGTGGTGGACGGCATCCAGGCGACGGCAGAGACACTGGTGATCTACGGGATCGACCATCCGACCGAGGAGGCACGCCAGCTGGGCCACATCCTCTCGGATCAGACAGACTCGCTGCTCTCGGCCCTGCGCAAGCTCGACGGCCTCCGGCGCCTCGATGAGGACCTCGTCCGTGTCCACGAGCTGGAGCACCAGGCCGACACGCTATCGCGAGCGGCCGTCGCCCGCCTGTTCCGGGAGGAGACCGACGCCGTCCGGGTGATCAAGTGGCGTGACCTGTATCGCGAGCTCGAGAATGCCATCGACGCGGCCGAGGACGCCGCGGAGGCGATCGAGCGGATGTTCCACAAGGCGACGTAGGTCCCGACCGGAACGGCGCGCGGCACGCCCCGTCGACGGTCGCCTCGGCGCACCCGACGGTCACTCGCCGGGGCGCGCCAACTCCAGCCAGCGGAGCGCGTAGGCGAGACGGATCGGCGTTGGGTCGGGCCGCTCGCATCGGAACTCCGACGCGATATGGAACGCCTCGCGGCGATACGAGTCGGCGAGGGCGGCCCGCGAGGAGACGGGGGCCAGCTGCGCGCGCACGGCGAGCACGTCCGACGGCATCGGGACGCAGGGGCTCTGGTCGACCACTCCCCGGGTGTCGCGCAGTGTCCGCCGCAACCGGAGCGCCTCGAGGGCGAGGATCCGTCCGCCGACCCACCCGGGATCGGCGGACGCGCCGACACCCGGGGGGAGGAGCTCCCCGGGTGTCATCGGTGGGATGCCGTCCCTGCCGACGCCGGGAGGCGGGACCGCGACGGGGTGCGACGTCGACTGGTCGAGGCTCTCGGGCTGGCGGGTGGGGACCGGCACGACCCGAAGGTTGGGCCCCGCATGTGAACGTGGCGTCAGCGAGCCGTACACGTTCGGGCTCGCCGCGCGGCCTCAGGTCGGTCGACGGAATACGTAGCCGACGCCGCGGACGGTATGGATGAACGCGGGCTGGCCCGGATCCTCCTCGATCTGGCTGCGGAGCCAGTGGACGTGGACGTCGACGGTCCGGGTCTCGCCCGCGTAGTCGTAGCCCCAGACCTTCTCGAGCAACTGGTCGCGGGTGAACACCTGGCCGGGGTTCCGGATCAGGAAGGCCAGCAGCTCGAACGCCTTGGGTTTGATCGGCAGCGTCGCCCCATCGCGGAGGAGCCGATGGCCACCGAGGTCGGCCTGGACCCGGCCGAGATCGACGATGGTCGGGGCCGCCCCGGCCGCGACGGTCGTCTCGGAGCGTCGGAAGAGCGCCCGGATCCGGGCGGTGAGCTCGCGGAGCGAGAACGGCTTCGTGACGTAGTCGTCGGCGCCGAGCTCGAGGCCGACGACCTTGTCGAGCTCGGAATCCTTGGCCGTGAGCATCACGATGGGGACGCCCGATTCGGCGCGGATGATGCGCGTCACCTCGATCCCGGAGAGCTCGGGCAGCATGAGATCGAGCAGCACGAGGTCCGGGCGCTCTGACCGGAAACGGGTCAGCGCCTCGCGGCCATCGGCGGCGCTGACGACGCGGAAGCCGTCCGATTCGAGCGCGTCGACCAGGGTCTCCCGCAGGGTCGGTTCGTCTTCGACGACGAGGATCGTTCGAGCCATCCGAGCCTGAGCATAGCCGCGCGTGTTAACGCCGCGTTCATGGGCGGTCAAGAACATCGACGCGGCCGCCGGGACCGCTCGATGGCGGTCACATCGTCGTGCGCAAGTCCTCGGGCGGCTCCCGCCAGTACTCGACGAAGTCGACGCACCGGCCGTCGGCGTCGAAGCGGAGCAGCCACACGTTGAAGTAGATCGTCCGCTGTCGGCCGTCCTCGAGATATCGCACGGTCCCGACCGCCGCCGCCCGCTCGTCCTCGACGGCATGGGGTTCGAAGGACGCGGTCCACGACCCGGGCGCGTCTGGCGACTCGAGCCAGCTCTCGACGATGGCCTGCCGGCCCCGCAGCGGCTCGCGGTAGGGCTGGAACGCGTAGGTCGCGTCGGCCGCGAACAGATCGCCGATCGCTGCCCGGTCGTAGGTGCGCCAGGCGTCGAGGTAGGCATCCAACCAGCGCTGGACGTCGTCACGCGTCATCGCATCCCTCCGGTTTCGGCGCCCGCATCAGAGCCGGTCCGCCGGTCGCGGGACGTACCACTCGGTGAAGGACCGACAGCGGCCGTCCGGCCCGAACTCGAGCAGGTAGCAGTTGTCCCACACATCGCGCGTCGTGGTTCGCGACGCGTCGGTGAAGTATCGACTCGAGCCGATCGCCACCGCCCGGTCGCCATCGACCGTGAACGGTTCGTAGCGTGCCTGCCAGGTGCCTGGCTCGTCGCGGCTGCTGGCGTCGCCGGTGGGATCCAACCAGGCCCCGACGATCGCCTCGCGACCGCGAAAGCCAGGATCGGACGGATGGAACCGGTAGGTCGCATCGTCCGTGAACAGGTCGCCGATCGCGGCCGGGTCGTACGAGGCCCACGCGGCGACGTATCGGTCGAGCCAGGCCTGCACGTCGTCCCGGGTCACCGGCCGTCGAGGACCCCGAGCGCCCGATCAAGCCGCGCCAGGACCCGCTCCCGGCCGAGCGCGACAAGGGTGTCGAACAGCGGCGGCGTCGCGGTCCTCCCCGTGACCGCGACGCGGATCGCCATGAACAGGTCGCCCGCCTTCCAGCCATGCGCTTCGGCGAGGGCACGGAGCGGCGGCTCGAGCTCGTCCGCCTCGAAGGACACCTCACCGGCGTCCTCGATCGTCCGTCGCGCCGCGGTCAAGCCGTCCCGGGTGGTCGGGGCGTCCCAGCGTTTCGGCACGAGCGTCGCCGCATCGACCGCCACGTCGTCGACCCACAGGAAGCCGACCAGGTCGCCGACGGCGCCGAGGGTCGGCAGCCGCTCCTGGATCACCGGCAGCAGGGCGCGGAGCTCCTCGTCAGTCGGCATGCGCTCGATGCGCCCCGCGGCCAGCTCCGCCTCGACGAAAGGCCGGAGCCGATCGATCAGGTCGTCGGCGGACAGTCGACGGATCCACTGGCCGTTCAGCCACTCGAGGCGCTCGCGGTCGAACACGGCCCCGCCCTTGTGGACCGCTCCCAGATCGAACCGGTCGACGAGCTCATCGAGGGACAGGATCTCCTCCTCGGTGCCGGTCGACCAGCCCAGCAGCGCCAGGTAGTTGACGAGCGCCTCCTTGATGAAGCCCTGGGCGATGTAGTCGTCGATCGCCGTCTGGCTCTTGCGCTTGCTCATCTTGGTCCGGTCCGGGTTGAGGATCAGCGGCAGGTGGGCGAAGCGCGGGACGCCGTAGCCGAGCGCCCGGAACAGGAGGATGTGCTTGGGCGTGTTCGACAGGTGATCCTCCCCGCGGATCACGTCGGTCATCTCCATCTCCGCGTCGTCGACGACGACCGTGAAGTGGTACAGCGGGTTGCCGTCGGCCCGGACGATGACGAAGTCGCCACCGAGGTTCGCGACGTCGATCTCGACTCGGCCACGGACGACGTCATCGAAGGCGACGACCCCCTCGCCGACCCGGAAGCGCAAGGCGCCGCGCCGTCCCTCCGCCTCACGGGCGCGCCGCTCGTCGGGCGTCAACCGGGCACACCGACCGACGTACCGTGGCGGCTCATGGGCTGCCTCCTGCGCCCTGCGGTCGGCGTCGAGCTCCTCGGGCGTGCAGTAGCAGGGGTAGGCGAGGTCGTCGGCGAGGAGCCGCTGGGCGGCCGCCGCGTACAACGGGAGGCGCTCCATCTGGCGATAGGGCGCATGGGGACCGCGGGCCGGCTCGCCGGCGACCTCGGGTCCCTCATCCCAGTCGAGGCCGAGCCAGTGCAGGCCCTCGAGGATGTCCCGCTCGAACTCGACCGTGCTGCGCACACGATCCGTGTCTTCCAGGCGGAGGATGAACGTGCCCCCCGTGTGCCGGGCGTAGAGGTAGTTGTACAGGGCCGTCCGCGCGGTGCCGATGTGCAGCGGCCCGGTCGGGCTGGGCGCGATCCGGACGCGGGCCGTCACGCGCTCGGCACCGTGTGGAAGAGCGCGGGGTCCGCGTCCCCCGGCAACACCCGGATCAATCCGGCCGGCCGAAGCCCCAGCGTGGCCCGCCCGAGCGGCCCTTCGAGCGTCAGCGAATCGAGCGATTCGGAGCGGGCCAGGATGGTGATCCGGGCGCCCGGGCGCAGGGCTCGGGCCTCCAGGTAGGACAGCAGGCCCGCGTCCTCTTCCGCCTCCTCGGTGATCCGGTAGACCGTCGCGTGCGAGCCCGCCTCCATCTCCGAGAGGCGGCTGCCGGCCGGGCGGCGCCTGGCCGTCGCTGCGTCGATCGGATTGCCGTGCGGGCACGTCTCGGGGTGGCCGAGCAGGTCGTCGAGCCGCGCCTCGACCCGGGGCGAGATGGCGCCCTGCAGGCGCATCGCCTCCTCGTCCGATTCGGCCCAGCCGAGCCCGACCAGGCTGGTGAGCAGCCACTCGACCAAGGCGTGGCGCCGGAAGATGGCGTCGGCCGCGGCACGACCCGCCGTGGTGAGCCGCAGCTCTCGGGTCCCGTCGTGTTCGACGAGACCATCGGCGCTCAGGCGTCGGAACATCTCGCTCGCGGCCTGGGTCGTGACGCCCAGATGGCGGGCGATCTGGGCAGCAGTGACACGCGGGCCATCGCCGGTCCCGCCCGGACCGGCCGGGCTGGTGGCACTCGAGGCGGTGCCTGCGGAGACCCGGAGCGCGAGCAGGTATTCCTGGGCAGCGGAGGACAGGTCGCGGGGTTCGCGGCGGCGGGGCATGACCTCAGGATACGGGAGGCGCGGGGCCCGAGCGGGGGCGACCGACCTCGCGATATGCCCCGTACGCGATGCCCAGCGTCCAGGCGATGCCCATCAACCCGCCCAGCGCGACTCGACCCGCGGCAACGCTGTCGGGATCGCTCGTCGCGAGTAGCAGGACCGACGCGGGGACGATGGCGGCCAGCGTGGCGACCGTCGCGATGCTCGCGACGCGGGCCAACGGCAGGACGAGGACGAGGACCACGAGCGCTGCCACCTGGGCAGCCCAGGACAGGGGCGCGACCGCCGGGTGACAGTCGGCCGAGAACCGGCCGCAGCCAGTGACCTCGCCGGCCAGCCAGCCGATGCCGAGGGCGATCGGTGCCCAGCCGACGACCGCTCGGCCGATCCGGCCGCCGAGCCCAGGGCGGCCGTCGTCGAGCCACGACCGGATCGCCTCGAGGACCGCGTCGCTCGAGACCTCCGGGACGGGAGCCGACCGCGTCGGTTCGACCGGCTCGTTCGGGCTGGTTGCCGCGGTGGTGGCGCGCGGCCGGTCGGCGGTCGTTCGGGGGGCCGGCCCGGCCTGGCCACCTGAGGCCGACGTTTCCCACCAGGACGCCGTGACGTGCGTAGGCCTCGGTGGCGGGGTCGGGTCGGGTGGCGGCGTCGGGTCCGGCGGTGCCAGATCCTCGGCGCCGAGGGTGGCGGAGGCCGGCTCCGCGGAGTCTGACGCCGCGTCGACGACGGGCTCGGCCGACCCGGCCTTGGACCCGATGGGTCGTCGACCGGCGCGGCGGGCCCTGGCCTGGTATTCCGGCCCGTGCTTGCGCGGATCGGCGTACTCGCGCGGGTTGAGGGTCCAGTAGGTCCCGGAGGTGGTCCCGTACCACGAGGCACCGCCCCAGTCCGGCTCGAACCGCTCGGCGTCGACGCCGTCATAGGAGGTCGAGCCGAGGGTGGCCTTCTTCCGGCTCCTGGACGGTCGTTCGGGGCCGTCCGGCCGGGGGGCATCGCGATCGCTCGGAGCGCCCGCGCCGGCGGTCCGGTCGTCTCCGGCGCTGGCCGGGCGCGGACGGGGACCGGGTCGGCTGCCCGGTCGCGGGCGGGCGCGCGCGCCGTAGGCGCGATGGGTGGCATCGGATCGGTCGGGGTCTGCCTCCCATGGATGCCGACCCGCCCCGGTCGAGCCGGGTCGGACGCCTGGACGAGCGTCGGGTCCGGCGATCTGGTCATAGGCCGCCTGGATCGCCAGGAACCGGGGCAAGGCCGCCTCTCCGGCGGCGTCGGGATGGTTGGCCTTGGCCAGCCGTCGATACGCCCGCTTCACGTCGTCGAGCGACGCGCTCCGGTCGAGTCCGAGGATGCGGTAGGGGTCGGCGCTGGGGGCCATCCGGTCGAGCTCGCTCCTGGTCCGTCTCTGGGGATCGCGTGTCGGAGCAGCGCGCCGGCCTGTCAGCCGATCAATTCGCCGAACGGCGCGAGTTCGAACTCCGGGATCGATTCTGCGCCGACGCGGCCGTGCGGGTCGAGCAGGGTCGGTCGGTGGTAGCGCGCGAGCGACCGGAGCGCCTGCCCGTCGAGGACCCCGGCCTGGCGCACGGCCTCGACCGAGACCGCCCACGTGGCCCGGTCATACCCATCCCCGTCCTCGATCTTGACGGCCAGCCCGGAGGCACCGTCGAGGACCGTCCCGACCCGGGGCCCAGGCAAGATCGCGACGGCCCGCAGCGCCTCCATACCGGCCTTGCTGACGATCCGGCCGTCGGCCGCCTTCATCATCGAGGTGTCGAGCCGGTCGTGGCGGCCCGCCACCATCTCCGGGTTGGCAAGCATGGCGTCGCGGACGATGGTCAGCGCCGGCACCAGGCTGCTCCGCGCATCGCGCTTCGGGAGGCCTCCCGGGTCGGCGAGGAAGGCGTAGGCCTGGGCGACCTCCCGCAACCGGAAGGCATACGTCTCGACCCCGCATCCATCGATGGCGGTGACCAGCCGCTCGGGCGTCGTGCCATATGCCCTCGCGACCGCCGATCGGTAGGCCGCCTGCGAGGGATGGTCCGGTTGCCAATACGTCTCGAGATCCCAGTCCTTGAGACGGGACAGCAGCAGCGACACCGCGTGTTGCCCGGAACACATGTGGCGGATCGGCCCGGCCTTCTCGCCGTCGCGCGCGAGGCGAGCGGCCGTCAGCGGATCGAGCGGCATCCCCTCGCTGCCGCAAGCGAGCAGGACCTGGCTGATCCCGGCCCGACGGAAGACGCCCTGCAGGGTCCTGACGTGGAAGTCCTCACCGGAATGCGAGCTCGCCAGGATGGCGATCTCGGGCGGCTCGAGGTCGAACGCCTTGATGCCGCCCGCCTCGATCAGCGCCACCACGCCGAAGGGCTTGACGGTCGAGCGCAGCGTGACGACCCGATCGGGATCCCCGAGGCCGCGCAAGAGCCGCCCGGAGGCATCGACTTCGACGATGTCGCCTCGGTGGACGCTCTCCTCGATCCCGTTCCGAAGCTGTCGGACGAGGACTGGCGTCTCCGGGCGCGAGCGATGTCGAGTCCGTGTCCGACCGTTCCGTGGGGTCGCGCGCTCAGCGGTCGCGGTCACGCGACGAGGATAGCGCGCCGAGGTCAGCCGAGCGGCCGATTCTTTCGTAGGCGGGAGGCCGGGCCGGCCCGCTGGCTGGTGCTCGGGACTATCCGTTGCGTCGGCCGTTGTGGCCGTCGGCGATCAGCTCGCGCGACTCCGGCAGGTCGCGCGCCTGGTCGTCACGCTTGCCGCAGCCGCGGTAGCACGTGCGGGCATTGCGCGTGTTGACCGACCGGCACGTCGAGCAGACCCAGCCGTCGTCGGGCAGGTCGCGGCCGGCCTCGAGGACCTGCCCTGCGGCGCTGCGGGCGCCGGGCAGCATCCGGCCCACTTCCGCACTGGAGGCGAGCAGGAACCGCAGGAGCACGAGGCCGACCACGACGAGGACGGCTCCCAGGGCGAGCGCCCCGAGCCAGTCGATGGATCCGATGTACTCGGCGAAGGCCATGGGCGGATGATGCACCCGCGATCGGATGGTTCGGTGCCGACTGGCACCGCGTTCGTCCGTTTGCGGATCAGTCTCGCGAGCCCGTCCCGAACTGCCGATCGCCGGCGTCGCCCAGCCCGGGCATGATGTAGCCCTTCTCATTGAGACCGCGGTCGAGGGCCGCCGCGTGGATCTCGACGTCCGGATGGGCGGCCTGGACGGCGGCGACGCCTTCTGGGGCGGCGATGAGGTTGACGAGCTTGATGCGCACCGGGTGGACCGCGCCCCACCGCTTCAGGACATCGATCGCCGCCGTCGCGCTGCCGCCCGTGGCGAGCATCGGGTCGAGGATGAGGCACAGGTCCACGGTCGCGGAGTCAGGCAGCTTGTTGTAGTACTCGACCGGGCGAAGCGTGCGCTCATCGCGGAAGAGACCGAGATGCCAGACCTGCGCGGTCGGCATGAGCTCCAGCATGGCGTCGACCATCCCCAACCCCGCCCGGAGGATCGGCACGAGACCGATCCGCTCGCCGAGCTCGCTCGCGACCATCGGTTCCATGGGCGTGCGGATCTCGAGCGGCCGGGTCTTGGCGTCGAGCAGCGCCTCGTATCCGAGTAGCCAGCTCAGCTCGCGGACGACCTCGCGGAACTTCTTGGGTTCTGTGTCCTCGTCGCGAAGAACGGCGAGCTTGTGCAGGACGGCGGGATGCGTCGAGACGTGCAGGGTCGCTGGACTGTCGGACGTCACCGGCCGATGGTAGCGGAGCGTCGAGCCGCCCGAGACTCGCGGAGGCGCTCGGTGGCGGCGTCCCGGCCGACGCTGGCCAGGGGCGCCGGGGCGCACCCCGCACGCTCAGGCCCGCGGCCCAGCGGCGCCGCGCCCTACTCCCCGCCTGGGGTGATATCCACCGAGCCCTTCACGAATGATGACCCGGTCGTGTCCAGGTCGCTGAGGTCGGCGAGCGCCGCAGCCGCCAGGTCGGTGCGATACGCGCCGTCGCCGGGCGCGGCCGGGATGATACCCGCGGCGAGGCAGACCTCGACCGTGTGCTGCCAACGATCCGGATCCATCACGCCGATCCCGGCCGGTGCCGGCCAGATCAGCGGATTGACCTCGTTCAGCCCCCAGGCCAGGTGACCGGCACCCGCCGTCGCCCCGGGCCTCGCGGACACCCGAGGCGCCACTGACCCCGCCGCCGTCCCCGCGGACGGCGCACTGGTCCCAGGCGACGCATCCGGTCCTGTCGGACCCGCACCGGACTCGGCCGCCAGCATCGCCTGGACGCAGTCCGCCGGCGCTTCCTGACAGCGGATCCAGCCACGGAACGACGCCCGCAGGAAGCGCAGCGCCACGGCCTCGTTGGCCGCACTGTCAAGCCAGGCCGCTCGCGCGAACACCGCGTCCTGCAGCATCGCGGTGCCGTGATCGTTCCAGTTGATGACATCGAGATCGTTCGGTTGGTACAGCCCGCCCTTGGGCGCGCGCGACTCGAGCACGCGCGCGAAGCCGTCGTAGATCGAGGCCTGCGCGACATCGAGGCTGCGCGGGATCGGTCCGTCCAGCTCGCCGGTCTGGGTGACCAGGGTCACATCGGCGTCCGGCCTGAGACCCGCCGCCCGCATCCCGGCGACGACCTCCAGTCCGTCGCCGTTGTCGAGGATGCCGACCCGATGATCCTTCAGGTCGGTCGGTCGGGTGACCTCGGCAGCGACCAACGCGATCGATAGCGTGCCGCTTCGCTGGAACACCTGGCCGATGTCGATGAGGTCCGACTTGCCCGCACCCCGACGCTCGAGCACGGCCGGCAGCCAGGCGACGACGAACTCCGGCCCGTCGGATGCCGACCCGAGCGCGACTGGATCGGTCGACGCAGTCGCGGGCACCAACTCGACGTCGAGCCCGACCGCGTCGTAGTAGCCCGCGTCGACAGCCTCGACGAACCCCGCGAATTCCGCGCCCAACGGGCCACGCAGCTGGACCCGGACGGGCGTCCCGGCCGGGCTGGATGGTGCGGGCGACATCGAGGCTGGGCGAGCCGGCGACGTCGACGACCGTGCTGACGACGGCGAACCGGCGACTTCCCCGCCGCTGGGGGTCGGCCCACTCCCACCGCACGCCGCAGCGACGACGGCCAGGGCCGCGACGAGCCCGGCGAGCCGCCGGGCCGGCGACGACGAAGCCGACCGCGAGATGCGGTCGGCTTCGGTGGTTCGCTCGGGGTCGAGGTCGAGGACCCTTACTTCCCGCCCTCCGTGAGGGTGACGGTGCTCTTCGTCCAGGACGCGCCCTTGGTGTCGAGATCGCCGAGCGCTGCCAGCGCCTTTTCGGCGAGGTCGTTGCGCCAGGCCTTGCCCTCGACGGGCTTGGTCAGGATCTTGCCGGCCAGCGCGACCTGGACCGTCCGGTCGAAGGCGGCGCTGTCGGTGATGCCGATGCCGTTGGGCGACGGCCAGATGATCCCGTTGACCTCGTTGAGCTGCCAGGTCTGGTGGCCCTTCGGCAGCTTGGCGTCCGACTTGAGCACGATGTCGACACACTCTGCGGCGTTGTCGCGGCAGTAGATCCAGCCCTTGAACGAGGCCTTCAGGAACTTGACCGCGATGTCCTCGTTGCCGGTCTGCGCGAGCCACGCCTCGGAGGCGAAGATCGCGTCCTGGAGCATCGAGGTGCCGTACTGCTCCCACGAGATGACGTTGAGGTCATCGGGCGTGTACAGCTGGCCGGTGGCCGGGTTCTTGGTCTCGAGGACCTGGGCGTACTCGTTGTAGATCATCGCCTGGGCGGCGTCGATCTCGTGGGCGCCGAACGCGACCATGTCGAACTGCTGCTGGACGATGGTGACGTCGCTCGGGTTGGCCGGGTCAAGTCCGGCCTTGCGCAAGCCGGCGTACAGCTCCGCCTCGTTGCCGAAGCCCCATGCCCCGACCTTCTTGCCCTTGAGGTCCTCGGGCTTGGTGATGTTCTGATCCTTGAACGAGACCTGCAGGGTCGGCGAGCGCTGGAACACCTGCCCGATCACGACGCCGTCGGCGCCGCTTTCGCGCGGCGCCAGCATCCGCGGCACCCAGCTGATCCCGAACTCGGCCTGGCCGCCCGCGACGACGGTCGCTGGCACGATCTCGACCGCGCCGGGCAGGATCGAAACGTCGAGGCCTTCATCGGCATAGAAGCCCTTGTCCTTGGCGGCGAAGTAGCCGGCGAATTGGGCCTGCGGGAACCACTGGAGCTGCAGGCGGATCTTCTTCATCTCGGCCGGTGCGCTGGCGGCCTCGCTGGCGGCAGCCGAGGCCGCCGTGCTCGGGGCGGCGGCCGACGGGGCGACCGTGGCCGCGCCCCCGCTCGAACACGCGGCGACGGCCAGGGCCGCGACCGCGAACAGCGCGCTGATGCGCTGACTACGCATGGTGGACACCTCTGCTGTCGGACCGCATCCGGGCGCGGTCCTCCTCCTCAAGGGCGCAGTCTAGCGACTCGCGTCCCGGCCGTACCACGGCATGACCAGACGCTCGAGGACGACGACGACCAGATACAACCCGATGCCGATGATGCAGGCGAACACGATCGCCGCCCACGACCGTTCGAAGTTGAGGAAGGCCGAATAGGTGGCGATGTACTGGCCTAGGCTGGCCCGGGGCGCGGCGAAGTACTCGCCAACGACCGCGCCGATCGTCGCCAGGGTCACCGCCAGGCGCAGCGACGTGAAGATGTAGGGCAGCGCGTTGGGCACGCGCAGCTTGCGGAAGACGGCGACCTCTGGGGCCGCGTAGGAACGGAACAGCTCGACCGCGTTCGGGTCGACGGTCGTCAGTCCCCGGACCGTGTTGATCATGACCGGGAAGAAGCACAGGACCGCGGCCACCATCGCCTTGGACAGCTGCTGGTCGAGGCCGAACCAGTTGTTGAACAGTGGCGCGAAGGCGAGGATCGGTACCGAGCTCGCTGCGACGGCGAACGGCATCAATGATTCGCGCATGGATCGATAGCGCGCGGTCAACGTCCCCACGAGGATCCCTGACGTCGCTCCGATCACCAGCCCCGCCAGGATCTCGAGGAAGGTGTAGCGCGCGGCCGCGTACAGCTCCGGCAAGTAGGTCACCCACGTGGTGGCGATCGCCAGCGGACTCGGCAGCACGAACTGCTTGATGCCGAAGACGCGCACGGTCAGCTCCCAGGCGGCCAGCAGCCCGATGAACAGGAGGACGGACGGACCCCAGTCTCGGGCGCGGGTCGCGACGCGCGACCCGACCGAGACCGGACCGACCACCGCGCTGGCACTCATCCCGACAGGCCTTCGACCGCGACACGTCGCGCATCGATGTCGCGCCGCTCCTCACCGCGCAGGGCCTCCCGAACCTCGGTCACGAGATGGAAGTACTTGTCCATCTCGCGGGTGTCGACCGAGCGCTCGCGCGGCAGGTCGATATCGATCACCGCGCTGATCCGACCGGGCCGGGGCGACATGACCACCACCCGCGTCGACAGGAAGACCGCCTCGGCGATGGAGTGGGTGACGAACACGATGGTCGTCCCGGTCCGGTCCCAGATCTTGAGTAGCTCGAGGTTCATCCGCTCTCGCGTCATCTCATCGAGCGCCCCGAACGGCTCGTCCATCAGGAGGATCGCCGGATCGACCGCCAGGGCCCGGGCGATGGCCACCCGCTGCTGCATCCCACCAGAGAGCTGCCACGGGTGATGGCCGGCGAAGTCGGCCAGCTCCACGAGCGCGAGGTTGTCGAGCGCGCGCCGACGACGATCCTGGGCGGACGTGCGCATCACTTCGAGCGGTAACTCGACATTGCCCAGGACCGTCCGCCAGTCGAACAGGACCGGGGCCTGGAAGACCATGCCGTAATCGCGGTCGAGGCGCGCTCGCGACGCTGACTTGCCGTTGACGGTGACCGTTCCCGACGAGGGCGACGTGAGGTCGCCGATGATCCGCAACAAGGTCGACTTGCCGCAGCCCGATGGGCCGATGAGCGACACGAACTCGCCTTCGCGGACGGACAGGTCGATCCCGACCAGTGCCTCGACCCGGCCGGCGCCCTGGCCGCGGGCCGAGAAGGCCTTGGAGACACCCGCGATCTCGACGACGGGTCGTCGCCCGCCGCCCGGAGCGGCCGATGGACTGGTCACGGGCGCCGTGGCTCCTCTCTCATGCGGTCGCCGGGTCGATCCGTCGTTCGTGGCGCAGGACCCAGGCCTCCGCGCCGGCGACGAGCAGGTACACCCCGATCCCCAGGACCGAGGAGACGACGATCGCCGCCCACAGGTATTCGGCGTCGAGCGAGTAGTACTGCATGCCGGTGATGATCTGGCGGGCCAGGCCGTCCTGGATCAGCGACGGCAGCTCGCCGACGATGGACCCGACGACGGCCGCAGGCGCGGCGATGCGGAATCCGGTGAACAGGTAGGGTCGGGCGGCGGGCAGCCGGAGCTTGCGCAGGATGGCAGCCGGTGAGGCCGCGTACGAGCGCATCAGCTCGAGCGCGCGTGGGTCGTAGGCGCGCAGTCCGCGCAAGGCAGCGATCGTGACCGGGAAGAAGGTCAGGTAGGTCGACACGATGGCGACCCCGAACCAGTCCGCCTTGAGCCCGATGACGATCAATGGGGCGATGGCGATGATCGGGATCGTCTGGCTCGCGACGATGAGCGGCACGACGGCGCGCTCGAGCATGCGGATATGGACCAGTACGATCGCCAGCCCGAGGCCGATGGCGGAACCGAGGATGAACCCGATGGCCGCGTTGCGGAGCGTGAACACGGCGGCCCGGGCCAGCCGGGCAGCCGTGGTGGTGCCTTCGGCGTCGAGCTTCCCGAATTCCGCGACGATGGCCCACACGTGCGGCAGCTTCACGTCGGTCGCGAACGGCAGCTTGAGTGGCGGGACGTGGTCGATGGTGATGCCCGTCCCGAGGACCGACTCGGCGTGCCACCGATCGCCGCCGATGAACTTGATCGCCTCCCAGACCAGGAGCAGGGCGACCAGGACCGTCAGGAAGCCGACCAGCGGTCGTAGGGTCCGCCGGATCGACATCCCGGCCATCGACTAGCCGCTGACCGCCTGGTCGGCGATGGCGAGTGCCGCGTCGATGATCTCGAAGCCCTGGGCCAGCTCGTCTTCGCTGATGCACAGCGGGGGGTTGGTGTGGATCGAGTTGTTGGCGATCATCGTGTACAGCCCGTGGTCGCGGAAGTACTTGCCGATCGCCTTCATCTCGTCGGACGTGCCGTTGAAGGGCGTGAGCGGCGTCCACGGGTCGCGCGAGCGGACGAGGTCGAGGATGCCGAACAGCCCGAGGCTGCGGCTGGCCCCCACGGACGGATGCCTGGCCGCCAACCGCTGATGGTGCTCGCGCATGCGGGCGCCCATCCGGGCGGCGTTGTCGATGAGGCCGTCCTCCTCGTAGACACTGATCGTGGCCAGCGCCGCCGCGAGGGACACGGGATGCGACGAATACGTCAGCCCGCCGTAGAACATCTTCTGGTCGAAGGCTGCGGCGATGTGATGGCGCATCGCCACCGCCCCGAGCGGCAGGTACGACGAGGTCAGGCCTTTGGCCATGGTCATCAGGTCCGGGACCACGTTCCAATGGTCGACCGCGAACCAGCGTCCGGTCCGGCCGAAGCCCGCCATCACCTCGTCGCAGACCATCAGGATGCCGTGCCGGTCGCAGATCTCGCGGACGCCCTCGAGGTAGCCGTCGGGCGGGATCAGGATGCCGTTGGTGCCGACGATCGTCTCCAGGAAGACCGCGGCGATGGTCGCCGGACCCTCGTACCGGACGACGTCCTCGAGGCCCTGCAGCGACTCGGCCACGGGACGGGGCTCCGCCTCTCCCCAGCGGTGAGTGTCCGGATACCGCACGACCCCGACGAGGCCCGGCTCGTTGGCCCAGCGGCGCGGATCGCCGGTGAGGGTCATCGCGCCCATGGTGGCGCCGTGATAGGCGCGATAGCGGGCCAGGACCTTGTAGCGGCCGGTGTAGTGGCGGGCGAGCTTGATGGCGTTCTCGATCGCCTCGGCACCGCCCAGCGTGAAGAAGACCTTGTCGAGGTCGCCCGGCATGATCTCGGCCAGCTTCTGACCGAGCCGCCCGCGGATCTCCGTCGCGAACGCCGGCTGCACGTACTGCAGCTTCGTGGCCTGCTCGGTGATGGCATCGATCACGCGGCGATCGCCGTGGCCGATGTTCACCGACATCAGCTGGCTGTTGAAGTCGAGGATCTTGCGACCGTCGGGCGTATACAGCCAGACCCCCTCGGCGCGGTCGATGACGATCGGGTCGATCGCTCCCTGGATCGACCAGGAGAAGAAGGTGTGCTCGCGATTCAGCGCGACGATCTGGTCCGTCGTCAGCGAGCCGGGTGCGGTCCCGATGCCCATGGGATCCTCCTCTGGCGCCCTCGGGCGCGCGGCCCGATTACAGCACATCCGGCGGCCGGGGCGTGACGAGCCTCGGCGAGTGCTACCGTTTCGCCATGGATCGCGCCGGCTTTCGGACCTGGCTGCAGCGCTACATCGACGCGTGGCGGCTCAACGACGCGGTCGCGATCGGCGATCTGTTCAGCGCCGACGTGCGCTACGCCTTCGATCCCTTCAGCGAGGCGGTCGCCGGCCGGAACGCCGTCATCGAGGCGTGGCTCGATGACCCGGATGCACCCGACTCGTGGCAGGCCGACTACGAGGTCCTGGCCGTCGACGGCGACGTCTTCATCGCCCATGGGCGGACCCGCTATCTGACCGACGATCGGCGTGACGTCGACCGGGAATTCGCCAACGTCTTCGTCTGCCGGTTCGATGGCGAGGGTCGGTGTCGCGA
>DASSMQ010000034.1:0-8283 GCA_035688805.1 Candidatus Limnocylindrales bacterium
TTGATTCCGGTGGGCGGCCTGGTAGGAATCATGGGGGCGACGGCGATGCTGCCACTGACGGGCTGGAGCTTGCGTCAGGTCGTCGACGGACAAGCACGAGCCGTCGTGCCGCCAGGAGCATGACGATGACCGGCGTCATGAGCGGGACGGGCAGCGCGAGTGCCGCGACGACCAGTGGCCGCTTGACGATCGCCGGCAACGCCATCGACACGTAATAGAACTGCGTCCCGGGCCAGAGGGAGCCGACCGCATACCAGGCACCGCCCTCCTTGCGCAGGATCCAGATCGCGAGAACGACGAAGGGGAGCAGCACCGGGAACCGCCAGGCACTGCCGTTCCACGAGGTCGCAACGTGCTCCGAGATGGTCGCGCTGTGATCCAGATACAGCTGCCACGGAACGAACGGCAACGTCGCGATCAGCACGACAGCCGCGATGAGCGCGTCTCGCCAACGGAATGCCAGGGCCAAGCCGGTGTAGAGCTTGAGCAGGACCCCGACGCTCGCCGCGATCGATCCTCCGGCCAACAGCAGAGCCAGCGAGATCGTCTGGGGGTTGCCGTTCCAGATGGCGTGGGCCAACGGCGGAAAGAGGACCCACCAGATGGGCACTCCAAGTCGCCGAACGACCCAGACGGCAGCGACCAGACCGGCCGCCATCCAGGCCCAGGTCGCGACCGTCAGCGGCAGGACGCTCGTCGGCGCATAGAAGAGGAGCGTGTGGGGACCGGCGACGTACGCCGTCTGGCCTTCCATGACCGTGAACGGATCGCCGCCAGCCAGCCACGCCGACGCCGCTCGCTGGTAGTGGCGCGCATCGATCGCAAGGACGTCGGGCTTGGCAATCCAGAGCAGGTCGATCGCGACGAACCAGGCCGGAAGCCCGATGCGTTCGATGGCCAGTCGAAGGCGCTCGATCACGACGAGGCCCGCCGCCCGCCTCCGAGCCAGCGCCCGACGAACGCCCGTCGGTACCAATACAGGTAGTGGGGCAGCCACTTCCGCAACTTGAAGTTGCTCTGTCCGGCCGTCCGATCGCGCCAGGTCGTCGGGACCTCGGCGATCCGCCGACCCTGGAGTGTCGCCTTGACCGTGAGTTCGAGTGCGAGCTCGAATCCGGCCGTGCTCTCGATGGTGACGGAGTCCAGGAAGCGCCGCGAGTAGAGCTTGAAGTTATTTGTCGGGTCGTGCGTCGGAACACCCGCGAACCGATGCAGCGTCAGACCAGCCGTCCGGCTCATCAGCCGCTTGAGCGGCGGCCCACCGATCTGTCGACCGCCGCGCATGTATCGCGAGGCCGCGACGACATCGGCACCTTCCGCCGCGAGGGCGACCATCGAGTCGACGATGTGCGGCTCGTCCGATCCATCCGACATCGTGATCAGGACGAACTCGCCGGCGGAGGCGGCGATGCCCGCCTTCATCGCGTTGAGCACGCCACGGCCCAGATCGTTCCGAAGCCCACGGACCGTCGGGATGTCGCCCGACAATCGGGCGATGACCGGGACCGTCGGGTCCTCGTCGAAGTCATAGACGACGAGGATCTCGTGCGGAGTCTCTACGCCGGTCGTCAGGGCCTCGATGACGGGGACGACCGACTCCCCTTCCTTGAAGACGGGCATGACCATCGACACTCGCGTCGAACCCGCAACGGTAGCCAGGGTCACGTCGTCGCCACCACCGCGAGCTGATCCTCCGGAGCCCGAGCCATCGGGCGCAGTCGTTCGACCACCGCGTACGAAACCACACCGATGGCCGCCGCATGAGGCAGGGGCAGGGTCATCGCGAACGCGAGGATGCGAGATCGTACGATCGTCTGAAGGAAGAACAGGTTGTAGTGGGGTTGTTGCGCAAGGAGGCCCGGAGTGAGCAGCGACCAACCCCGGCGCCAACCAAGGCTGACGAGGGAGATCGCCACCAGCGCGATCAGCACGGAACTCCCCGCCGCAGATACGGGATACCCGGCGAACCGCTCGAACGATCCGGCGATGATGTCCCGTGACCCATAGAACTCGATCCACGGGAGGAAGGGCAGCGAAGCGATCAGGACAGCCATCGCGATGGCCAGCTGTCGCCACCGACGCTCAGCGAGCAACGCGGGTGCAGCGTAGGGCTTCGTCAGTGCGGCGAGCCAACCTCCGCCGAGCAGCATCAAGCCAGCCAACGTGAGGTCCGGGCTGGCGGCGAACCAGCCTTCGATGACCGGCTGTAGGAGCAACACCCACAGCGGCAGTCCAAGGCGCCGGATGATGTATGCGACCGCCGCGGTGTTCGCGACCACCCACATCGCAACGGCCGCGTCCTCGCCGAAAGGCAGGAACGGGACGTTCAGGAGAAGGGTGGGGGGTATCCCGGCGAACGGCACATCGTGGAAGGTCGTCGTCCACGGGTTGCTGCCATCCACCCATGCGGCGGTGGCGCGGAAGTACACGTGGGCGTCCACGAACAGATGCCCGGAATCGCCCCAGACGTAGAAGTCAGCGATCCAGAGGATCGACAGGGTCAGGGCCGTGCCGAAGGTCGCCCGCCACAGGATGCGCGCCAGTGTCGGCGAGTCCGCGGCGCTCCTGGCGACCTCGATGGCTCGGAGTCGTAGCGTCACCGTGTCTCCCCGACGAAGAGGGTCTGCCTCCCCATCAGCAACCAGGCGGGCCGGAACATCAGGTAGGCCCGGACAAGGCGCCCGTTCGCCGGGAGTCGACCTTTGGTCGAGTAGGGCAGGAACCTCGTGATCAGGTCGACGGTCCTGAGACCTGCAAGTTCGGCCGCTTCGAGCAGGCTCCGTTCGGTCAGCGCGACCTTGTGGTCGATGAAGTCCCAGTAGCGCGCGCCCACGAGGCGGATATTGGGCTGCAGGACGATCACGCGTCCCCCGGGCCGCAGCAATCGGCTCGCGACCCCGAACTGCTCGATGACGGCGTCGCTCGACGGAAGGTGCTCGAGGTAGTTGCTCATGAAGACGGTGCCGAAGTGGTGGTTCGGGACGACGTCTGCGAGGTCCAGCCCGGACGCCTGGACGAAACGCACGTCCTCGGGAAGGGAGCCGCTGACATCGCGCAGGTCGGTCGCCCAGCGCTCGGAGCCCGCTACCCATCGGACGAAGTGGCCGCGGTCGCAGGCGATATCGAGGACGGGCGCGCTGGCATCGACGTAGCGCTGCAGGAATCGGACGATCTCGCGCCAGACGGCATCCTTCGCGCTGATCTCGCGCTCGTCGAACCGCGCCTCATAGAGTTCCGGGAGGAGGCGCGTCACAGTCGGCCCGCCTCGACCTCCGCACGGATCCAGGGGATGACCTCGTCGAGCATCTGATCGAGCGTGGTCGTCGCCTCGAATCCGAGTAGCTCGCGAGCCTTTCGGACGTCCGGCACGCGCATCTGCACGTCATGCTCGAAGGGCGGGTCCGAGACGTAGTGGAACTCCCGATCCGGACCGTGGACCTTGTGCCAGATCGCGCTGGCAAGCTCGAGCACCGTAGTCGAGGCCGCGGTCGACAGGTTGACGTCCTCATTGACCATCCGGTCCGATTCCATCGCCAGCCGGATCCCGTGAGCCAGGTCGCCGCCGTAGGTGTAGTGCCGCACCTGTGAGCCGTCGCCCAGGATGTGCAGCGGATCCTGGCCCTTGAGCACCTTGAGTGCGAGGTCGGGGACGACGTGCGAGAGGGCCAGCTTCACGTTGCCCGACATGATGTCGGTGTCACGCAGCGCTCGGCGCTCACCGATGCCGACGCAGTTGAACGGCCGGACGATCGTGAACGGCAGCTGGTACTGCTCCCAGGCACCCTTGGCGAAATACTCGGCGGCCAGCTTCTGGAAGCCGTAGGTCGAGACCGGCGGTGGGGACGTCAGCTGCGCGCCCTCCGGGGTCGGGAACACGGTCGCCGACTCGTAGACCATCGAGGACGACATCACCACGATCCGCTGAAGGTGGCCATCGCGATGGGCAGCGATCGCGGCATCGAAGGTGGATGCCAGGATCCGCTCGTTCTCGGCGATGAGGTCATACGCGAACTCGTGGAAGTAGCTGATCCCGCCGATCATCGCGGCGGAGGCGACGACCTGGTCGACGTCCGCAGCGAGCTCACGAAGCAGGCGGCTGTCCTTGGCATCGCCTTCGACGAACCGGTAGCAGGGATGGTCGTCGTACGACTTGGTCAGCCGGCCGTACTTGGAGAAATCGTCGAGACCGACGACGTCGTGGCCCGCCTCGAGCAGTTCGGGGACGAGGTAGCCGTTGATGAACCCGGCGGCGCCGGTGACGAGAACGCGCATCAGAGTCGGATGCCGTCGCCGAGGGCACCCCAGACGTCGACGACGTCCTTGCCCCCGATGTGCAGGCCGCGGTACTCACGATGGGGCGCCCCGAGCACGAGGACGTCCGACTCCTGGAGAACGCAATCGAGCGTCTCGAGCCGAGCATCATCGACGTACGGATCGGTCGCGAGGACGCGCGCGCCCGACCAGGCGAGCAGCTTGCGGAGCTTGTAGCTGAGCGATGCGCGGACGTCATCCGATTCGGCCTTGAAGGCCATGCCGAGGATGCCGACGGTCTTGTCCTTCAGGCCGCCATACCGCCGCTCGAGGGCCGACACGATATAGGCAGGTAGACCCTCGTTGACCTGCATCGCCGCCTGGCCGAGCGGGAAGTGGTCACTGGTGAATGCAGCGAGCTGCATCGTGTCCTTGAACAGGCACGGCCCGGCCGCGAACCCCGGACCGGGCAGATCGGCGGCACGCGGATAATCCTGGCGGATGGCGCGCAGGACGTTGGTGTAGTCGACTCCCGCCTGGTCGGCGATCATGAAGAACTGGTTCGCGACGGCGAACTTCATGTACCGCCACGTGTTGGTGAACAGCTTGGCGAGCTCCGCTTCCTTCGTGGTGGTGCGGATGGTGGTGCTGACGATGCGCCGGAAGAACGCGGACGCCCGATCCGCCGCGACGTCGTCGTCGGCGCCGACGATCTGCGGCAGCGAATGCAGTTCCTCGAGGGCGTGACCTTCGGCGATGCGTTCCGGACAGAAGGCGACGTCGACCGTGCAGCCGGCTTCGGCCAGATGGTGCGTCACGTAGGCCGTCGTCCCCGGATACACCGTGCTGCGCAGGATCACCAGCGCCCCCTCGCGAAGGTGCGGGGCGATCTGGTTGACGGCCTTCTCGAAGACGGTCATCGATGGCCCGAGGAATTCGTCGACCGGCGTGCCGATCACGACGATCAACGTGTCGGTCCGCTCGATCATCTCGCCCGAGGTGCCGAGCTCGAGCCGGCCGGTCGCCAGCACGTTCCGGAGGAGCTCGTCGGCCCCGGTCTCGAGGAAGGGCATCTCGCCCGCAGCGATCCGGTCGAGCGTCGGTTGATTCGTGTCATAGACGCCCACCCGGAGCCCGGCGTCGGCGAGGACGAGGCTCAGGGGCAGGCCGACATGTCCGCCGCCGCCGAGAACGACGACGTCGAGATCCGTGGGCTGGTCGGTCATGGAAGGGAGTCTACCGACCCGGTGCGAGGCGTCACCGCGCCGAAGGTCCTATGACCACGGGCCACCGGAGCCAAGCGGGGCGACCATCGCGGCGCAGCGACACCAGGGCGCAGACGAGCAGCGCGAGCAAGCCCGACCCGGGGATGGGGAAGGCGACCAGCGCCGCCGCAAGGTCGTTCCTGGCCCCCATGGCCAGCGTGCCGTAGTAGTACTGCTGCGATGGCCACAACGCTGGGACCGCCAGCCACGCTGCCCGCTGGCGCCCGACGATAGCCATGGCCAGGAGCGCGGCCGGGGAGACAGCCATCAAGGCGACGGTCGGCAAGGCGTAATGGGTCTGCTCGACGAGGTGGGCATTGATACTGCCGAACTGCGAGAAGTAGGCGGGCCACGGCAGGAGCGGCGCCGTCGCGGCGACGGAGACCAGGGCGACGAGCGCGGCCCTCCACCGTCCCAGGATCACGATGATCGGTGCCGCGTACGCCTTGAGGAACGTCGCCAGCCAACCAGCTCCCGCAAGGATCAACGGGATCAAGAGGGCGTGGACGTTCGCCGACAGGAGGCACTGGACAAGCGGCGGAAAGAACAGCCACCACCAGGGCAGTCGCAACATCCTGACCGTTGCGACCGCTGCGGCGAAGCAGGCGAAGGCGACGATCGCCACCCCGACGTCCAAGGGCAGCAAGGACAACGGGGCCAGGGGGAGGAGTGACGGCGGCGGCGCCGCGAAGTAGTTCCCGGCGAGCTGCACCGACCAGGGATCGCCGCCTTCCAACCAGGTGCGGGTCGCCATCAGATACAGCCGGGCGTCGAAATACAGAAGCGACGTGTCGCGCGCGGCGTAGGCGATGCCGACGACCGAATTGGCGGCGAACCAGACGACGAGGCCGTACCTGAGGATCTGCGCCCGGAGCCAGTCGACGGCCACGTCTCCAGAGTAGAGCAGGTCATCCCGAAAAATATGACGGTGCATTTCGGCGCCATCCGCACGCTGCCCTATTGACCCTCCGGACGGAGTGACCCGACACTGGCGACCCGCGAGCGTGGAGAGTGGTCGATGAGTCGCGCCGTCACGGTCTCGGCGATGATCCTGATCCTGACGATGGCCGCACCGGCCGCCGTCCAGGCGCGTGTCCCGACCTCGACGGCGGTCGCCCCGGTCGCATCGGACTGGATCGTCACGGTCAAGGCGGGCGTGGATGCCCGCACCGCCGCACCCGGTCTAGCCAGACAGGCGGGCGGCACCGCCGGACGCATCTTCGAACACGCCCTGCACGGATTCGTGTTCCACGGAACCGCGAAGGCCGCAGCGGCTCTCAAGCGGAACGGCGTTGTCCGCACGCTCGTCGCGGACCGCCCCGTCCACATGACGGCCGAGACGCTGCCGGTCGGCATCGAGCGTATCCGTGCCAGCCATCCGACTGCGCCCGACGCTCGCGAGGCAGGCTTCACCGGCGCGGGCGCTCGCGTCGCCATCCTCGACACGGGCATCGACCTCACGCATCCGGACCTGGTCGCGGGCATCGACGCCGCGCTCGGGATGAACTGCATCACGAGCGGTCCACCACAGGACGGCCACGGCCACGGCACGCACGTGGCGGGGACGATCGGCGCGCGGGCGGGCAACAACATCGGGGTCATCGGTGTTGCCCCCGATGTTCGCCTCGTCCCGATCAAGGTCCTCAATGATCAGGGTGAGGGCAATTGGTCCAACGTGATCTGCGGCATCGATCACGTCACCGCTTTGGCCACCGACAGCGACCCGTCCAACGATGTCGATGTCGTCAATATGAGCCTGGGTGACACCGGGGCCATCGGCGACTGCAGCGACGGTGGGCTCCGGGAGGCGATCTGTCGATCCGTCGGTGCGGGGGTCGTGTACGTCGCCGCCGCCGGCAACTCGTTCACGGACGCGTCGACGTTCATCCCGGCTGCATTCCCCGAGGTCATCACGGTCTCGGCGATGACCGATTTCGATGGCGAGCCGGGAGGGACGGCAGGCTGCCGGTTCATCTTCGAGCTGCTCGGCCAGTACTGCGACGACCAGATGGCCGCGTTCTCGAACACCGGCTCGGTCATCGACGTCACGGCGCCCGGCGTCCAGGTGTACTCGACCTGGACCGGTGGCGGATACCAGAACTCGAGCGGCACCAGCATGGCCGCGCCGCACGTCGCTGGCGTCGCCGCGTTGGTGCGGGCCGCCAACCGGTCGCTGACGCCAGCACAAGTCGAATCGCTGATTAAGGGAACAGGCGAGTACCCCGACGGCACCACGGCCGAGTCGGGCTGCGGATCGAGCGCGCAATGGGGCGGCGACCCCGATGGGATCGCAGAGCCGCTCGTCAACGCCCTTCGAGCGGCCCAGGGCGCAACCGGAAGCGGCACGAGCTCGCTACCGACGGTCACGCTGACGCCCGCCGACGGGTCGCAGGTCAGCGGCACCGTCGCGATCTCCGCGACGGCGACCCATGCGAATGGCATCGCGAGCGTCCAGTTCCTGGTTGACGGCGTCGCTATCGCGACGGACACCACCTCGCCGTACACCGCGTCCTGGAACTCCACCTCGACCTTCGACGGCCTGCACTCGATCACGGCTCGGGCGACCGCGACGACCGGCCAATACGCATGTCGGGTCAACTCGGTGCGAACCGGGACGACCGTCGGTGGCGACTGGGTCGGCACGTACGGCGCCGATGGGTACGCGCTCGGTGGCTGGAACGGGACGACCAGCACCAGCGATCTCGTGGTCCTGCCCAACGCCAGCCTGACGGTCGAGCAAGGCAACCGCTACGTGTGGGCCAACCCG
>DASSMQ010000035.1:0-10069 GCA_035688805.1 Candidatus Limnocylindrales bacterium
CCCGGATGGCGGCATAGGTGGCCGTCCAATCCTTCTTGGCCTGGGCATCGACGATCGCCTTGGTCTGGATGACGTGCTCGGTCGTGAGCTTGGTCACGGCGTCCTTCGGCAGTCCCGTGGCACCGCTGATGAAGTCCGCGAACTGGGGCACGTAGACGGTGGTCAGGTCCTTGACGGCCTTGTCCTGCATCGCCTTGTCCTTCTTCGCCACACCAGTCGTGTAGTCGACGAAGAAGCCGTTGTGGGCGCTCCAGATCTTGTCGAACTGGTCGGCTGCGTCGGCGCCGTAGACGGAGCCGATCATGGCCCCGATATCGGTGCCGTTCTTGTTGAGCAGCTCGCCGTAGGCGGCGAACTCGTCCGTGCGGCCACCCAGGGCGGCACCGGTCGCCTTGGCGGCGAAGATGATGTGCTCCCCGAGGGCGAGATCGAGCTTGGTCCGCAGGTCAGCAGCGGCCGTGTCGGTCATCGCGCCGGTCGGCGCCGAACCGCTCGGCTCGGCCGACATGGACGGCTCGTGGGACATGGTCGCGGCGCTGGGTGACGCGCTGGCTGGCGCGCTGGGCGCGGCGGTCGACCCACCGGTGCCGCTGCACGCGGTGAAGGCGACGGCCGCGGCGGCCATCAGAACGAACGGACGGATCTTCACGGGTGAGCTCTCCTATCGCAGGTGTGTCCCTGCGTCCATCTGAGCGCCCGCCGACCTCGCAAGGTCGGGTGGTATCGAGGGCGATCGCCGTGGATTCGCCCCGGAGCCGGATCCGGATGACTCGGCCGACGTCCCTCTCGTGGCTGCGGGTCAGCCGGAGAGGTCGAACCAGGTCGTCTTGAGTTGGGTGTAGCCGTCGAGGGCGTGGAGTGACTTGTCGCGCCCGAAGCCGGATTGCTTGTACCCACCGAACGGGACCGTGATGTCGGCCGTATCGAACGTGTTGACGTAGACGATCCCGGCCCGCAGCGCTCGCGCCAGGCGATGGGCACGGTTGACGTCGCGGGTCCACAGGCCGGCCGCAAGCCCGTAGGGCGTGTCATTGGCGATGCGCAGGGCCTCGTCCTCGTCGTCGAACGTCGTCACGGTCAGGACCGGGCCGAAGATCTCCTCGCGCGCGACCCGCCAGCTGTTGTCCACGCCGTCGAGGACCGTCGGTGGGACGTAGAAGCCACCGCTCTCGCCGCGCACCTGTTCACCGCCGGCCACGACCCGGGCGCCCTCGCGCCGTCCCATCTCGACGTAGCCGAGCACGCGCTCGAGCTGGCGCTGGTCGACCATCGATCCCAGGCGCGTCTCCGGGTCGAGCGGCTCGTCGGGGGCCAGGCTTCGACCGACCTCGACCACCCGGTCGACCAGTTCGTCGCGGAGGCTGCGGTGGACGATGAGTCGCGAACCGGCGTTACACGTCTGACCGCTGTTGTAGAAGATGCCCCAGCCGATCGCCGAGGCGGCGGCCTGGAGATCGCCCACATCGGCGAGCACGACCTGTGGGCTCTTGCCCCCGAGCTCCAGGGAGACTCCTTTGATGTCCGAGTCGCCGATCGCGCGAAGCAGCGACTTGCCCACCTCCGTCGACCCCGTGAAGGCGACCTTGTCGACGGCAGGGTGGCGGGCGAGTGCGTCGCCGAGTTCGCCGCCCGGCCCCGGGACGACGTTCAGCACGCCGTCGGGGAGGCCGGCTTCGGCCGCCAGCTCGGCGAGTCGAAGCGCCGTCAGCGGCGACGCCGAAGAGGGCTTGAGCACGACCGAATTGCCGGTCGAGAGGGCCGCACCGAGTTTCCAGGCGGTGATGATCATCGGGTAGTTCCAGGGCACGATGGCGGCGACGACCCCGATCGGCTCATGAGTCACCAGCGACAGCGTGGTGGCATCCGTCGGCCCGACCTCCCCATACACCTTGTCGATGGTCTCGGCGAACCACTGGATGGTCTTGGCCGCGGACGGGATGTCGACCGAGAGCGTGTCGCGGATGGGCTTGCCCACGTCGAGCGACTCCAGCAGCGCCAACTCGTCGCGTTCGGCCCGGATCAGCTCGGCCAGCCGCAGGAGGATCGCCTTGCGCTTGCCGGGCGACGCGTCCGCCCAGCGCCGATCGTCGAAGGCCCGGCGCGCCGCGGCCACGGCCCGGTCGATATCCTCGACGCCGCCTTGCGCGACCTGCGCGATCTCCCGTCCGTCTCGGCCGGCGATGTCGGCGAAGGTCCGGCCCGAAGCGGCGGGCTGGAACCGCCCGTCGATGAACAGGTCCGTGCGAGGATCGACGGCCTCCGCTCGAGCGATCCAATCGGCGGCGGTGGGCGTGGTGGGCGCGGTCATGCCTGATACCTGGCGATGGCGGCATCATCGAGCACGATGCCGAGACCGGGCCGAGAGGAGATGTGCAGGAGGCCGTCGCGGTCGGGGCGGATCGGGTCGGCGAGCATCGCGTCACGGCGCTCGGGGGTCCAGCCCGGTGGGTCGTAGGGGTACTCGAGGAACGGACCGCCGCCGACGCCGGCGGCGACGTGGAGGTTCGCGAGCAGCCCGATGCCGTTCGTCCAGGTGTGCGGCGTGAACCATCGATGGCGGGCCAACGCGAGTTCCGCCAGCGTCCGCGTCCGGAGCATGCCCCCCGCCAGGACGACGTCGTTCTGGACGACGTCGACGGCGTCCGCGTCCAGCGCGGCCAGCGATTCGGCGAGGGACCGCGTCATCTCGCCACCGGCGATGCGGACCCCGGGTGCGGACGCGCGGAGTGCGCTGAGCCCGCGCAGATCGGTGCCCGCCAGCGGTTCCTCGAGCCAAAGGACGCCATCCTCGGCGAGCCGTGCCGCGATCTCACGCGCGGCGACCGGGTCGATCGAGGCGGACAGGTCGCCGGCCATCCGCCAGCCTTGATTGAGGTCGACCATGATCTCCATCGAATCGCCGACGGCCGCCCGGGTCGCCCGCACCGCGGCCAGGCCGTCGGCGAGTCGGCGCGGGTCGACCCGGATCTTCATCGCCTGGAAGCCCTCGTCTCGGAGGCGGAGCGCCGACTCGGCCCGCTCGGCGGGGGGCAACAGCATCCCGCACGAGGCGTAGGCCGGGATCGAGTCGCGCGCACCGCCGAACAGCGTCGCGACCGGCAATCCGGCGACCTGGCCGACGATGTCCCACAGCGCCGCCTCGAGCGGCCAGTAGCGGCCGGCATGGAAGTCGATGGTCTCGAGGGCCCGCACGTGGCGAGCGATGGCCATCGGATCCTGGCCGATGAACAGATGCTCGAACGCCTGGAAGCCATCCATCGTGTCGCCCGAGCCGATGCCGGTCACGCCCTCATCGGTCTCGACCCGGACGAGGGTGACCGGGAAGACCGTCCTGGGCTGCGGATCCCAGGCGGCCGGGAAGGGCGGCTCGAGAGGCACGCGAAGGCGCTGCAAGCGGATGGCGGTGATCTTCACGGCCGCAGTATCGCCGACACGCTCGTCCCGTCGCGGCACTGGGTCGCGGGGTCGCTGGGGTACGCTGACCGACCCCGAGCACCGGAGAGCCCACGTGACGACGGCCCGCGATCGCCCACCCGAAGAAGCCGCCGAGGACACCTCGTTCGCACGCGGCCTGAAGGTCTTCCTGACCATCGCCGATCGAGGCGAGATCCGGGCCGACGAGCTGGCGACCTTGCTCGAGACGCCACTCTCGACGATCTATCGCTACCTGCGCACCTTGACCGAGTTCGGGTTCGTGGACCGGCACGATGCGGGCTATCGGATCGGGCCGCGCCTGCACGTCCTCGGCGAAGGCCCGACGGTGAGTGCCGAGGAGCTCATCCGGGCGGCCGACCCCGTCCTGATCGATCTTGCCGCGATGACTGGCGAGACGGCCTTCGTGTCTCGCCGGATCGGGCTCGGCGCCGTGACACTCGCCGAACGCCCGTCCGACGAGCCGGTGCGGGTGGTGGTCACGACTGGGACGACTGCGCCACTCCACGTCGGTGCAGTCGGCTTGGTGCTCCTCGCCCACGCGCCGGCTGAGATCCAGGAGGCCGCCCTCGTCGACGTCCCGGCGTCGGCTGTCATCGAGCGAACGCTGGCCGCGATCGTCGAGGAGGGTCGGGCGGAGGATCACGGCGTGACCTTCCCCGGCGCGGTCACCCTGGCCGTCCCGGTGCTCCGCGAGGACGGGATCGTTGCGGCGATCGGGCTGTCAGCCCCGTCGGAGCGCGCTCGCCGCCGGTGGCTCGCCCGAGCCGGGACATCGCTTCGACGAGCAGCCTTCGCCGTGGCCGAAGCGGTCGGACCTGGGGCGCCAGGGTAGTCGTCTCGGGCCCGGTACTATCGAAATGTGGCATCGTGACTTTTCACGATTTGACAATCAGTCGCATGAAGCCGATGCTGCGCTGGCCATGGACGCGCTGGCCGATCCTGTCCCTGTCTCCGACGCCTATGCGTCGTTACCGATCGACCAGGCCCTCGACTGGGCGCCGATCGCTCGAGGGCTCGGCGATGGCGAGTGGTACCTCGTCGTGTTTCGCTCGTGCAGACGCGCCGACGCGGACGAGGTGCGGCTGACCGAGTTCGATGAGGCGGCGCATCTGGAAGCGTCGAGCGCGCCGGGCTTCGTCCACTACTTCAAAGGCCCGCTGGCCTCGGACCGGTCGTGCCTCTCGTTCTGCATGTGGACGGAGCGGTCGCACGCTCGGGCCGCGTCAGGCCGACCGCGCCACATCGAGGCCGTGTCAGTCATCGGCGAGATGTACGAGCGATACACGCTCGAGTTCATGCGCGTCACGGCCCGGACGGGCGAGCCGCTGCGCTTCGAGCCCTGGGATCGACCGGTCCTGGACGGGCCGACGACGGAGCAGGCCGCCTAGGTTCTGCCGGAGCGTGGTCGCCGGCGCCGTCCCGCGCCTCTAGCCGGACCCCTCCCCCGTGCCCAGCCCGACTCCCAGGCGCAGCGCCGAGATGGCACCACCGACCGAGGTCACCAGCAGGATCATCGCGTGGACCAGCAGGGCCATGGCGAACGCCGGATCCCGATCGATCGAGAACTGGCTCGCGATGCCGACGGCCGTCAGCTCGAACGTCCCGAGATACCCCGGCCCGGACGGCACGATGGTCGCGAGCGCGACGCCACTCGACAGCAGGGCCGCCTGGATCGGCGACAGGTCGATCCCGACCGCTCGACCCCCGACCATGAACGTGGCGATCGATGCGGTCCAGGCCAGCACGCTGAACGCCACCGCGATCGCGACGGCCGATGGCCGACCGACCACCTGCAAGCCATCCCGCAACCGTCGCCATAGCTCGACGATCCGGGGCACGCGTCCGGCGAGTGCCTGCACCCGCTCCGCCCCCGGGAGTCGATGACTCATCACGGCCACGAGCAGTCCCGCGACGAGCACCCCGACGAAGATCGCACCAAGAGCGACCGCGGTCGAGGCGACACCCCCCACGCGAAGCACGACCACGGCCACCGCCGCCACCGCTACGACGATGACCGTATCGACGATCCGTTCCACGACGACGGTGCCGAGGACCGTCGGCCGGCTGAGCCCCTCGCCCTCGCCCAGCGCGTGACTCCGGACCAGCTCCCCGAGTCGGGCTGGCAAGACGTTGTTGGCCAGGTACCCGACGTACGTGTACCCGAGGATGCGGACATAGGGCAGCGGGCGGATCGGCGCGAGCAGCCCGCGCCAGCGCGCGGCGCGTGCCGCCACATCCAGGAAGACCGTCACCGCCATGAGCCCGACGGCCGCCAGGTCGGCCCGCCGCAGGACGTCGATGGCTGCTCCGACATCGACCGATCGCAGCAGGATCCAGGCCGCTCCCACGCTGATGGCCACGCCGATCAGCGCGCGGGCCGCAGATCGCCGAGTCACGGGCGCCGGGCGGTCAACTTCTTGGACGGTCGCAGCCGCAGTCGATGCAGGAGGTACCGAGCGACGACGCGTAGGGTCGACAGACCGTAGACGACGCTCCGTCGGAAGCCGACCGAGCTCGCCTCCTCGAAGTAGCGCGTGGGGACCGCGACCTCGCCGATGCGGCCGCGCATGCCGGCCGCGACGACCTGGGCGATGAGCTCCTGGTCGAACACGAAGTCGTCGCTGTTGTGGTGGTACGGGATCGTCTCGAGCAGGTGCCGGCTGTAGGCGCGCAGGCCGGTGTGGTACTCGGACAGGCGCAGCCCGAAGGCGACGTTCTCGACGGTCGTCAGGAACCGGTTGCTGACGTACTTCCAGGTCGGCATCCCGCCCGCCAGTGGGTCGCCGAGGAATCGGCTACCGAGCATCAGATCGCGCTCGCCCGCGGCGATCGGTGCGACAAGTGCCGGCACCCGGGTTGCGTCGTATTGGTAGTCCGGATGCAGCATCACCACGATGTCGGCGCCGGCTTCGAGAGCGGCGTCGTAGCACGTCTTCTGGTTGCCGCCGTAACCACGGTTCTGGGCGTGGATGATCACATCGAGCCCGAGCTGGCGGGCGATGGCGACGGTCTCGTCGTGTGACACGTCATCGACCAGGATGATCCGGTCGATCAGGTCGTGAGGGATGTCTGCGTACGTCCGCTCGAGGGTCAGCGCCGCGTTGTAGGCGGGCATGACGATGACGATCCGCGGTCGCGTCGAGGGCTGGGCCACGGGCCGAAGGGTACCCGAGTGGGCCACCCTCGTCGGACCGCCGTCCGCGCCTCGGTATCATGGCCCGGTGAGGACGTGGCGCCCAGCGACGGTCTCCCTGGGCGTCGATGTCGCGGCCTTCGTGGCGCTGGTCACCCTCGGGATCCTGCTCACCCGCCCATTCGATGGCCCGGCCGGCCCCGACGCCGCCGCATCGGTGCTGTTCTTCGACCGGATCATGGCCGGCCGACACCTCGAGGTATGGGTCAACACCACGCCGAAGCCGGCGCTGACGCTCGTGCTCGGCGGGCTCCACGCGCTGACCGGCGACTGGTGGGCCGGCGCGTTCGCGTCGGTCCTCGCCTTCGCGCTAGGGGTCGTGCTGTCCGGCGTCCTCCTGCGCCGACTCGTCGGCCCTGTTGGAGCGGTCTTCGCGTGGGTCGGGCTTGCCGGGGTCCAGACACTGCTCTACGAGACGGCATCGTCCTACGGAACGCCGTGGGTCCTGCCGCTGTGGATGATCGCCGGGCTCGCGCTCGTCCGTCCCGAGCCACGATACGGGGTGGCCGGCGTCGCGTTCCTCGTTGCCGGACTGATCAGGCCCGAGACGTACATCCTCCTGGGGGTCGCGACCGCCATGCTCGCCTGGCGGGTCGTCCGACGCGAGCCTGTTCCGCGGCGGGCCTGGCTGTTGATGGCGGGCTGGCTGTCCATCCCGGGCCTCGCCCTCCACGACCTGCTGCTGACCGGGGATCCGCTGTGGTGGACGCGCGTCGCGCGTCACTCCGTGGAGTTGCGGGACGGTCGGCATCGATCGGTCCTCGGCGTGCTGAACCTGTCGTGGACCGTCCTGGCCTCGACCCCGTTTCTCACCGTCCTGGCGGTGTCAGGCGGGCTGACCCTGCTGTGGCAGCGGCGCTGGATCGCCGTCGCCGGCCTGGTGGCGATGGGACCGCTGGTGCTGGTGTACGTGGTGGGCTTGGCCGTCCTTCGACTCAACGTGCTGCGGCATTACCTCGATGCCGCCGACATCGCCCTGGTGCTCGCGTCGGCCGTGGCGGTGGCGATGCTCGTCAAGGGGGCCCTCGATCGCGCGGCTCATCGTTGGCCGGTCGCGGCCGGTCCCCCCGGGATGGCCGTCGGCATCCTCCTCGGCGCGGTGCTTGCCGTGGGCCTGTCGCGGCCCTACAGCCCGATCGTGGCCGCCGCGCGGGGCAGCATCGCCTCGGAAGCGGTCGTGGCCGCTCGTCTCGCCGCCGTCGAACCGACCCTGGCGTCGTCCGTGTCGCGAGTCGACCGGGCCGCCGGCCCGGACCCGGGGCCGATGGGCGCGCCCGATATCGCTGCCATCCGCCTGTTTGCGCCGCCGCATCGGATCATGCGTCTGGCGGTGAACCTCGGGCTGCCACTGACGGCCGTCGCCGGGGCGGAGCCGAGTCTGATCGCCGCTGGCGTCGATCGGCTCCCGGTCGGCTCGATCGTCTATATCGACGGCGTCGTCGAACGCGTCACGGTCGGTCCTGCCACCGCGGCCATCCAGGTCAGCTCGCCGACGAAGGTCGGGGCCGTCCGGGTGGTACCGATCCTTGCGGACCCCGCGAACACGGCCTGGATCGTCCGCATCGAGGCTGCGCCGTGAGGGCTCGCCGAGGGTCGGTCACCTGATCGTCACCGTCGGTATGCGACGATACGTTGGCGCCCTCGACGCTCCCAGGAAGGACCCGATCCCTCGATGTTCGAACGCCTCTTCGGCAACAAGACCCTCGACCCGGCCGTCGCCGAGCGGATCCCGCCCGGCCAGTACCGCACCGAGAAGTTCCCTGTCCTGCATTACGGATCGGTACCACGGACCGATCTTGCGACGTGGGACTTCAAGGTCTGGGGCGAGGTGGATTCCCCGTTCACCCTGACCTGGGAGCAGTTCAAACAGCTGCCGCGCAAGACGGTCGCCACGGATATCCATTGCGTAACGCGCTGGTCGAAGCTCGACACGACCTGGGAAGGGGTCCCGATCCAGTCGATCCTCGAGCTCGCCCAGGTCCGACCCGCGGCGACCCACGTGATCAGTCACGCCGAGCAGGGCTACACGGCCAACCTGCCGCTCGAGATCCTCGACGATGACGATGTCCTGCTGGCCGACACGTTCGACGGCCAGCCGCTCGAGCCGGAGCACGGCTACCCGCTCCGCCTGCTCGTGCCGAAGCGGTACTTCTGGAAGAGCTCCAAGTGGATCCGCGGCCTCGAGTTCCTCGACCACGACCAGCTCGGCTTCTGGGAGCGCTACGGCTACAACAACGACGCCGATCCCTGGAAGGAAGAGCGGTTCAGCGACTGAGCCGGGGTGGGAATGGATCGAGCGGGTGATGCCCACGATGTCGTGGTGGTCGGTGCCGGGGCGGCGGGCTGCGTGGTGGCACGCCGCCTCGCGGATCGGGGACTCGACGTCCTCGTCCTGGAGGCGGGGCCGGCGGTCCCCCGCCCTGTTCCACCGGACTGGCTCGACGGATGGCGGTTACCGACCCTGCCGGATTGGGCCTACGTGTCGGAACCGGCCGCAGGCGGCGAGAGGACGACGGTGCGACGCGGCCGGCTGGTCGGAGGGACGTCCTGGCTGACTCGGTTCGCCGTGCGTGGCTCGCCTGCGGACTTCGACGCTTGGGCTGTGGGCGGCCTCCGCGGCTGGGCCTTCCATGAAGTGCTGCCGGTCTTTCGGGAGATCGAGACCGATGCGGAATTCGGTGACCAGCCCTGGCACGGAAACACCGGACGGATCCCGATCACACGGTATCCGGGCCTGCCTCGAACGGTCGTCCATGAGGCTGGGCTCGCGGCGTTCGATGCGGTGGGCATCCCCGCAGTCGAGGACCACAACCGGCCAGGGGCGGTGGGCTTTGGGCCGATGCCCATGAGCTCGCATGACGGCCGGCGGGTCACGACCGCCGATGCGTATCTCGGCGATCGCGCTGCCACCGGCCGGCCGGAACTGCGCGCGGACGTCCTGGTCGCCGGCGTCGTCCTCCAGGGTCACCGTGCCGTGGGGGTCCGGCTCCTCGACGGCACGTGGATCCCGGCAGCGCATGTCGTCCTTTCGGCGGGGACGTACGGGAGCCCAGCGATCCTCATGCGATCCGGGGTCGGGCCAGCCGACCACCTCACCGACATCGGCATCGACGTCGTCCACGACCTGCCCGGCGTCGGGTCCAACCTCGCCGATCACCCGGGCGTCGACCTGGACACAGGCTGGGTGGGTCCCGGCGTGCGCGGACCGCTGCTGCACTCGATCGCCACGCTTCGGAGTTCGCTCGCCGATCCCGACGGCCCGCCAGACCTGATGTTCTGGATCACCGATCCTGACGGCGAGGATGGCGGCTTCTATCTCGACCCCATCCTCCTGAAGCCAGAGTCGCGGGGCACGGTCCGCCTCCGGTCGGCGAATCCGATCGCTGCGCCTGTCATCACCCTGCCTGGCATCCGAGCTGAGCGTGACCTTGAGCGCCTGAT
>DASSMQ010000036.1:0-3071 GCA_035688805.1 Candidatus Limnocylindrales bacterium
GCAAGGGCTTCGGCGACCCGGCCAATCCGCTCCTGGTCAGCGTCCGCTCGGGGGCCAAGTTCTCGATGCCCGGGATGATGGACACCGTCCTCAACCTCGGCCTCAACGAGGAGACCCTGCAGGGCCTGATCGCTCTCACCAGCAATGAGCGGTTCGGCTGGGACGCCTACCGCCGGTTCATCCAGATGTTCGGGCGGATCGTCATGGAGGTCGCTGGTGATCGGTTCGACCATGCCCTCGAAGCGGCGAAGCGCCGTCACGGGGCGACGCAGGACACCGACCTCGATGCTGGTGCGCTCCGCGAGCTCGTGGCTGAGTTCAAGTCGATCGTCAAGGCCGACACCGGCCGCGATTTCCCGGACGACCCCTACGCGCAGCTCGACCTAGCCATCAAGGCCGTCTTCGCCAGCTGGTTCGGAAAGCGCGCCCGCGACTACCGCAAGAACCAGGCCATCCCCGACGACCTCGGGACGGCCGTGAACGTGGTGACGATGGTGTTCGGCAACATGGGCGACGACTCCGGCACGGGCGTGGCCTTCACCCGCGACCCGAACACCGGCGAGAAGGTGCTGTACGGCGAATATCTGACCAACGCCCAGGGCGAGGACGTCGTCGCCGGCATCCGGACCGCCCCCAAGATCGCCCAGATGGCGACCGACATGCCGGCCGTCTACAGCGAGTTCCAGCGCATCGGCCAGCAGCTCGAGTCGCACTACCGCGACGTCCAGGATCTCGAGTTCACGATCGAGCGCGGCCGCCTGTACATGCTCCAGACACGGTCCGCGAAGCGGACGGCGGCCGCGGCGGTGCGGATCGCGGCGGACATGGTCGACGAGGGGACGATCACCAAGGAAGAGGCGATCGCACGGATCGAGCCGGCCCACGTCGACCAGCTGCTGCGCGCGACGTTCGACCCCGCGGCGCTGCGGAGCGCCACGAAGATCGTCAACGGGCTCAATGCCTCGCCCGGAGCGGCCGTCGGTCGCGCGGTGTTCGACGCCGACACGGCGGTCGAATGGGCCGATCGCGGCGAGAAGGTGATCCTCGTCCGGATCGAGACCTCGCCCGACGACTTCCATGGCATGGCCGTCAGCCAGGGCATCATCACGGCCCGTGGCGGTGCGACCTCGCACGCCGCCGTCGTGGCCCGGCAGATCGGCAAGCCGTGCGTGGCCGGGTCGGCCGACCTCATGGTCGATTACGCCGGCAAGCAGGCGCACTGCAATGTGACCGGCATCGAGTTCAAGCAGGGCGACTGGGTCAGCCTCGACGGCAGCACCGGCGCGCTCTACGTGGGGCAGTTGCCGACCGTCGAAGCACGCTTCGAGGATCAGCCCGAGCTCCAGAAGATCCTCGGCTGGGCCGACGAGATCCGCCGGATGGGCGTGTGGACCAACGCCGACAAACCCGAGGAGGCCGCCCAGGCCCGCAGCTACGGGGCCCAGGGCATCGGCCTGTGCCGCACCGAGCACATGTTCCGGGAGGGCGAGCGGCTGGAGATCGTCCGCGACGCGATCCTCGTCGCGAACCAGGCGACCCGGGCCAAGGCGAAGCGCGACGCCGGCGATGCCCTCGACGACGACGACCAGGCGGTCATCAGCCGGTTCGATACGGCGATGGCCAAGCTGGAGGTCCTCCAGCAGGGCGACTTCGAGGGCATCTTCAGGGCGATGGACGGCCTGCCGGTCGTCGTCCGCCTGATCGACCCGCCGCTCCACGAGTTCCTGCCCAACCTCGAGGATCAGCTCGTCAAGGTGACCCGCGCCGAGGCGGCCGGTGGCGCGTCGGACGAGGACAAGGAGCTGCTGGCCACGATCAAGTCGATGCACGAGCAGAACCCGATGCTCGGGCTCCGCGGCTGTCGGCTCGGGATCATGATCCCGGACTTCGTGAAGATCCAGACCCGGGCCATCCTCAACGCCCAGATCGCGGTCGCGAAGGCCGGCGGCCATCCGATCGCCAAGATCATGATCCCGCTCGTCGGTCACGCCAATGAGCTGAAGCGGACCAAGCAGCTGCTCGAGGCCGAGGCCAAGGCGGTCGAACAGGCGGCCGGCGTCGACGTCGACTACAAGTTCGGCACGATGATCGAGGTCCCGCGCGGGGCGCTGACCGCCGACGAGATCGCGAAGGACGCCGCGTTCTTCAGCTTCGGCACGAACGATCTCACCCAGATGACGTTCGGCTACAGCCGCGACGATGCCGAGGGCGGCTTCCTCCTCAAGTACGTCGAGGAGGGCATCCTGCCGGTGAACCCGTTCCAGACCCTGGACGACGCGGTCGCGGGGCTGATGAAGGTGGCGGTGGACAAGGGCCGCGCGACCCGCCCCGACCTCGAGCTCGGGATCTGCGGCGAGCACGGTGGCGATCCGGCCTCGATCTTCAAGTGCGAGGCGCTCGGGCTCGATTACGTGTCGTGCTCCCCGTTCCGGGTCCCGGTCGCCCGACTCGCGGCCGCGCAGGCCGCCCTGACGACCGCTGCCGAGCGCGACAAGTAGCCGATCCGCCATGGCCGCCTCCGCCGCACCGACGCGGACCCGTCATCGGGTCCTGATCGTCGGCGGAGGATTCGCCGGACTGTACGCCGCGCGCAGCCTGCGCAGCGACCCGGAAGTCGCGGTGACCGTCCTCGACCGGCGCAACTTCCACCTGTTCCAGCCGATGCTCTACCAGGTGGCCACCGGCGCGCTGTCGCCCGGCGAGATCGCGCAACCACTACGGTCGATCCTGTCGAAGCAGCGCAACGCGACGGTCATCCTCGGCGAGGCCGTCGGCATCGATGTCGAGGCGCGCGCGGTCCAGGTCCGGGACGGTGGCTCGATCGGCTACGACTCGCTGATCGTCGCCACCGGCGCGCATCACTCGTATTTCGGACACGACGATTGGGCCCGGTTCGCGCCGGGGCTCAAGACCCTGGAAGACGCCACCGAGATCCGGCGGCGCATCCTCATCGCGTTCGAAGCCGCGGAACGGGAAGCCGATCTGGAACGGCGTCGGGAGTGGATGACCTTCGTGCTGGTCGGAGGCGGCCCGACGGGCGTCGAGCTGGCCGGCTCCCTCGGCGAGATCGC
>DASSMQ010000037.1:0-33404 GCA_035688805.1 Candidatus Limnocylindrales bacterium
TCAGGTCGTGGATCGGCCAGCCCTCGCACAGCGGTCCGTCGAGCGCCCAGTCTCGCCGGTCGGCGTCGCTCTCGAGGATGA
The DNA here is from genome assembly GCA_035688805.1 of Candidatus Limnocylindrales bacterium. Taxonomy (GTDB): domain Bacteria; phylum Chloroflexota; class Limnocylindria; order Limnocylindrales; family CSP1-4; genus SPCO01. The sequence continues at coordinate 82 of DASSMQ010000037.1, forward strand.
AGGCGCCCTTGGTGGTGCCGACAAGGAGCTGGACTCGGGTCATGGCAGGAACCTCCGGGGAGTCGACCGGGCGGTGCCCGGGCTCGGATCGACCGGCTACTGCCCGGCCTTGAACGGGTAGACCACCCAGTGGTCGGTCTCGACCGCGTGGACGTCCGGGTGGCCGGGAACGACGGAGTTCTGCGGCTTGTAGTGCAGGACGGCGGTCGTGGGCTCGCCGCCGGCCTGGCGAACGCGCTCGGTCACGGCATGGATGGTCGTGCCGCTGTCCCACACCTCGTCGACGATCAGCACGCGCTTGCCGCGGAGCAGCGGGTCGGCCGGGAACTGGAAGAAGGTCGGATGCGGGCCTGGCTGGCCGGACTCGTCGTAGTACTCGACCGCGGCGACGAGGATGTCGCGCAGTCGAAGTCGATACGCGAGCATCCCGGCGGGCACCATGCCGCCACGGGTGATCGCGAGCAGGACATCGAACGTCTGGCCGCGCAGGCGCTCGGCGAGCACGCTGACGAGCCGGTCGAGGTCGTCCCAGCTGACGATGTCGCGCTCCGGAGCGGCGATCTGCGTCACCCCTCGAGGATAGCCGAGACCACACCCGTAGGTCCCGCTCCGCACTGGTCCCATCAGGGGAGGCCCGCCGAGGGGATCGAGTGCCAGCATCAGGCCACTCCCAACCACCCCTCGTAGCGGAGGTACCACCTCATGCGACGACTCGCACCCGTATTAGCCCTGGCGGCCGTCATGGCGATCGCCGGCACGGCCGTGGCAAAGCAGCCGAGCAAGCTGCAGACATTCGGGACAGGTGACGCATCGCTCACCGGCGGCGTCCTCACGCTCCACAACGATGCCAATGAGTACTCCGGCGTCTACCTGCAGACGAACAGTCGGAGAGCCCGCCCGATCGGGTCACTCCACATCACCTTCGACCGGAGCGGTGACATCGAGGGTGGCGCTCCGAGGTTCAGCATCCCGATCTCCACGCATCGGAATGGGCGGCTGGACGCCTACGCCTTCATCGATGTCAATTCCTGCGGAGGTGGTGCGACCGTCAGCACCGACGCCGCGAACTGTGGGGTCTACTTCCGCAACGACTTCTTCGCGAACTGGGCCGCGATGGTCTCCGCGCATCCGACGTGGCGCCTGGCTGCCGGCAAGGTCCCCTTCATCATCGCCGATGTCGCCGGCGACTACGTGATCTCCAACATCGACCTGCGCTGACGGCGTCAGCGTCAACGACTAGAGGGCGGGCTTCGGCCCGCCCTCTTCGATTCCGGGCCCTACCAGACCCAGGTCATCCGGCGCGGCAGCGCCCCCTCGAGCGCCGACACCACCACCCGCTCCACGCTCCTGTCCGCGGGCGACCCGTACGCCAGGGTCGGCACCGTCGCGCGCAAGCTGACCGGCGCGCCCAACGGCGGCTGGCTCAGCACGACCACGACCTTCGACGCGACCTACCCGATCGAACCTGCGACCGTCACCGAGGATGCCGGCGGCAGCCTGGCCCGGACGACCACGACGACCTATGTCCCCTCGTCGCTGGGCCTCGTCCAGAAGGTCGTCGAACCGCTGACCGCGACCGACGACCGCTGGACCGAATACGTCTACAACACGAACAACGACGTCGTCCTCGAGACGGTCAGCCTGGAGGGCTCGACCACCGACAAGACCGTCACCAAGAGCTGCTACACGACCCAGTCGAACAGCTGCGCCGACACGAACCCCGGGTCGACCCTCGTCCGGCGCATCGAACGCTGGGTGTCGGGTGGCCCGTCCGACGAGGACACCAACGTCGCGACCGACTACGGCTACGACGGGTACGGCCAGCTCGTCTCGACCACCCGCTCCAACCGCGACCCGGCCGGCGTCGTGCTCGACAGTCGCCAGGACCGGTCGGTGTACGACAGCCTCGGCAACGCCACCGCCGAGATCGCCAATTATGGCGACGGAGTGGTCACGCCCGGCACGACCGACATCGAGCCTGCGGCCGGCGGCGCCCGGACCGATCTCGTCACGAGCTACACGTACGACACGGCCGGCAACCGGGTCAGCAGCGCCGACCCGCGGCGGGCCATCGCGCAAGCGGCCACGACCTACGCCCGCGACGCCTTCGGGCGCACGGTGTCGGGCGGCTGGGGCACGGCCGACACCGGCGGGACGTGGAGCCAGGCGAGCGCCGAGCTGTCGGTCGACGGGACGGCCGGCAAGATCGCGCTGGGCTCGATCACCAACCGCAACAACTACCTCACCTCGGTGTCGTTCGCCGACGGCGAGCTGCTCGCGAAGGTGAAGATCGATCGCCTGGCGACCGGCGACAACCACCTCATGTGGTTCTACCTGCGCCGCCAGGGGGCCAACGACTACTACCAGGCGCGCCTGTCGTTCGAGACGAGTGGCCTGGTCAAGACCAGCTTCGCGCGCTGGTCGGGCGGGCTGACCACGACGATCAAGAGCCAGACCACGGCGGTCCCCCATGCCGTGACCGACTGGTACTGGCTGCGGGCCAGGATCAGCGGCTCGACCAGCGTCAACGCCAAGCTCCGGCTGTGGAAGGACGGCACGACCGAGCCCGCCGGCTGGGACGTCGACGGGACCGACGCCAGTCCGCCGGCGGCGCTCCAGGGCTCAGGGCACATCGGCGTCCGGTTCGAGCTCGGCTCGGGCTACACCGGCGCCTTCCCGGCCACCGCCTCGTTCGACGAGCTGACCTGGACGACCATCGGCGGCGGCGGCCAGGCCCTCGGGACCGACGACTACGTCACCCGCACCACCTTCGACGCGCTGAACGAGCCGATCACCACCACCACACCGACGACGCCGGGCGTGGCCGGCGCGGCGGGGATCGCCACGACCGCGTACGACGAGCTCGGGGCGGCGCGCTCGGCCACCGACGTGTCAGGGATCGTTTCCGCCACGGTCTTCGACCGGGCGGGCCGGGCGCTGACGACGTACGAGGATCCGGCCCCGGCGGGGTCGGCCTACATCACCGCGCAGATGACCTATGACGCCGACGGCAAGACGCTGACCGCGATGGACCGCCGCCAGGCGGCCTCGCCCGGGTTCGCCCTGGGCTGGACGGCGTCCGGCTATGACGGCCTCGGACGGCAGACGTCGTCGATCGAGGCGCAGGGCTCGACGCCCGACGTTGCGGCCGAGACACGGACGACGTACGACGGGCTCGATCGGGTGACCGCGACCGAGGTCGGCTACGGCTCGCCGGCCAGCCAGCTGACCAGCCTGACGCTCGATCTGGGCGGCCGGGCGACGGCGACCGATGACGGCTTCACCTGCACCACCAGCACCTACGACTACCGCGACTTGGTCCTGACCACGGTCGACAGCTTGGACCCCACGAGCTGCGCCGCCAACGCCGGCAGCCGGACCGTGACCAACACGCTCGACGCGCTCGGGCGGGTTACTCAGGCCGAGGTGACGGCCGGCCCCGACACCGGCGACCGACCGTCGATCGCGACGTACGACGGCGCCGGCAACGCCCTGACCGCCGGGCGCAGGAAGGCCGGCGTCACGACGACCACGACCTTCAGCCGCACGCTGCTCGACCAGGTGGTGGCCGAGGCGCGCCCGGACGGCTCGACCGCTAAGGCGACCTACGATCCGGCCGGCAACGCCGTCGATGCATGCACCTGGGCATCGGGGCTGACGGTCGGCGCCTGTCTGCCGGTGGGCACCTCGCCATGGTCCAACCCGCCGACCAACGCGACCTCGACGCGCTGGGACGCCCGCAACGGCCGGATCGCGCTGACCGACGCCGCGTCGAACCGGACGACGACCTACGACCCAGCCCACGGCTATGCCGTGTCCGCGGTCTACCTGCCAACGCTCGGCGATGGGACCAAGGAGCACCAGACCACCTACGGCTACGACACCCAGCACCGGCTGACGAGCATCACCCAGCAGCTGTGCACGATCTCGAGCGGCCACGCCTGCTCCTCGACGACGGCGACCGGCTCCGACACGTACGAGTACGACGACAGCGACAACCGGACCCGGGTGGTCGAGAACAACGGCAATACCTCGTCCGACTACCGCTACTGCCACGACGCCCGGAACCAGCTGACCGGACGCGGCTCGACCGCGACCTGCACGACCTCGTTCGTCGAGACGTTCACCTTCGACGACGCCGGCAACCGGAGCCAGGCGGTCGAGGCCGGGGTGACCCGCAACTTCGCCTACACCGCCACCGGCCTGTTGTGCGACCAGGAGACCGGGGTCGCCGCCAGCTGCAGCGGCGGCAACGTCACCTCCGACGACGCCGGCCGGGTGTCGGACCAGGCGGGCTGGCACTACCTCTACGACGCCGCGGCCCGGCTGGTGGCGGCCTGCCACAGCACGGCCTGCACGGGTTCAGGCTTCGACCGATTGGACTTCGAGTACGACGGCGAGGGCCACCGGACCAAGATCACCGAGACGCCCTCGTCGGGGGCGGCCGTGGTCTGGACCTTCCGCTATCAGGGCGACGCGATCGTGGCCGAATACCGCGACGCCGTCCTGGTCCGCGAGTACACCGTCGACGACGGCGGCACCATCAGCAAGCTCACCATCCCGGCGGGTCAGACCGGGACCGGCACCTACCTCGTCACCTGGAACGGCCACGGCGACGCGCTGGCCCTGTACCGCATCGAGACGTCAGGCAGCCTGACCCTGGCTAACTCCTACACGTACTCGACCTGGGGTCGGCCCGCGACGCTGACCCACAACGGCATCGCCGACCTCGGCTTCCGCTTCCTGTATGTCGGTGCCGCCGACGTGCAATGGGATGGCCGGTTCGGAGCCGATCTCCTGTACATGCACGCCCGGCATTACAGCCCGAGCCTGGGCCGATTCCTGCAGGGCGATCCGAGCCGGCAGGACGCGAAGCTGTTCGTGTACGCTGGGAACCGGATTGTTGCGAAGGCCGATCCGAGCGGTCTCGCCAGCTACGCCGCACGGGCCTGGGTGGGCGTCAAGGATTGTTCGTTCCCGTGCGCCGACGTTGTCCTAACCGCCATCGAACTCAGGCTGTATTGGACTACCAGAACCTTCTGCATCCCGTGCAAACCCTTGATCAACACTTATCGCGCCGTGCCCATCGCGTATTCGTATCATTACGGGCTCCAGACAGGAGCTTGGTACCCGGACCCTGCCGTGTCATGGGTGGGCGTGGTTTCGGGTGGCTACAAGCGCACCTACGTCACCATGAAGTTTGTTCAGGGTTTCAAGTACTACGGGCTCTTCAACCTGTACGTCCTTCCCGCCTACTACAACAGGCTCACAATCTGGATCGCGGCGCGCAGCGACGGGTCCTTCTCGTGTGCCTTTGGCTACTACATCAAGACAGATCCTTTCCTGGTCAAGTTCCAGTACCCGTCACCGAGATGCGGGAGGATCTACTAATCCGCAGCATCAGACCGACAGTCGTGAGCAGAAGTGGGACTCATCCAGGCGCGCCGAGAGGCTTCGGACTACTTGGTGCCACGATCGCCATTCTGGGCGTCACGGCGCTCACTGGATGCGTTCCGGGTCGAACAGTCGTTGATGGGAATGAGACCGTGGAAGTGGTCGGCACGATTGACGGTCGCTCCGATGATCAGTCCGGTGATTGCGTGTGGATCGAAACATCGAGCGGGTCTCGGACGTATCTCCTGTTTCCACCAGATGTCGTCGTCCGTTTCGGACCCTTGGTGATCACCAATACCACCGGTAAGCTTCTTGCGCGACAAGGAGACGTCGTTCGTGTGACGGGCCCGACGGAAGGCGTCGGGGACACGTCGTGTGCGCCAGGCAGGATTCCATTTGTGGTTGTCGGGATACAGGTGATCCCGGCCGGGTAAAGAAATCCGGTTACCCCGGTGCCGGAATGGGTGCGCCCGACGCGGATCGAATGCGGCGAGCTGGGCAGCGTCACCGCGTTAGGAAGGGCTCGGCAGCGAATTGTTGAGACACGCTCAAGGAAAGGAAGGGGAATGCCGCCCGCTTCAGGACGTGGAGATCAACGCTCCCGCAGCGCGATGCAAAGAATCGGTGACCACCGCCATCGATCGTGCCGCCCTACCTAATTCGAAGCACCCGGAACAGAGAACCCAGGCCGGCTCACTCCGACGATGATCCAATACATCGCCGGCCGACTTGCCGCAATGCTCCTGTCGTCTGCTGTGCTCTTTGGCACGGGATGTGCGACGACGGGGGACGTCGTGATCGTCAACCGCACGGAAGCCCTCCTGGTCGTCGCGCCCGGGATCGAGGTGCAGCATGTTCATCCGGAGCCTACGAGCGCTCCCAGCTCGAGGGAGCTGGCCAAGGAGCTCGTCAAAAGGGTCCTGGATGACGACATGTCGTGGGTCCCTGATGGCGCGGTGTTTCCCGAGGGTGGTGTTCCCGGCAGCCGCAACGGAGCTCCGAAGCCGATGAACTACGTCAGCAGCAGCAGCGCTCCGCCAACGGTCGTGGACGGAACCATCCGCAGCGAGGACCTCCCCGGCTGCGACGGAACGCCCGACCTCGGCTGAAACCCGGATTCGGTCCCAGGTTCGTCATTGCCGGCGGGCCGCCACTGCTCCTCTTGTCTCGCGGCTCGGCACGCGGACCCATCAGACCGTCGACTTCACGGTCCGTGGCGGCGTTCACCTCGCCAGCGGAGAATCCGAATGCATTGAACTAGAAAGATCAACCACTTGATCTTCTAGTCGACATCGCCGAACCGCGGCGGGCGTTTCTCTCGGAATGCTGCCAGGCCCTCGGCATGGTCGGCGGAGGCGCCGGCGATGCCCTGGAGCTTCGCCTCGCCATCGAGCGCCTCGTCGAGATCGATCGTGAGGGCGCGCTGAAGGGCGCCCTTCGTCAACGAGGTCGCGAGTGGGGGGCCGGCCGCGAGTCGATCGGCAAGGGCGCGCGCCTCGGGCATGAGCGCCGTGCCGGGCACGACCCGCGACACGAGTCCGATCCGGAGTGCCTCCGCGGCATCGACCGGATCGCCGACCAGGGCCATCTCCGCGGCCTTGGCCGGCCCGACGAGCCGCGGCAGGAACCACGTCGCCCCGCTGTCCGGCACGAGCCCGATCCGCCCGAACGCCAGGACGAATCTGGCCTCTTCGGCGGCGATCCGCAGGTCGCAGGCAAAGGCGAGTGAGGCGCCTGCGCCCGCCGCGACCCCGTTGACCGCGGCGATCACCGGTTGGCCCATCGACCGCAACGCCCGGATGATCGGGTTGTAACGCTCGCGGACCTCGACATCGAGTGGCTCGGCGTCCGGCCCGTCGCGCTCGGCGAGGTCCTGGCCGGCGCAGAACGCCCGACCGGCCCCGGTCAGGATGACCGCCCGGACCGAGCGGTCGGCGGCGATCGACTCGAGCGCTTCGCGCAGCGCGACCTTGACCGGCACGGTCAGCGCGTTGAGCGCCTCGGGTCGGTCGAGCGTCAGGGTCGCGACGCCATCGTCGACCTCGACGCGCAGCCCATCGGTCATGCCGGTCGGGTCAGCCGATGAACTCGACCAGCCGACCGCCGGCGATCTCGAACACACGTCGATCGACGGGCTCGTCCGCTCCGCCGGATTGCTCCACGATGAAGTCCCCGAACAAGCCGGCGAACTCCGGATCGTCGGTACGGAGGGCGGCGGCGACCAGCAGGTCACGCTCCGGGATCCCGATCAGGACCCGGCCGAGCCCACCCAGTTCGCGGGTCAGGTGGGCCAGGACGTCGGGCAGCAGGATGCGGACGGCATCGAGCCCGTCACCGGTATCGGAACTGATCAGGCGTCGACCGTTGGCGTCCTCGGCGCTCCATGGCGCCGTGGCCGACCACACCGACAGGTTCCGGATCGCAGCGTCCTGGAGCGCGACAGGCTCGATCCCCCAGGTCAGCAGATGGTCACCATTGACGACGATATCGAAGCCGCCGGCAGGGATCGTGTAGACGACCGGCAGGCCGGCCGGCCCGGCATCGAGGATCGGCTGGGAGTGGCTCTGCATGGAATGTTGGGTGAGGGCGTCCCGATCGAACGACTCGAGCGGCAGTCCATGCGTCCCGACGGGCCGGAACGCCGGACGAACGAGGCCACGGGCGAGATCCCAATCGTGCTCGGGGGCGTCGGCCGGCGAGGATGGGGCGACCGGCGCCGGGTTGTGGCCGCTCACGGGCGCGCTCGCGTCGATGGGCGACAGGATGTCGGGCGGCGCGTCGCGCAGGGCGCCCGGTGGCTCGTCGCCGAGGTCGCGCGCGACGTCGCGCCCGATGTCGGTCCCGCCGTCGAACGGGTCACGCTCCATGGTGGGGATCCTCCTCGCCTCGGCGATGTCGCGGTCGGTGGTCGCGCGCGATGGTGTTGGGGACGTTCATCGGCCCGACCAGACCGGGGGCCGCTTGTCCTGGAACGCCCGCATACCTTCGACCTGGTCGTGCGTAGCGAAGAGATCGAAGAAGGCCTGGCGTTCGGCGCGAAGTCCGGCGGACAGTGGCAGTTCGGCGGCCGCCAGCACGGAACGTTTGGCGGCACGGACCGCGAGGGGCGGCATATCGGCGATCTGCTGCGCGAGCTCCAAGGCTGAGGCCAGGGTCTGGGGGGCGGGCACCACCCGCGTCACGAGGCCCGCGACGAGCGCCTCGGCAGCCGGCATCGTCCGTCCGGTCAAGACAAGCTCCATCGCCCGTGCCGTCCCGATGGCCCGGGTCAGCCGTTGTGTCCCGCCGGCACCGGGCATCACCCCCAGCTTGATCTCGGGCTGGCCGAACTGGGCGTCGTCGCCGGCGATGATCAGGTCGCACGTCATCGCCAGCTCACAGCCACCCCCTAGGGCGAAGCCGCGGACCGCGGCGATCAACGGGATCCCGACGGCGCCGATGCGGTCCCACGCGTCGAAATTCCCTTCGGTCCGCAGTCGTTCGGGCGTCTGATCGGCCAGCTCGACGATGTCGGCCCCCGCGGCGAACGCACGCTCGCCAGACCCGGTGATGACGGCCACCCGTGTGCGACCGTCGCGGTCCAGGCGCTCGAGGGCGTCGGCCAGCTCGGCCAGGAGGGCGAAGCTCAGTGCGTTCCGAGCTTCGGGCCGATCGATCGTCAGAAGGGCGACGCCATCATGGCCGGCGACCGGCGCATCGACGCGGATGAAGCGAGTGGTCGGCTCGACGTCGGTCACGGGGCTCCTCGCGGCTCGTCACCCAAGTATCCACGAAGCGGGAAGGGTGGGGCGCGAGGCTGGGCCGGGCGCGTGATCACGGAGAGCGATCGATCTGGGGCGTCAGGCGGCTCAACCCTGCGCCGGACCGCTGCGCTTCGCGTCTTCAGGCCACCGACGATCACGGAGAGTGATCACCGCCCCGGGAGACGAGCGCCCGATGAGCCGCTGACGAGATCTGGGGTGCGGATCGATCGCTCGGAGTGATCAGCGGCGCTCGGCCCCGACTCGGAGCGGTCAGTTTCCCCGGCGATCGCTCCAGCCGATGCTGGGCGCGAGGGCCCCGCGGACGGGCTGCAGCGAGCCGAGACGGCCCGTCCCTGCCGCCAGGATCGGCCCAGGCGATGAGCGGTGGCGATCCGGGCCTCAGGAGGGCTCGCGGCTCCTCCAGGCGCGCCGAGGATCGGTGCGAGCGATATCTGCGCCTACGGAGCGCTCGGCCAGAGATCTTCGGCGTCCTCCAGGACGAGGAACGTGGCCAGGCCCGGCGCGATCTCCCGAAGGACACGGCCCGCGGCCCGCATCGGGTCGGACGCAAGGCCTGCGTCGAGCGCCGCGCGGTCATCGAAGTGCATCGATGCCGCCAGCACGAGGTCGGTCTCCCCGCCGAGCGCGCCGCTGACGCGCCGGACCTCGGTCGACCGCAGGCCGGGCGTCTGGGCCACCAGCGGCAGGTGCTCGGCGGCGTATCGCCGCTCGAACTCGGCGAGCGCCTCGTCGCCACCGTCGGGTCGGCGGTACAACACGTGCAAGGTCGTCATGGATCCTCCTTCTTGGTGGCTGGTGCGGCGTCGGCAGCCTCGGGTGCTCCCGCACGAGCGCGCGCGACGACTTCGGTGGTGCGATAGAACTCGCCCAGGGCCGGCGTCACGACGGCGGCACCCAGCCGGAATGCCTCGTGGCCGGTATCCGGCACGACCAGCAGACGGCCGTCGAGGACGGTCCGGCTCAGGCGCCAGGCGCTGTCGACCGGCACGAACGGGTCGCGGTCGCCGACGACGACCAGGGTCGGCGGGTCGATGGTCCGGATCTCCTTCGCGGTCAACAGCCGCTGCGTGGCGACGTCCCCGGCGATCGCCGGAAGGAGCGCCCGCCAGGCGCCGGATCCCTGGTCCGGATCGTGGCGAGCGGCCAGGTCGGCGGCCCAGCCCGCGTCGGTGCGCTCGATCCGGACCGGATCCATCAGGGCGCGGATGACGCTCGCCCGCGGTTCGCGGTCCGTCGTGATGCCGGCGACGACCAGCGTGCGAAGCCGCGCCGCTGTCCGCACCGCGACCCGCAGCGCGGTCATGGCACCGAGCGAGAATCCCAGCAGGTGGAACGTACCCAGCCCGAGCGAATCGGCGAACGCGATCAGGTCATCGGCGAGGTCATCTGCGGAGAAACCGTCTGCCGCGGTGTCCCAGCGCGTCCGGCCGTGCCCCCGGGCGTCCGGCAGGTAGCAGCGGAAGGCCGTCTCGAGCCACGGGAGCTGGGCGCGGAAGTCGCGCGCCCCGACCGAGCTCGCCCCGTGAAGCAGGATGAGCGGCGGCCCGGCGCCCGCGACGTCGAAGCCGATGCGGAGCCCGTTGGCGTCGATGGTCGGCATTCGCGACCGATGCTACGGGTATGCTCGGCCAGATGCTCACCCAGCGACCGGCGAGCTCGATGGCCGACCTCGAGGACGCGGGCGCGCTGACCTCGGCGGCCTGGCGGGCAGGATCGCCGGTGGTCGCGTCGACCCCGGCCGGCATCGAGTGGTGGCACGCGCTCAGCCATCCGGACCCGATCTCCGACCACCTAAGGCTGTGGCACCTTGCCGACGCCACAGGCACGCCGCGGCTCGTCGCGTGGACCTGGCACGAACCGCCCGAGATCGAGTGGCACGTCTGGACAGGCAACGCCATCGCCGACGCCAGCGTGGTCCGGGAGGTGTTCGGCACACTGGTCGCTGCTCCAAACTACGCCGATTTCGGCGTATTCGCGTCCGACGACGACGGGGCAGCCCAGCGAGCGCTGGGCGATCTCGGGTTCGCCGCCTCCGGGCGGCGCCTGTCGCAATGGTTGTGGCGAGCCGCGGACGGACCGGCGCCACGCCCCGCGGCCACCCCGACGCTGCCGACCGGCTATCGGATCCGCGGGCTCACGGGACCCGCTGAGATCGAGGCGCGCGTCGCGGTCCATCGAGCGGCGTTCCCGACATCGCGCCTGACGGCGGCCAGATACGAGGGCCTCCTCGACATGCCGCACTACCGGCTCGAGGACGACCTGGTCGTCGAGGCATCGGATGGGTCCTTCGCCGCGTTCGCGTTGACCTGGTGGGATCCGATCGGCCGGGTCGGCGAGTTCGAGCCGCTGGGAACCCACCCGGACCATCGGCGACGTGGCCTGGCCCGGGCGCTCCTGACGGCAGGCATCGAGCGGTTCGTCGCTCGCGGCGCCCGGGCGATCGAGGTCTTCTCCGACGCTGCCGATGCCCCGGCCGAGGCGCTGTATCCGGCCGCCGGGTTCGTCCGACGGAACGTCCATCGCCGGTACGCCCGCCCACCGTCAGCGGCCTCGGGCGCTACGATCGACGGATGACCGATCCAACGAGGGTCACCCGGATGGAGCGCGACTCGATGGGTGAGATGGCCGTGCCGGCCGATGCGCTCTACGGCGCTTCGACCCAGCGGGCCGTGCTGAACTTCCCGATCAGCGGCCAGCGCTTCCCGCGTCGCTTCATCCGCGCACTTGCGCTCATCAAGCTCGCCGCCGCCGAGACCAACGTCGAGCTCGAGCTGCTGGCGCCCGAACGCGGCCGGGCCATCGCCGCCTCCGCCGCGTCCGTGGCCGACGGTGACCATGACGCGCAATTCCCGATCGACATCTACCAGACGGGTTCGGGCACGTCGACCAACACGAACATGAACGAGGTCGTCGCGCACCTGGCCTCGGCGCGGCTCGGCGGCGGCGCGACGGTCCATCCCAACGACGAGGTGAACCGCTGCCAGAGCTCGAACGACACGATCCCGAGCGCGCTGCAGCTCGCCGCGGCCCTGGCCATCGAAGAGGCCCTGATCCCGAGTCTGGTCCGGCTGCAGGAGGTCCTGGCGGCCAAAGCGGACGAGTTCTGGCCTGTGGTCAAGACCGGTCGGACCCACCTCCAGGACGCGACGCCGATCCGGCTGGGCCAGGAATTCTCGGGCTACGCCGGACAGGTCGAGGAGGCGATCCGGCGCATCCAGGCTGCCCGCGACGAGCTGCTCACGGTACCGCTGGGCGGGACCGCGGTCGGGACGGGCATCAACGCCCATCCCGAGTTCGCGGCTCGGACCTGCGCGCGGCTGACCGAATTGGTCGCCCTGCCCGTCAGGGAGGCACCGAACCACTTCCATGCCCAGGCGACGCTCGATGTCGCGATCGCCGCACACGGAGCGGTGCGGACCACCGCGCTGTCCCTCTGGAAGATCGGGTCGGATATCCGGTTGATGGGCATGGGGCCGCGCGCCGGGCTCGCGGAACTGGCGCTGCCCGAGACCCAGCCGGGCTCGTCGATCATGCCCGGCAAGGTGAACCCCGTGATCATCGAGAGCCTGACGATGGTCGTCGCCCGGGTCGTCGGCAACGATGCGACGGTCGCGTTCGGCCAGACCGGGTCGCTGCTCGAGCTCAACGTGATGATGCCGGTGACGGCGGTCGCCCTGCTCGAGTCGATCGAGCTCCTTGCTGCCGCCACGGCGAACCTCGCGGCGCGAGCGATCGATGGGCTCGCGGCAACGGAGCGGGGGCCCGCGTTGGTCGAGCAGGGCCTGATGCTCGCGACCGCCCTCGCCCCGAAGATCGGCTACGACGAGGCGGCCAAGCTGGCCAAGGAGGCCCTGGCCAGCGGCAGGACGATCCGTGAGCTCGCGCTCGAGCATGGTCTCGCGCCGGGCGATCTCGACCGACTACTCGATCCGGCCGCGATGACCGAGCCGGGCCTCGGCGACGGTCCCGCGGGCGGCTGAGTGCCAAGGCCGCACGTACGGTCGGGTCCACCTCGAGCCCGCTACAATCCGGCCCGATGACCGAGACCCGGCTCTGGGATCGTGCCGCACTCGCGCTGGCGACCGACGGGCGGCGCCAAGCGGCGGTCGCCGCGCTGCCGACGGGCGTGCCCACGGTGGCCGAGCTCTTCGAGTTCATGCGCGATGCCGAGCTCCGGTTCGCCACGCTCCGGATGCGCGTCATCGAGCGCGCCGCGACCGCGCGCGGCGATGACGCCGTCGAGGTCGACGTCATGCTCCGGCATCCCGGCCATGCCCGGGTGACGACGAGCGAGCCCGGTCGGCCGGTCGGCGGGGCGTACGAGATCTGGATCTCGGACGGCGAGATCGTGCGGACGTACGCCTCGATGCATCGCCTCGGGACGCAGCGACCGATCCGAAACCGTCCGCGCGGCCTGGGGGACCCGGACTTCCCGGGCTCTGCCCAGGTCTACGAACCGGTGACGCCGCTGCCGATGGAGACGCTGCCCGACACCTTCGTCCACCCAGCCGGGTACTGCCAGAACGTGCTGGCCACGGGTCGGTGTGCCGTGATGGGCACCGGCCTGGCGAACGGCCGCGAGGCGGTCTTCCTGAGCTGCGACCACCCGCGCACGATCGAGATCGCCGGGGACCGGCCGGACCACCGGATCGACCTGGTCGTCGACCGCCGGCTGGGAGTGATCCTTCGGCTCGTCGAGACGATGGGCGGCGTCACGACCCGGGATGCCGAGGTGACCGAGATCCTGGCGGATGCCTCACTGCCGCCATCGGCGTTCCAGTTCGAGTTCCCGACCGGCACCACGATGCTCTACTGACGGGACGGTCTCCCTGCGGCTCGACCTGCCGCGTATAGTCGCCGAAGGTCCGGCCAGCACGCGAGCGGGGGGAGCCGTCCGGAGCCGAGGATCCTTGGGAAAGGAGGCCGAAGCGACCTACTGAGGGGCCGCCGCTCGCGGCGCATCCCGCGGCATCCAGGACACATCCCTGCGAACCGGCGCCCGGCGCACCCCGCGTGGTCGCAGCCTGGCGTTCGATCGGTCCCGAGGGAGGGAACCGGTCACGAGGGCGACCGCCCGCCACCCCAGGACGGCGGCTCCGCCCAGTGAGGGAGGTATCGATGGCTCGATCCCAACACGACGTCATCCAGCAGGACATCGCGGATCTGCACAAGCTCGGCTACGCCCAGGAGCTGCTCCGGTCGATGGGCGGCTTCAGTAACTTCGCGATCAGCTTCAGCATCATCAGCATCCTCACGGGTGCGGTGATCCTGTACGACTATGGCCTGGCCTGGGCCGGCACCGCGGCCGTGATGATCGGCTGGCCGCTCATCACCGTCTTCGTCCTGGCCATCGCCGCCTCGATGGCCGAGATCGCCTCGGCCTACCCGACCGCCGGCGGCCTGTACTACTGGGCGAGCCGGATGAAGAACAAGGACTGGGGCTGGTGGACGGCCTGGCTCAACCTGATCGGTCAGTTCGCGATCGTGGCCGGCATCAACTACGCGGCGGCCGGCTTCCTCAACGCGACGATCATCACTCCGCTGCTGTCCAACCTTGGCGTCGATTACAGCAATACGTCCGTCTTTCTCGGCAGCATCCTCAACGGCCAGCTCGTGACGATGGGCATCCTGATGGCCATCCAGCTGGCGATGAACATCGCCGGCATCAACCTCGTCGCCTTGCTGAACCAGGTCAGCGTGTGGTGGCACATCGTCATCGTCGCGGCCGTGGTCGTGCTGGTGTTCCTGGCCGGTAAGCCTGATCAGTCCGGTCTGCACCTGTTCGCGATCGAGCCCCTGGACGCGGGCGGCAGCTGGAACAACAACCTCGGCTTCGTCAATCTGCAGTACGGCGCCGCGACGACCTACCCGTTGTTCCTGGCGTTCTTCTTCTCGCTCCTGCAGGCCAACTGGACCTACACCGGGTACGACGCGTCGGCGCACGTGGCTGAGGAGACGGTCGGTGCCCGCGTCGCGAGCGCCTGGGGCATCTTCCTGTCCGTCGCGGTGTCGGCCGTCGTCGGGTTCGTGTTCCTGCTGGCGCTGTCGACCCACTTGCCCGACCTCTCGACACTGTTCCCCAACCCGCTGCCGACGGACCTCTCGAAGGCCAGCCAGTACTACTTCGGTGGCGGCGTGGCGGTCATCGACATCCTCGTCTACAACCTCGGCTCCACCCTCGGCGATCTGTTGAGCGCCGGCATCGCCATCGCGATGGCGTTCTGCGGCCTCTCATCGGTGGCCTCGGCCGGGCGGATGCTGTACGCCTTCAGTCGCGACGATGGCCTGCCTGGTGCAGGCTGGCTCAAGAAGGTGTCGCATCGCTATCGGACGCCGGCCAACTCGCTGACCGCGATGGTCGTGATCTCGTGGCTGTTCAGCGTCGCCGCGTTCATCGTCGGGACCGGGACGGCCATCGTGATCATCACCGCGATCAGCACGATCTTCCTGTACGCCGCGTACGGCGTCGTCATCTACCTCGGCGCGACGACCGATGGGTGGCTCAAGGAACGGGTCTGGAGCCTCGGCCGCTGGTCGAAGCCCATCGCCTGGGTGGCCGTGGCGTGGGTCGTCGTCCTGATGGTCCTGTTCTCCTGGCCGACCTCGGGCAACATCTCCTGGCCGTTCATGGTTGGGACCGTCGTGCTCCTGGTGATCTACTACTTCGGGTACGCGAGATCCCGGTTCAAGGGCCCGCGGTCGATGGGTGACACCAGCGAGCTGACGGAGATCGAGCGTGAGTTCGAGCACGCCGCGGAGGAGTTGTCCCCCGCCTGACCTCGATCCATCCGTCCAGATCCGAGCACGGGGGCCGGCCGGCACCGCCGGTCGGCCCCCGAACCGTCACTGCTGAGGGACAGGAACCGATGAGCGATCACGACGCCGGCCACAGGCCAGCCACCAAGCATCCTCGCCTGGCCGAGCTCGAGACCATGGTCCGGGACGGGCGGATCGACACCATCGTGGTCGCGTTCACCGACATGCAGGGCCGGCTGATGGGGAAACGAGTCCATGGCCAGGCGTTCCTGGACGGGGTGATCTCGCACGGCGCCCATTTCTGCACGTACCTGCTCGGCACCGACATGGAGATGAACACTCCCGAAGGGTTCCGGCTGATGAACTGGGAGACCGGCTATGGCGATTGGATCGCCGAGCCGATCTGGGACCAGCTGCGCGAGTTGCCTTGGCTGCCGGGCACCGCCATGGTCCTCGCCGACACGATCGACGAGGAGACCGGCAAGGAGATCCCGGTCTCGCCACGGACGATCCTCAAGCGCCAGGTCGCCGCGGCGGCCAAGGAGGGCTTCGCGGTCAAGGCCGGGTCCGAGTTCGAGTTCTACGTGCTCAAGGATTCGTGGGAATCGCTGGCGGAGCGGGGCTGGCCGGTCCCGCACTCGTTCGGCTACTACAACGAGGACTACCACCTGCTCCAGGCGACGAAGGCCGAGCCGCTCCACCACCTGCTGCGCACACAGATGAGCGCGGCCAACGTCCCGATCGAATTCAGCAAGGGCGAGGCGGCCAACGGCCAACACGAGGTCAACATCCGCTTCGACCACGTCCTCGAATCGGCCGACCGAAGCGTCGTGTTCAAGCACGGCGCCAAGGAGATCGCCTACCTGAACGGGTGGGGCATCACGTTCATGGCCAAGCCGGACCATCGTTGGACCGGCTCGTCCGGGCACCTCCACATGAGCGTCTGGGACGCCGACAAGGATGTGCCGCTCATGCACGCGACCGGCAAGGACAGGCCGGGGGCCTACGGGCTGTCGAAGACCGGCCAGCAGTTCATGGCCGGGATGATGGCCCTGTCACGCGAGCTGGCCGTGTTCGTGGCCCCGTTCGTGAACTCGTACAAGCGCTACGCCTCGCTGTCGTGGGCGCCGGTCAACGTCGTCTGGGGCCGGGACAACCGGACCACCGGGTTCCGCCTGGTCGGACACGGCCCGACCCTGCACGTCGAGAACCGGTTCCCTGGTGGGGACATGAACGCGTACCTGACGTACGCGGCGATGGTCGGCGCTGGGCTGTACGGCATCCGCCATGGCCTCAAGCTCGAGGACGAGTTCAAGGGCAACGGGTACCTCGCCAAGGGCCACCCGCGGATGCCCCGAGCCCTGTATGAGGGCATCTGGGAACTCGAGCGCTCCGACGCGGCTCGCGAGATCTTCGGCGAAGATGTCGTTGCCCACTACCTGAACGCCGCCAGGGTGGAGCAGGAGACGTACGACTCGATCGTCCACCCGTGGGACCGGGAACGCTATCTCGAACGCGGCTGAGGGCGACCCACCCCCACCGATGACCCGCGCGACCTCGCGAACGACGCCATCCGACCCGGAGCTCGCGGTAGCGCGCGCCCGCATCGAGGAGCTCGAGGCCCGCGTCGCCGAGCACGCCCGGACCGAGAAGGTCCAGGACGCGCTGTATCGGATCGCCTCGGCCGCCAGCGCCGCCCACGACCTGCAGGAGTTCTACTCGACGGTCCACGGCATCGTCGCCGAGCTGATGTACGCGGAGAATTTCTACATCGCCCTGTACGACGCCGAGCGCGACGCCATCAGCTACCCCTACAACGTCGACACGGTCGACCCTGAAGTGATCGATCCGAACGTCTGGGCGCAGATGGGCGTCGGCCGCCTGGCTCGGGGCACGACCGCATATGTCCTGCGGACCGGACGACCGGCCCACCTTGACTGGCCGACATTCGAGCGGCTGATCGCGGCTGGCGAGATCGAGCTCGTCGGGGTCCGCACCAACGGCGAGTGGCTCGGCGCACCGCTGGTCGCCGATGGGCGCACCCTCGGGGTCATCGCGGTCCAGACCTACGAGAACGACCAGGTCTATTCGGCGGCCGACGTCGACCTGTTGGCCTACGTCGGCCAGCACATCGGCCAGGCACTCAGCCGGGCTCGCGCGATCGAGGAGACCCGCGAACGGAACGCCGAGCTGGCGCTCATCAATCAGATCGGCGAAGCGCTGGCGCGCCAGCTCGACTTCTCCGCCATCACGGAACTGGTCGGGGCGCAGATCGCCGAGATCTTCGCCAATCGCGACGTCATCGTGGCCCGCTACGACCGGGAGACCCGCCTGATCAGTTTTCCGTACCTCATCGTCGGGGGAACCCGCCACGAGGTGGAACCGCTGCCCTTCGGCCAGGGCATCACCTCACTGGTGATCGAACGCCGTCACCCGATCCGGTTCGGTTCGAGTGAGGAAGGGATCGCCATGGGGGCCATCCCGACGGGTGAGGGCGACAAGACGCAATCATGGCTCGGCGTCCCGGTCATCGCGGGCGACGACGTGATCGGCGTGATCGCTCTCCTGAGCCCCGAACCCGGCCGCTTCGACGAGGGTGACCAGCGATTCCTGACGACGATCGCCTCGAGCATGGCCGTGGCCCTCGAGAACGCGCGCCTGTTCGACGAGACGAAGCGCCTGCTCGCGGAGACCGACCAGCGGGCGGCCGAGCTCGCCGTCATCAACGAGATCGGCACGGCCTTGGCCAAGCAGCTCGAATTCGACGCCATCGTGGAGCAGGTGGGCGAGCGCGTCCGAGCCGTGTTCGCCGCCACCGCCGCATTCATCGCCCTGTATGACCCCTCGACGGGCCTGATCTCCTTCCCATGGGAAATGCACGAGGGCGAGCGGCTCCATACGGAACCGTTCGCCCTCGGCCCCGGCCTCACGTCCGAGGTCATTCGCACGCGAGCGCCTCTTCGCTTCGGGACCACCGCCGAGTCGGCCGCGCACAAGGCGATCCTGTCCGGTGACCTTCATCAGTCCTGGATGGGCGTTCCGATCCTCGTCGGGGAGCGCGTCCTCGGGGTCATCGCGCTCGAGGCCGTCGAGTCGAACGCGTACGGCGTGGCCGACGAGCGCCTCCTTGCCACGATCGCCTCGAGCATGGGCGTCGCCCTCGAGAACGCGCGCCTGTTCGGCGAGACGAAGCGGCTGCTGGCGGAGACGGACGAGCGTGCCGCCGAGCTGGCCATCATCAACGGCGTCCAGGAGGGTCTCGCGGCGGAACTCGACATGCAGGCCATGTACGACCTGGTCGGCGACAAGATCCGGGAGATCTTCGACGCCCAGGCTGTGGATATCGGGATCGTCGACCGCGAGGCGGGCCTGATCCGGTTCCCGTACTCGATCGAGAAGGGCGTCCGGACTGACGACGAGCCCCTGCCGATCGGCGGCATGCGCGAGCAGGTGATCGATTCCGGCCAGGTCCTGCTGATCAATCGCGACGTCATCAGCGAGGACGCCCGATACGGGGGCATCCACAAGACCACCGGAGAGACGCCGCGTTCATTGCTGTTCGCGCCGCTCAAGGTCGGATCGACGACGACCGGGGTGATCAGCCTCCAGAACGTCGACCGCGAGGACGCGTTCAGTGCCGGCGACGTCCGGCTCCTGGGAACGCTGGCGGCCACGCTGTCGGTCGCGCTCGAGAACGCCCGCCTGTTCGCCGAGACGAAACGGCTGCTGGCCGACACCGACCAGCGAGCCGCAGAGCTGGCGGTCATCAACGACATCGGGTCGGCGCTCGCCGAGAAGCTGGATTTCGACGCCATCATCGAGGCCGTCGGTGATCGGCTCTGGGCGATGTTCGGCTCTCGCGACATGTACGTCGCCCTCCACGACAAGGCATCGGGTCTCATCACGTTCCCGTACGAACGCGACCGTGGAACGCGAATCCAGGTCCCACCGATCCCCTATGGCACCGGGCTGACCTCGCTCGTCCTGGAAACACGGCGACCGTTGCGGCTCGGGAGCCAGGCCGAGCAGGATGACCACGGCGGCCTGCAGCGCCAGGCGCCGGGCGCCGATGATGACCCGACGCCCGCACAGTCGTGGCTCGGCGTCCCCATCCTGATGGGCAACGAGGCGATCGGGGTCGTCACCCTCGGCGATGCGCGCCGTGACGCGTATAGCGCGAGCGACGAACGCGTCGTCAGCACCGTCGCCGCGAGCATGGGCGTCGCCCTCGAGAACGCTCGTCTCTTCGACGAGACGAAGCGTCTGCTGGCCGAGACCGATGAGCGAGCCGCCGAGCTGGCCATCATCAACGGCGTCCAGGAGGGTCTCGCGGCGGAACTCGACATGCAGGCCATGTACGACCTGGTCGGCGACAAGATCCGGGAGATCTTCGACGCCCAGGTGGTCGACATCGGCATCATCGACCGTGCTGCCGACGTCGTCCATTTCCCGTACACCATCGAGCGCGGCGTGCGCTTCCCGGACGAGCCGACAGCGATCAGCCCGCTCTTCCGCGACTGGATGGAGAACCCCGAGCCGACACTCATCAACGACATCCCGGCCTGGTCGGCGGGCCGTGATACCTCACTGCAGGTCGTGCAAGGCGAACCGGCGTTGTCGATGCTGTTCGTCCCGATGATGGTCGGCGGCGAGCTCCGGGGCCGGATCTCGCTCCAGAACCTCGACCGGACCGACG
This sequence comes from Candidatus Limnocylindrales bacterium, assembly GCA_035688805.1. Lineage (GTDB taxonomy): Bacteria > Chloroflexota > Limnocylindria > Limnocylindrales > CSP1-4 > SPCO01. Next base: position 20,692 of record DASSMQ010000037.1, read on the forward strand.
CGTTCTCCGAATCGGACCTGCGGCTCCTGGGGACCCTGGCCGCGAGCCTCAGCGTGGCCCTCGAGAACGCTCGGCTGTTCGGCGAGACCAGGCGGCTGCTGGCCGAGACCGACGAGCGGGCCGCCGAGCTGGCCATCATCAACGAGGTCCAGCGCGGCCTCGCGGAGCGGCTCGACATGCAGGCGATGTACGACGTGGTCGGTGACAAGATCCGCGAGATCTTCGATGCCCAGGTGGTCGACATCGGCATCGTCGACTATCGCACCGAGCGCATCCACTTCCCGTACTCGATCGAGCGGGGCGTCCGCTTCCCGGACGAGCCGATGCCCATCGAGGGCCCTCGACGCTTCGTGCTTGAGACGCGCCGCCCCCTGCACCTCGCCGCCGACGCCTACGCGCGCGGCGTCGAGATGGGCGGCAGCGCGGTCGTGACGCAAGGTGAGCCCGCCAAGTCGATCATCTTCGCGCCGCTCGTCGCCGGCGAGCAGGCCCGCGGCGTGATCTCGCTCCAGAACGTCGACCGCGACAACGCATTCACCGACAGCGACGTCCGGCTGCTGACGACGCTCGCCGCGACCCTGAGCGTGGCGCTCGAGAATGCCCGACTGATCGAGGAGACGCGCCAGCGCGTCGCCGAGCTCGACACCATCAACACGGTCGGGCAGGCGATCGCCTCGCAGCTCGATCTCGGCCCGTTGATCCAGATGGTCGGCGAACAGATGCGGGCGACGTTCCACGCCGACATCGTCTACGTCGCGCTGCTCGATCCGGACCGGCGGGAGATCTCATTCCCCTATTACGTCGAGCAGGGGCGCGTGGAGACCCAGGCGCCGATGGCGATGGGGACCGGACTGACGTCGCGCATCCTGACCACGCGCAAGCCGCTGCGCCTGAACAACGAGGCGGAGTTCACCGAGATCGGATCGCGCGGCGTCGGCACCCTCGCGCGCTCCTGGCTCGGCGTTCCGATCCTGGTCGGCGAGGACGCGATCGGCGTCATCAGCGTGCAATCCACCCAGGACGAGGGCCGCTTCGATGACTCCGACGAGCGTCTGCTGTCGACGGTCGCGGCCAACGTCGGCAGTGCGATCCAGAACGCGCGCCTGTATCGGGAGACCCACCGGCGAGCGGATGAGATGGCGGCGCTGGCCGACGTCGGGCGGGAGATCTCGGCAACGCTCGACCCGACGACCGTCCTCGAGCGCATCGCCGAGCACGCCCAGGCGCTGTTGGCCGGGACCGCCAGCGCGGTCTATCTCGCCCAGCCCGACGGCCGCTCGTTCAGGGCCATCGTCGCGCGCGGCGACATCGCCGAGCAGCTGCTGGCCGACACGGTGGGGTTGGGCGAGGGGATCATCGGCAGCGTCCTCGAGACGCGCCGCGCCGAGATGGTCAACGACGTCCGATCCGACCATCGCACCCGGACCGTGCCGGGCACCGACCCCGACGAGAACGATCGGCTGATGGTCGCACCGCTGATCGCCCACGACGAAGTCATCGGCGGGATGGCCGTCTGGCGGCCGGTGCCGAGCGAACTGTTCACGGACAGCGACCTCCGGCTGCTCGTCGGGTTGTCCCAGCAGGCCGCCATCGCCATCGACAACGCCCGGCTGTTCCGCGAGGCCCGCGAGTCCCGCGACGCCGCCCAGGATGCCGACCGGGCCAAGAGCACGTTCCTGGCCGCGATGAGTCACGAGATCCGGACGCCGATGAACGCGATCATCGGGATGAGCGGCCTGATGCTCGATACGCCCCTCACCGAGGAGCAGCGTGACTACGCCGAAACGATCCGGACCTCGGGTGACGCCCTCCTGACCATCATCAACGACATCCTCGACTTCTCCAAGATCGAGGCCGGCAAGGTCGAGCTCGACCAGCGGCCGTTCCTCCTCCGGAGCTGCATCGAGGGAGCGGTCGACGTACTCGCCCCGGCGGCCGCGGCGAAGCACCTCGAGCTCGTCTACACCATCGATGAGGACCTGCCACGGACGATCGTCGGTGACGCCGGACGACTCCGCCAGGTCATGATCAACCTCCTCTCGAACGCGGTGAAATTCACCGACCGGGGCGAGGTGGAGCTGACCGTCAGCGGCCGCCGACTCGATGGCCGGGATCACGACGGCGGGCGCTGGACGTTCAGCGCCGAGGTCCGCGACACCGGGATCGGCATCCCCGCCGACCGGATGGGCCGGCTGTTCGAGTCGTTCAGTCAGGCGGATGCATCCATCTCCCGGCGATACGGTGGGACCGGTCTCGGCCTGGCGATCAGCCGGCGGCTGGCCGAGCTGATGGGCGGTGGACTGGTGGCGGAGAGCGACGGCGTCGCGGGTCGGGGCAGCACGTTCCGGCTAGCGTTCCAGGCCGACACCGCGCCGGACCTCGTCGCCGTCGAACCGGTCCGACTTGTGGACCTGACCGGCCGGCGGGTGCTGGTCGTCGACGACAACGCCACGAATCGGCGGATCCTGGTGACCCTGCTCGAACGCTGGGGCTTGACCGCCCGGGCGTCGGGCTCGCCACGTGAGGCGCTCGGCTGGGTGGTCGGCGGTGACCATTTCGACCTGGCCATCATCGACCTGCACATGCCCGAACTCGATGGGCTCGCCTTGGCATCGGCGCTCCGGGCGGCGGAGGCTGGCGCCTCGACCCCGGTCATCGTGCTGTCATCGCTCGGTGTCCACGAGCGCGAGAGCGAAGCCGTGTCGGCGTTCCTGATCAAGCCGGTCAAGCCATCGGCGCTCCACGATGCGATGGCCACGGCCCTCGCCGGCGAGGCGACCGCGGTCCCCGTCCGCCCGACGGGCGCCGGCATCGATCGCGGCCTCGCCGCGCGACACCCACTGCGCATCCTGCTGGCGGAGGACAACCCGGTGAACCAGAAGCTCGCGCTGCGCCTGCTCGAACGGATGGGCTACCGGGCGGACGTCGCGACCAACGGCCTCGAGGCCATCGGGGCGCTCGAGGGCGCCGACTACGACGTCGTGCTGATGGACGTGCAGATGCCCGAACTGGACGGGCTCGAGGCGACCCGGCGGATCCGTCGCCGCTGGCCGGGCGACGAGGGCCCACGCATCGTGGCCATGACCGCCAACGCGATGGACGGCGACCGGGAGGCCTGCCTCGCGGCCGGGATGGATGACTACATCTCGAAGCCCATCGCACCCGATGCGCTGCAGGCGACCCTCGTCGCCGCGAGGGCCCGATGACCCCCGGACGCGTGCTCGTCGTCGACGACACGGCGTTCAACCGCCGTCTGCTGGTCCGTCTCCTGACGTCGATCGGCCACGAGACCGTCGAAGCCGAGGACGGCCGCCAGGCGCTCGACCGGCTGACCGATGCCGGGGCCGCCGCGATCGATCTGGTCCTGCTCGACATCGTGATGCCGGTCATGGACGGCTACGAGACCCTCGCCGCCCTGCGCGCCGACGAGCGGTTGCGCGACCTGCCCGTCATCGTGATCTCCGGCGTGGACGAGCTCGACAGCGTGGTCCGCTGCATCCAGATGGGCGCGACCGACTACCTCCCCAAGACGGTCGATCCGGAGATCCTGCGCGCCAGGGTCGATGCGTCGTTGACCCAGAAGCGGCTGCGCGACAACGAGCGGGACCTGCTCGCCACCATCGACCGGCAGCGCACCCAGCTGTCGCGATTCCTGTCGCCTCAAGTGGCCGCGCTCGTCTCGAGCGCCGACGGCGAGGCGATGCTGGCCGGTCATCGTCGCGAGATCACCGCGATGTTCTGCGACCTGCGCAACTTCACGGTCTTCTCGGAGACGGCCGAGCCTGAAGAGGTGCTCGGCTTCCTCCGGGCATATCACGCCACGATGGGTGCGCTGATCGTCGAGCACGAGGGCACCCTCGAGCATTTCGCGGGCGACGGGTTCATGACGTTCTTCAACGACCCGGTCCTGCAGCCCGATCACGCTGCCCGGGCCATCACCTTGGCCACCGCGATGCGCGAACGATTCGCCTCCCTCTCGGCCGATTGGCGACGGCGCGGTCATGTGCTCGAGCTCGGCATCGGCATCGCGACGGGCTACGCGACGATGGGCCGAATCGGCTTCGAAGGCCGCTACGACTACGGCGCGATCGGCAACGCGATCATCATGGCCGCCCGCCTCAGTGGCGATGCGGCCCCGGGCGAGATCCTGGTCGCGGCCCGCACGTTCGCGGAGGCCGAGCCGGATCTGCCGGCGGCGATCACGGCCCAGCCGGCCGGCGACCGCCAGCTCAAGGGCTTCAGCCGCGCGGTCCCGACGTTCTCGATGCACCGCGCCCCGAGCGCGACCCCGGAGGAGGCGACCAGGTGACGCTCGACCCGAACGCCATGGCCCACCTGCTCGAGATCACCGGCGGCGACCCCGAATTCGTCGACGAACTGATCGACACGTTCATCGACGACGCCCAGTCCCAGATCGCGGGGCTGCGGGCGGCCGTCGACACCGGCGACGACGCGGCGGCGGTCCGACCGGCGCACTCGCTCAAGTCCAACAGCCTGAACGTGGGTGCCACGACGCTCGCCGACCTCTCGCGCAGCATCGAGGAGGACGGTCGAGGCGGCCCCATCGCCGACCTCGCCGCCCGGGTCGAATCGATCGCGACGGAGTTCGAGTCGGTGCGAGCGGCACTCCTGGCGGAGCGCGCGGCGCGCTGAATCCAGTCCGGCGTCAGGCGGCGCTGACGACCTCGGTCTGGGCCTCCGACAGGAGGGCGAACAGGTCGAGCGCGGGAGCGGCCAGGTGCGGCTGCGCCCGGCCGAACAGGTAGCCCTGACCGGCGTCGTAGCGCAGCTCGAGGACGGCCTCCAGAAGCTCGGCCGTCTCGATCCCCTCGGCCACGATCTTGCGGTCGCGCTGGCGGGCGAACGTGCCGAGCGCACGCAGCACGGCCTCGGTCGGCTCGTGGGTCGCCCCGGCGCGGACCAGTGACAGGTCGATCTTCATGATGTCGAAGTCGACCTCGGATAGGAGCCGCAGGCCGGCGTTGCCCGCCCCGACATCGTCGATGGCGATCCGGACCGCGTGCCGGCGCAGCGTCGAGACCGTCGACTGGAGCTTCCCGAGGTCCTCGACCGCCTCGCGCTCGGTGAGCTCGACGACGAGCTGGGTCGGGGAGATGCCGTGGCGCCGGGCGAGGGCCAGGATCTCGAGCGGGCTGAACGCATCCGATTCGAGCGTCCTCGGCGAGAGGTTGATCGACAGGTACTGGTCGGCGCCGAGCGCCGCGGCGGCACCGGCGAGCACGGTCCGGGCGCACACGACGTCGAGCTCGACCGTGCGGCGGGTGGCCTCGGCGGCGACGAACAGGCTGGTCGGGTCGGGGAAGTCGGTGTCGCTGGCGAGCCGGACCAGGCCTTCGTAGCCGATCACCCGTCCGTCGATCAGCGAGAAGATCGGCTGGTACACCGCACGCAGCAGGCCGTCGTTGACGACGCGCTGGACGGCAGCCTCGATCTCGGCCAGCGGGCGACTGTCGTCGGCGACACCGTGGATCGTCGGATCGAACGTCTGCACGTTCGTCCGGCCTCGGCGCTTGCCGGCGTAGAGCGCGGCGTCGGCGTGGTGGATCATCTGCTGCCGATCGGAACTGGGGAGGGGGTAGGCGGTCACCCCGACGGTGATCGAGAACGCACCGCCACGGCCGTGGTTGCCGCTCAAGGCGGCGGCCAGCAGGTGCTTGGCGATGACGTCTGCGCCGGCCAGGTCGCAGCCGGGCAGCAGGACGGCGAACTCGTCGCCACCGATGCGATGGGCGCGGTCGCCCCGACGCAGGTTGGCCCACATGATCTGGGCCAGCGTCCGCAACAACGCGTCCCCGGCGGCATGTCCGGTCCGGTCGTTGATCTTCTTGAGGTCGTCGACATCGACGATCAGCAGGGCGAGCGGCTGTCCGGAGTCGCGGGCGATGGCGAGCTGGGCGTCGAGCTCCTCCTGGAACGCGCGATGGTTGCCGAGGCCCGTCAGGCCGTCGCGGAGCGAGTCGAGCCGCGCCCGGTCGTATGCCTCTCGAAGGCCGGTCAGGTCATCTTCCAGGATGCGGACCTTGCGTCGGACACGGCGGACCACGGCCACCTCGATCGCGACGAGGATGATCGCGATGACGCTTCCCACCAGGATCGGAGGCAGGCCCAGCACCGCGACGTCGGCGATCGTGGCTTCGGCGGCCTGGACCGCCATGGAGGCGAGCGCGACGACGAGCGCGGCGCCCACGCCCACCAGCAGCAGGCGCGCGATAGCGCGGCCCGCGCTGGACGCGAGATCAGGTGCGATGGGCATGTTCCGACATCAGCATGGTTTCCGTTGGTGGCTCGCCCTTCCCCGGCGATGCATGTGTACCGCGGTGTCGCCCGCAGGGGACTGGTACGAAGGTCCTAGCCTCTTCCCGCCAGGGGTCCCGGTCTGGCGTCGTGGGCCGGGATCAGGCGCGCTGGACGGCCATCGCGCGAAGGCGACGGGCGACGTCCGCGTGGCCCGCGGCATCGGCGACGTCAGCTGGGGTACCCATCGCGCCGGCGATCGCGGTCGGGTCCGCCCCGGCCGAGAGGAACAGCTCGACCATCTCGTCGTCGCCGTGCTGCGCTGCCTCGTGCAGCGGCGCGAAGTCCCCATGCTGGGTGGCATCGACGTCGGCGCCCGCGGCGATGAGCATCCGGCAGATCTCGACATGGCCGCCGGCTGCGGCCGCATGGAGCGGCTGGTTGGCGAACGGGTTGCGGGTGTAGGCCGTGACGTCGGCGCCGCTGTCCAGAAGGAGACGCGCGACGTCGGCCTTGCCGAAGAAGGCGGCCAGGTGCAGAGGGGTGAACCCGTCCGGGGAGAGGGCGCCGATGTCGCCGCGGTTCGCATCCAGGCGCTCCCGGACGCGGTCGACGTAGCCGAGCGCGGCGGCCTCGAAGATGTCGAGCTCGGGGTCGGCCGACAGCAATGCGTCGATGGTCGCCCGGTCGTTCCGATAGCGCGCCTGGAGGAGGGCCGACACCCCGTCCTCGCCACGGCTCGAGGCGAGGCTCGGGTCCTCGGTGACCATGCGGCGGACCGTGCCGGCGTCGCCGGCGACGATCGCGGTCATCAGATCGGCGGCGGAGTCGGTCATCGGCTGGCTCCATCGGCGAGCAACGGTGTCGGCATCAACGGTGCCCGAGGACACGATGCGGTGGGCGCCAGTATGGCGCTCGGGCCCTCGGGCGCGAGTACGATTGCGTCGCCGTTCGGCGCCGGCTCACGGGCTCGCCGACACGCGCCGGCCCGACGAACCCAGATCCGATCGAACGCTGGAGGGATCACCACCGATGCGACTCGCCGACAAGGTCACGGTCATCACGGGCGGGGGCGGCGGCATGGGACGAGTGGCGGCACGGATGTTCGCCGCGGAAGGCGCCAGGGTCGTCGTGGCGGAGTACGGCGAGGCGGCGGGGCAGGAGACCGTCGATCTCATCCGGGCCGACGGCGGTGAGGCGACCTTCGTCAAGGCCGATGTCTCGAAGGAAGCCGACGCCAAGGCGATGGTCGATCATGCCGTGGCGACCTACGGGCGGCTGGACGGCCTCTACAACAACGCCGGGGTCATGCCCGAAGCGGACCACTCCGTGACGGACACCTCGGTCGAGGTCTGGGACCAGGTGATGGCCGTGAACCTGCGCGGGGTGTTCCTGGGGTGCAAGTACGCCATCCCCGCGATGGAGCGCGGCGGCGGTGGCTCGATCATCAACATCGCGAGCTTCGTCGCGATCGTCGGCTGCAGCGTCCCCCAGGACGCCTACACCGCGTCGAAGGGGGCGGTCCTGAGCCTGACCCGCAGCCTGGCCGTGCAGTTCGGCCCGAAGGGCATCCGGACCAACGCCATCTGCCCGGGCCCCGTGGAGACGCCGCTGCTCATGGACTGGCTCGTCAAGGACGAGGAGGCCAAGCGCATCCGGCTCGCCCGCAACCCGACCGGCCGCTTCGGGAAGCCCGAGGAGATCGTCAACATGGCGATCTACCTCGCGTCCGACGAATCCCGCTGGACCAACGGCGCGTCGCTCGTGGTCGACGGCGGGATCACCGTGAACTACTTCTGAGCTCGGCCATGGTCGATCAACCCGCTTCCGAGACCCCGGCACCCGAGCCAGGACGCCTCACCATCGGCGTCGATGTCGGCGGCAGCGGGATCAAGGCCGCGGTCGTGGACGTGGACGCGGGGCGCTTCTTCTCGGACCGCATCCGGGTGCTCACGCCACAGCCGTCGACCCCCGACCTGGTCAGCGCCTCGATCGGACGCATCGTCCGACGACTCGTGAAGGCCAGCACCATCCCCGCCGACGCGGCGATCGGGGTGGGCCTGCCGGGCGTGGCCATCAACGGACGATTGGCGACAGCCGCCAATATCGACCCTGGGTGGGTCGGGTTCCCCATCGCGGACAAGTTGTCCAAGTCGCTCAAGCGACGGGTCGAGATCGTCAACGACGCCGACGCCGCCGGCATCGCCGAGATGCGCTACGGGGTCGGCGCCGGCAGGTCAGGGACGGTCATCTTCCTCACGCTCGGGACCGGCGTCGGCTCGGGCGTCTTCCTGGACGGGACGTTGGTGCCCAACACGGAGTTCGGGCAGATGGAGATCCGCGGCCGGCCGGCCGAACGCCGCTCCGCGGCCGCCGCCCGCACCCGTCGCGGGCTGTCGTGGAAGGCCTGGGCCGAGGACCTCGACGAGCACCTCCACCGGATCGAGGATCTGATGTGGCCGTCCCTGTTCATCCTCGGCGGCGGGGTGAGCAAGAACGCCGACAAGTTCGTCCCGAGGCTGACCTGCCGCACGCCGGTGGTGGCCGCCCAGCTGCGCAACGACGCCGGCATCATCGGCGCGGCGATCGTGGCGGCCGACGGCTTCGCCGACGCGCGAACGACCCGGGACGATCTGCCCCCGGGGGCCGACCAGGTGCCGACCGCCTGATGCCCCGATGACCGAACGGGCGCGCGTCGTCGTGATCGGCGGCGGGGTGGTCGGCTGCGCGATCGCCCATGCCTTCGCCGAGCGTGGGCTCGATGGCGTGGTCGTCCTCGAAGCGGCCGCCGACGTCGGGGAGGGCGCGTCGAAGGCCAATAGCGCGATCCTCCACACCGGCTTCGACGCCAAGGCCGGGACCTTCGAGGCCGGATTCCTGCGACGGTCCAACCAGCTGTGGCCGACATTGCTCGAGGACCTGGGCGTCCCGTACCTCCCCGTCGGAGCGCTGATGGTGGCCCGCTCCCACGAGGATATCGATCGGCTCCGGACGGACATCGTCCCGCGCGCGACCGCGATGGGCGTCGACACCCGCTGGATCGACGGGCGCGCCGTGGCCGACGAGGCGCCGTACGTGACGGGCGACGCCATCGCGGCCCTGTCGATCCCGGGCGAGGGGATCGTCGACCCGTTCTGGCTGACCCGGGCATTCGCGGAAGCCGCGATGGCCGGCGGGGTCGAGGTCCGACGGCGGGCCAGGGTCACCAGCCTCGGGATGGCTGACGACGCCGTTCGGGTCGGACTCGAGGACGACACGATCATCGTCGCGGACCAGGTCGTCGACGCGGCCGGGCTGCAGGGGGACGACGTGGCCGCCATGGCCGGCGACCGGTCGTTCGCGATCGCCCCGCGGGCTGGGCAGTTCCTGGTGAGCGAGGAGGCCTTCGGGATCGACCGGATCGTGCTCCCGGTCCCCGGCCCCATGGGCAAGGGCATGCTGGTGACTCCGATCGTGTTCGGCGGGATCCTGCTCGGGCCGACGGCGGTCGATGGGACCGACAAGGACGACCGCTCGACCGACGCGGCCCGGGCGGCGCGGATCCTCGACGCCTGCGCGGCGCTGGTGCCGGAGGTCGCAGGAGCTCGGCCCATCCGGGCCTTCACCGGGCTGCGTCCCGCCGCTTCGACGGGCGACCACATCGTCCGCCCATCCGAGGCCAGCGATCGACTCTGGCTCGCCTGCGGCATCCGATCGACCGGCATCTCGGCATCGCCGGGCATCGCCGAGGCCGTCGCGGACGGGGTGATCGCCGCCCGCGGCTGGCGAACGACGGCTCCGACCGTCCGCCCCGTTCCGCCACCGATGGCGTTCGAGGCCGAGCCCGGTGAGGTGGTCTGCCTGTGCCGCGGCGTGGACCGCGGCGAGATCGTGGGTGCCTGTTCGCGGCCTTTGCGGCCGCTCACGCTCGACGGGGTCAAGCGACGCGGGGGCGCGACCTTCGGCGATTGCCAGGGCAATCTGTGCGGCGTCGCCGTGGCCGGCATCCTCGCCGATGCCCTCGACGTCGGGATCGCCAGCGTCGAGAAGGGCCGTCCGGCGTCGTGGCTGTTCGCCCCGCTCGAGGAGACCGGCCAGCGCGGGGACCGACGGTCGTCGTCGCGACCCGACTCGACGCCCGGGTCGCCGCTGGATCCGCCACCGAACGGGGACGCCTGGGACCTGGTCGTCGTCGGCGCCGGCGCGGCCGGCAGCGCGGCCGCCGCGGCGGCCCGCCAGGCTGGCCTCGCGACCCTGGTCGTCGACCGGACCGCGGGCTGGACCGCGATCGGGCTGATCGCCGAGGACGACGCCTGGAGCGTCGAGGCCCAGTCGGCCGATGGACCAGCCGTGGCCCGGACGCGCGCCGTCCTGCTGGCCAGCGGCGGCTACGTCCGGCCGCGCGAACAGCGATCGATCGCCGGTCAGCGTCCGGCAGGCGTGATGACCGCGGATCTCGTCCGGGCGGCCCTCGCCGCCGACGTGCTGCCGGGGCATCGGGCGGTCGTCGTCGGGATGACGAGGACCGCGGACGTCATCGCCAGCGACCTCCAAGCGGCCGGCTGCGTGGTCGTCGCCCGACTGCAGGGCGATCCAGCCGCGATCGAGGGCACGGCCCGGCTGACGGGCGTCGTGGTCGATGGCGAGACGATCGCCGCGGACAGCCTCGTCTTCGCCGACGCGCAGGTGCCGATGCCCTTCCTCCTGCGCGGACTCGGCCTGGTCGACGGCCGGCCCGGGACCCCCGCCCCGGTCGATGCGGACGGGCGGTCGCCGCTGCCGGGCCTGTGGGCCGCCGGCTGTTGCGTCCACGCCGACATCGACCACGCCGGTTGCGCGGCCGATGGCGCGCGCGTCGCCGGCCACATCGTCGCCGCCCTCGCCCACGGGGAGTCCGTCGCCCGGGCGTAGAATCGGGGCCCCTACCCCGCCACCCGCGACCGAACGGAGACCCACCGCCATGACGACCGGATCGTCGACATCGCCCATCGAATCCGAGGCCCCAACCATCGCCCGGATGGTCATCGGAGGTGCATCGGTCGATTCGGCCGACGGGCAGACGTTCGACGTCGTCGACCCGGCTCGCGGGCGGACCATCGCCACGGCCCCGCTCGGTGGCCGGGAGGACGTCGATCGTGCCGTCGCGGCGGCTCGGGCCGCATTCGACGACCGGAGGGGCTGGGCGACCTGGGCTGCCGGCAAGCGCGGACGGAGCCTGACCAAGCTGGCGGACCTGCTCAAGAAGCACAGCGACGAGCTTGCCTGGCTCGAGAGCCGCAACGGCGGCAAGCCGATCAGCTCGGCCCGCGGCGAGATCATCGGCACGAGCCTCGTGTTCGACTACTACGCCGGGGCGGCCAACAAGATCTACGGCCAGACCATCCCGGTCTCCAAGCCCGGCCTGGACCTCACCCTGCGCGAGCCGATCGGCGTGGTCGGCCTGATCGTGCCCTGGAACTTCCCGTTGCTCATGGCCTCCTGGAAGGTCGCCCCGGCGCTGGCCGCCGGCAATACCGCGGTGCTCAAGCCCGCCTCGTACACGCCGCTCACGGCGCTGCGCCTCGGCGAATTGGCCCTGGAAGCCGGCATCCCGGCAGGGGTCCTCAACGTCGTGACGGGGCCTGGCGGCTCGGTCGGAGCCTCGATCGCCGCGCACCCGGGGATCGGCAAGGTCGCCTTCACCGGCGAGACGACGACCGGCCAGGAGATCATGCGGCTGGCCTCGAGCAACGTGAAGAAGATCTCGCTCGAGCTCGGTGGCAAGAGCCCGAACATCGTGTTCGCCGACGCGGACCTCGAGAAGTTCGCCCGCGAATCGCCGATGAGCGTGTTCGACAATGCCGGCCAGGACTGTTGCGCGAGGAGCCGGATCTTCGTCGAGCGTTCCGTGCGGGAACGGGTGGTCGAGCTGTTCGCCGAGGCGACCCGAGCGGTGAAGGTCGGCGATCCCGCGGACGAGGCGACCCAGGTCGGCAGCCTCATCAGCCAGAAGCAGCGTGACCGGGTCCGCGACTACATCGAGATCGGCCTCGGCGAGGGCGCGACGATCGTCGTCGGCGGCGAACCGCCGGATGACCCGGCCCTGGCCGACGGCGCCTACTTGATGCCAACGGTCTTCGATGGCGTGACCAACGACATGCGGATCGCTCGCGAGGAGATCTTCGGTCCGGTCGTGTCGGTGATCCCGTTCGACACCGAGGAGGAGGCGCTTCGGCTCGCGAACGCCACGCCGTACGGCCTGTCGGTCTCCGTCTGGAGTCGCGACATCGGCAAGGCCCTGCGGACCGCGAAGGGCCTCCAGACGGGCGTGATCAGCGTCAATTCCAATAGCTCGGTCCACGTCGAGGCGCCGTTCGGCGGCTACAAGATGTCAGGCGTGGGACGCGAGCTCGGGATGGCGGCGCTCGACCTCTACACCGAGACGAAGAACGTCTTCATCGACCTGACCTGAAAAGGCGGGCGCGGCGCCGCGCGGGCCC
>DASSMQ010000038.1:0-2024 GCA_035688805.1 Candidatus Limnocylindrales bacterium
CCACGGCTAGGCTGACCGCGATGCACCTGCTCGTCATCGAGGACGATCCGCGTCTCTCGCGCCTCCTCAAGCGCCTGCTCGAGGACGACCGCCACCTGGTCGAGGTCGCGACCGACGGTCAGGCCGGCCTCGAGATCGCCGAAGACCTGCCCGGGATCGACTGCGTGATCCTCGACATCGGCCTGCCCGACATCAACGGGCTCGAGGTCGCGCGGCGGCTCCGGGCGGCCGGTTCGGCCGTGCCGATCCTGATGCTCACCGCGCGGGACACGGTCGGCGATCGGGTCTCCGGGCTGGACGCTGGCGCGGACGACTATCTCGTGAAGCCCTTCGCGTTCGAGGAGCTGTCGGCTCGGTTGCGGGCGCTGGCGCGCCGGGGCGCGCCGACGGGTCGGCGCACGACTCCCACGCTCGCCACGGGACCCATCGTGCTCGACGAGGCGGCGCGCCGGGTCACGGTCGACGGCAAGGACGTCGAGCTGAGCCCCCGCGAGTTCTCGCTGCTCGAGTGTCTGCTTCGTCACGCCGGCCAGACGCTGTCGCGCGATCAACTGCTCGACCAGGCCTGGCCGTTCGGGGTCGCCGTCACGCCGAACGCGGTCGATGCCTACATCCACTACCTGCGCGACAAGCTCGGCGACGCCGGGCGATACATCCGGACGGTCCGGGGGGTCGGCTACCGCCTCGCCGATGGCTGACGGGACGACCGACTCGACGACGCCGGACGGGGCCGAAGTCACGCTCGACGAGGCTCGACTGCTTCGTCGCGTCCGACTCCAGCTGACGCTGTGGAGCGGCGGCATCACCCTGGTCGTGCTGCTCGCGCTCGGGGCGATCCTGTACGTCGCGGTCGACCGGTCGCTGTCGTCATCGGGGACCGCCCAGCTCGTCGCCCAGGCCAACGCGATCACCGGCCAGCGCCCGGACGCCAACGGCGATCTGCCGGCGGGCGGCTTCATCTTCGGGGGGCAGGGCTCCGGGACGTTCACGCTCATCGTCAACGACCAGGGGGCCGTGGTCGGGCCGCGGGGCGGGCTCGTCCCGAATGGGCTGCCGGTCGCCTCGTCGGTCGCGGCGGTGCGAGCGAGCGGGGCGCGGGACATCCGCGAGGCATCGATCTCGGTGCCGGTCGACGAGCCAGACTCGTCTGGTGCGCCTCCGGCCCAGGCCGTCACGCCGATCCGCGTCCTGACCGACCCGGTCCAGTTCCGGGGTCGGCAGTTCTACGTCCAGATCGTCGGTGACCGGACCACCGAGGCGCGGACCCTCAAGGTCCTCGTCTTCGTGCTGGTGATCGGCGGCGCGATCGGGCTGCTCATCGCCTCCGCGGTCGGCGCCGCCTACGCCAGTCGGGCGCTCGTGCCGATCCGCCGCTCCCTGGCTGACCAGCGTGAAGCGTTGCGCCGGCAACGCGAGTTCGCGGCGGACGCGTCGCATGAGCTGCGCACGCCGTTGACGGTCATCCGGGCGTCGGTAGAGGACCTCGCACGCCATCCCAAGGAAGCGGTCGGCAGCGTGGGCACGGCCCTCACCGATATCCGCGAGGAGGTCGACCACCTGACGACGATGGTCGAGGACCTCCTGCTCTTGGCCCGCTCCGACTCGGGAGCGGTCGAGCTCGAGCGGGTGCCGGTCGATCTGGGCGACATCGCCTCGGCGGGGGCGTCCGGGCTGGCGCGGCTGGCGGGCGAACGGGGCGTGGGCCTGGCCGTGGATCCCGTCCCGGCCGAGGTGACCGGCGATCCGGCGCGGCTGCGCCAGCTCGTCGCGATCCTCGTCGACAACGCGCTGCGCCATGCACCGGGTGGGTCACGGGTCGAGGTCGGGGTGCGCGTCGAGGGCCCCGAGGCGGTTCTGGTCGTCGACGACGCCGGTCCGGGCATCCGGCCGGACGACCTGCCGCGAGTGTTCGACCGGTTCTATCGCGCGGCCGGTGCCCCGGGCGGCGGGACGGGGCTCGGGCTGGCCATCGCGGCCTGGATCGTGGAGCGCCACGGGGGGAGGATCGCGGCCTCGAACCGGGA
>DASSMQ010000039.1:0-15989 GCA_035688805.1 Candidatus Limnocylindrales bacterium
CGGTCCCCACCGCGACGCCCGTCCCGACCTCCACGCCCGGCCCGACCGCGACGCCCGTCCTGACGCCCGAACCCAGCGCGACCCCTTCCCCGGCTCCGTCCGACGGGATCGGTGACATCGACATCCGGAACCTGACGGACCACGACGTCAAGCTGCGCGTCACCGATGCGACCGGCAAGGTCGTGACGGTCAAGTCCGGCAACCCCGGCGACGGGATGTCGGTCCGCTGGTTCGATGTCGATGTCGAGAACATCGACGCCACGACGCTCCGGGTCACCTGGGTCGGTCTGCCGCGCGACGAGGTCGTGCAGCTCGGGGTCTCGGCTGTCGACGGCGGCTATCGCCTTCGCTTCGTGCAGGCGGCCCCACCGGCGAATTCGGACGCGACCGGCTTCGACCGGATCGTCGAGATCGCCTTCGGCGAGCCCGTCCGCGCCGAGGACGTGCGCGCCACCATCCAGGAGAGCCTCGACACGCAGGACTGACCTCGTTCCCGCGACCTGGTTCTCGCGCCCGGGACGGCTCTCCGTTCCGGGCGCATCCGCGACCGCGCCCCGGTCAGCCCTTGCGCTCCAGGATCGGGCGGGCGATATCGGGCTTGTCGACCACGAAGGCGAACATCGCCCGGTCGCCCCACCGTCCGAGGAAAAGGTGACCATAGATGTTCACCCCGGCGTCGGCCAGCTGGCGCGACAGACGCGCCATCCCGCCAGGGCGGTCGTCGACCTCGGTGACCAGCGATTCGCCCTCGATGTACACGTAGCCGGCCTCATCGAGGACGGCCTTCGTCCCCTCGTCGTCGGCGGTGGTCATGATCACGTGGCCCGAGTCGCCGATGCTGCCCCCGCCGATCGCTCGCAGATCCACGCCGCGCGCAGCCAATGCCTCCGCCAGCGAGGCCATCGCGCCCGGCTCGTTCTTCAGCTGGACCACGAACTGGTTGGCCATGGGATTCGACGTTCCTCCAACGGCGGTGCTCGTGGATTCTACCGCCGGCGACCCCGCCGAAACCTGCTAGGGTCCCGCGCATGATCGACACGGGTTTGCCCGCAGCCGTCAGCGAGGCGCTCGAGGCGCCAGAACCCGGCGAGCGAGTGACCGTCGAGGCGGCGGGCGTCCCCTGGTCGGCGCTGGTCTGGGGCGATCCCGCGTCGCGGCCGCTGTTGTTGATCCACGGGGTGACGGCCTCCGCGGCCGTGTGGTGGCGCCTCGGCCCGGCTCTGGCGGCGACCGGGCGGCGCGTGGTGGCGCTCGACCAGGCCGGCCACGGCAGGACAGGTCACTGGCGCGGCCATCACCGGTTCCGCGATACCGCCGCCGACATCGCGGCCTTCGCCCGAGCCGCCGGGCTGTCGAGCGGCGCGGGTGTCGGTGCGACGCCGCTCCAGGTGGTCGGCCATAGCTGGGGCGCGATGACGGCTGCCGCCCTGCCGGCCGCTGGCCTGCGTCCGGCGACGCTGGTGCTGCTCGATCCGCCGGTGCTGCCGCTGGCCTTCATCGCCAGGGAGGCCGCCGATCCGTCGCTGCGCACGTACGCAGACCTCGACGAGGCCATCGCGGCCGTGACCGCCCTGCAGCCGACCTGGTCACTTGGCGACGTACGCGCCAATGCTGAGGCGCTGGTCGAGGTCGATGCCGGTGCGGCGCGGTCGGTCGTCCTCGACAACGGCGACTGGGACGGCGGCCTAGCCGACCTCCGCGATCCGGCCATCGCCGGCATCGATATCTGGCTCATCCGCGGCGAGCCGGCGACCGGCGGGTACGTCGCCGATACCGCCGTCCCGGCGTTCGAGGCCGTGATCGGCGCCGGCCACGTCATCACGATCCCCGGTGCATCGCACTCGCCGCAGCGGACGATGGCGGTCGAGACGCTGGCGGCGTTCCTGCGGGTACTGGGCGAACCCTAGGGCCTGGCGGCCCTCGCCTGCCGGATCGCCACGGCCCGCTTGTAGGCATCGACGTAGCGCGGCGCAGATCCGGTCACCCAGTCGAAATCGACCGTCATCGCCCGATCCAGCAGCGCGTCCCATTCCGCGCCCCCTGTCGAGCGCAGCTCGAGCGCGCGATCGCAGGCGTCCACGAGCGACCCCACGGTCGGCCGGTCGAACACGAAGCCCGTCCCCTCCCCTGGATGCGTGGTCACGTCGATGACCGTGTCGGCAAGCCCGCCGGTCCGGTGCACGATGGGCGGGGTGCCGTAGCGAAGGGCGATCATCTGACCCTGGCCACATGGCTCGAACCGCGAGGGCATCGCGAAGAAGTCGGCCCCGCCGTAGATGCGCCGAGCCATGGCCCGATCGAACGCCTCGATGAACGCGACACGGCCCGGTTCGCGTGCAGCGAGGGCCCTGAAGGGATCCGCCAGCGACGGGTGCCCCGCCCCCTGGACGATCACCCGACCGCCGCGCTCCAGCAACGCGGGGGTCGCCTCCGCCAGCAGGTCGAACCCCTTCTGCGGATCGAGCCGGCCGATCATCCCGATGACCGGTCCCGCATCGTCCGGATCGAACCCGTTCCGGCGCAGCAGGTCGGCTCGTGCTGCAACCTTGCCGTCGAGCCGGCCGCGCGCGAATCGACCCGCCAGCGCCTCGTCGGTGGCCGGGTCCCAGACCATCGTGTCGAGCCCGTTGAGGATGCCCATGAATCGATCGCCACGGGCCCGCAGCAACGGATCGAGGCCCATGCCGAAGGCCGGCGTGAGCGCCTCACGCGCGTAACCCGGCGAGACCGTGTTGACGATCTCGGCCCCCTCGATGCCGGCGGCCAGGAGGTCGACGCCGTCGGGATTCTGGCCGGGCGCTGCACGACCCGGGCCGGCGGCCGGCAGCAGCCCGAGTTGGTCGAGGTCGCCGTTGGGCGTCCAGCCGTGATAGGCGAGGTTGTGGAGGGTCATCACGACGGCCGCCCCGGCGATGACCGGATCGTCGGCGTATGACCGCTCGCGGAAGATGGCCGCTGGACCCGCCTGCCAGTCATGGAGGTGCAGTACGTCGACCGGACGTCCGTCGCCTCGAAGGGCTTCGAGGGCCGCCCGAACGTACAGGCCGAACCGCCAGGTGTTGTCCGGGTAATCCCCGGCGGCGTCGCCGTAGAAGGCCGGCCGATCGAACGCCGGCGGGTGGTCGATCAGCCGAAGCCGATATCCGTCGGCGCGCACGTCCACGACCCTGACCAGGGAGCTACCGCCTGGCGCCTTCGGGTCGGGCACGCGGACGGAGGTCTCGCCGACGATCGCCTCCGGCACCGGGTCGGGCACCGTCCGATAGCGCGGCAGGAACACGTCGACCGGCTCGTCGATCTCGTTGCCAGCGACGCGGCCGAGGGCGCGAGCGAGCGCGTCGACGACGTCGGCCAGCCCGCCCGTCTTGGCCCACGGCTCGCATTCGGCGGACAGGAACGCGACGCGCATGCCCATGTCGGACGATGGTAGCGGGGTCGCGGCGCGTGCCGCAGGACGGGCACCTAAACCGGTTCACACGCTGAGGTCGAGCGGGTATCATGCGCGGCCATGGAGCCCGTCGTCATCCCGTCCATCCCGGCGGCCAGCTTCCCATTGCCGCCCCGACTGGAGGGGCTCCGGCGCCTCGCCTACAACCTTCATTGGGCCTGGAACCCCAAGACCCGCAACCTGTGGAGCCTCATCGATCGCACGGCCTGGAACCGGTACCGGAACCCCGTGCCGGTGATCAGCGGGCCGACGGAATGGTCCCGCCTGCTGGACGACGAGAAGTTCCTGGCCGAGTTCCACGACGTCCTCGCCGATTTCGACCACTACATGGCCAACGGCTCGGGCCATTGGTTCCAGCGCCGCTTCGGCGAACAGTTGGCGGGTCCGATCGCCTACTTCTGCGCCGAATATGGCATCCACGAATCACTCGGCATCTACTCCGGGGGTCTCGGCGTCCTGGCTGGCGACCACATGAAATCGGCCAGCGATATGGCCATGCCGTTCGTCGGCGTCGGGCTCCTGTACCGGAAGGGCTACTTCCGCCAGTCGATCGATGCCGACGGCCATCAGGAACACGCCTACCCGGACTACGACCTGAGCCGGCTGCCACTGTCTCGGGTCCAGGACGCCGACGGGCTGCCCCTCACCGTCAGCATCGGATTGCCAGGTCGCGAGCTGGCGGTGGCCGTCTGGGTCGTCCAGGTCGGCCGGGTGCCCGTCCTGCTGCTCGACACCGACGTCGCCGAGAACGCCGTCGAGGACCGGCCGATCACCCACATCCTGTACGTTCGGGGCCGCGAGATGCGCCTCCACCAGGAGCTCGTCCTCGGCATCGGCGGCGTGCGCGCCATCCGGGCTCTTGGCCTGGCCCCCGCCGTGTGGCACCTCAACGAGGGCCATTCCGCGTTCCTGCTGGCCGAGCGCGCCCGCGAGTTCGTCGCGGCCGGGCGGTCCCTCGACGACGCCTGGTCGACCGTCAAACGCGATGCCGTCTTCACGATCCACACGCCGGTCTCGGCCGGCAACGAGCGGTTCGACGCAGATCTGGTCCGGCGCGTCGCCGGCCCGCTGCTCGATGCCGGGAACGTGCCGGTCGAGCGGGTCCTCGAGCTCGGACTCGGCACGGACGGCGACCGCGGGCAGTTCGACATGACCGCCTTCAGCCTCCGCCTCACGAACGGCGCGAACGCCGTGAGCAAACTGCACGCCCGGACGGCCAACGCTACCTGGCACGGGGTCATCGACCGGGACATCGAGGACGTGACCAACGGCGTCCACGGTCCGTCCTGGGTCGGCTCCCCGGTCGTCGACCTGCTGGGCCGCCATCTCGACGCGGATCTGCCATCACTCGACGCCGGCTCCCGCCAGGACCGGTTCTGGCAGCGGCTGGATCGGCTGCCCTCCGCGGAGCTGTGGGAGGCGCACCTCCGCCAGAAGCGAGAATTGGCGATCTTCGTGCATGGGCGGCTGCGCGGCCAGTTCGCCCGCCACGGCGAGGCGCCGACGGTCCTGGCCGAGGTCGAGAGCGCGCTCGACCCGAAGGTCATGACCATCGGCTTCGCCCGGCGCTTCGCGACCTACAAGCGGGCCGGCCTGCTGTTCAGCGACATGGACCGACTGGCGCGCCTGCTGTGGGACCCGGACCGGCCCGTCCAGGTCATCTTCGCGGGCAAGGCCCATCCCGCCGACCGACCCGGGCAGAAGGTGATCCAGGAGATCTTCCAGCACTCCCGGGCACCGAAGCTGCGCGGCCGCGTGTTCATCCTCGAGGACTACGACATGCGGGTCGGCCGCTTCCTGGTCCAGGGCGTCGACGCCTGGCTCAACAACCCGCGTCGGCCGCTCGAGGCCTCCGGGACCTCGGGCATGAAGGCCGCCCAGAACGGGGTCCCCAACGTCAGCGTGCTCGACGGCTGGTGGGACGAGGGCTACGCCGGCGACAACGGCTGGGCGATCGGTGGGCGTGACCCCAGTCCCGACGAGGCGGCCCAGGACTGGGCCGACGCGCAGGACCTCTATCGGCTGCTCGAAGGGGAGCTCGTCCCCGCCTACTACGACCGCGACAAGCGCGGAGTCCCGGAACGCTGGGTCGAGACCATGCGGCGGGCGATGGCGACCTCCCTGTGGCAGTTCTCGACGACCCGGATGCTCCAGGAATATGCCGAGCTGCTGTATCTCCCGGCGGCCGGGATCGCGGTCCCCGCGGGGACGCCGGCGCCGGTCGCCGTGACGGAGGCCGGCTGAGGCGTGCCGCCCCGCATCTCCCTGGCGCTCGCCCTCCACAATCACCAGCCGGTCGGCAATTTCGGCTGGGTCTTCGCCGAGGTGTTCGACCGCGCGTACCGGCCGATGCTCGAGGCGATCGATCGCCACCCGGGCGTCCGGTTGTCGCTCCACTACACGGGGCCGCTCCTGGAGTGGCTCGTCAGCGAGCGCCCGGAGACCCTCGAGCTCTTGCGCGCCCTGGTGGGTCGCGGCCAGGTCGAGATCCTCGGCGGCGGCTACTACGAGCCGGTGCTCGCCTCACTCCCCGAGCGCGACCGCATCGGCCAGCTCCGGCGGATGGCCGACGAGGTCGAGCGGCAGTTCGGTCGGCGACCGCGAGGCGCGTGGTTGGCCGAGCGTGTCTGGGAGCCCGACCTGCCGACCTCGCTCGTCGCCGCTGGCTACGACTGGACGATCCTCGACGACGCCCACTTCCGAGCGGCGGCGATCCCCGAGGAGGACCTCTGGGGGCCGTATACGACCGAGGATCAAGGCCATCTGCTCCGGGTCTTCGGGACCGAGCAGGGCCTTCGCTATCGCATCCCCTTTCGCGACGTGGAGGACGTGATCGCCTACCTGCGCGACCATGCGACCGAGGCCGGGGACCGGGTCGGCATGATGGGCGATGACGGCGAGAAGTTCGGCGCGTGGCCCACCACCTGGGAGCACTGCTGGGGCGAACGCCGATGGGTCGAGCGGTTCTTCCAGGCGCTCGAGGCCAACGCCGACTGGCTGACCACGACGACGCCGACGGCCTGGCTGGCCGAGCATCCGCCCATCGGTCGGGTCTATGTGCCCACTGGCTCCTATGCCGAGATGGGCGAGTGGGCGCTGCCCGCCGACGAGAGCCTGGTCTTCTCACGCATCCTCCACCAGGCGGTCGCGGACGACCGGCCCGAGGCGCGCTGGCTGCGCGGCGCCTTCTGGCGCAATTTCCAGGTCAAGTACCGCGAGATCAACGATCTCCACAAGCGGATGCTGCGCGTGTCGGCGGCGGTGGACGGCATGCCGTCGGGGGTCGACCGGGATGCCGCCGTGGACCATCTGTACCAGGGCCAATCCAACGACTGCTACTGGCACGGCCTGTTCGGTGGCATCTACATCAGCCACATGCGTCTCGCGACCCATGAGCACCTGATCGCGGCCGAGGACCTGGCCGAGACCGCCACCGACACCCGCGACCGGGCGGAGACGCGCGACCTCGACATGGACGGCGTCGACGAGGTGCTGCTGTCCGACCGTGGGCAGGTCGTCAACGTCGACCTCGACGGCGGCGCCGGCATCGGGACGTGGGACATCCGCGCCGTCCGGCATGCCCTGGCCGCGGTGATGCGCCGGCGACCCGAGGCGTACCACGCGACGCTGCGGGCCTTCGAAGCGACCGACCACGGCGGTCAGGCCGGCGGCGATGGTGACGGGCCCGCGTCCATCCACGACAGCGTCCGGGTCAAGGAGGCTGGCCTCTCCCAGCGGCTCGTGTACGACGCCTACGAGCGGCGTTCGGGGCTCGTCCGAGCCCTCTCGACCGACACCACGGCCGCGGGGTGGGCGGCCGCGCAGGCGACGGAGCTTGGCGACGCGGTGGCAGGCGGGTTCACGTTGGTCGAGGTCGGTCCGGGCCGGTGCGTCACCCGCCGCGACGCGACGATCGCCGGCGCGTCGGTCTCGATCGTGAAGACGCTGCGCCTGGGTGGCAACCGCCGGTCACCCACACTGGCCCTCCAGCTGGATCTCGAGCATCGCGCGGGCCCGGTCGTCGATGCCCGCATCGGGATCGAGTGGGCGCTGACCATGCTCGGTGGCGGCGGCAACCCGGCGGCCTGGTGGGATGTCGGCGGGGTCCGCTCGGCCCACGACGGGGCCGGTACGGCCAGCGACCTCACGACCATCGCCCAGGGCAACGACTACATCGGCCTGTCGGTCACCACCACGACGTCGCCGGGCGCCGAGGCGTGGTGGGCGCCGATCGAGACGGTGTCCAACTCCGAGGACGGCTTCGAGCGCGTCTACCAGGGCAGCGCGTTGCTCCTGTCGTGGCCGGTCCGGCTCGATCCCGGGGCGACGTGGTCGCGCACCGTGACGAACGTCGTCGCGACGACCCTCGATCGGGCGGATGGCGCGCGATGACGCGACCCTCCCTGGTCGTCCACGGCCATTTCTACCAGCCCCCTCGGCTCGATCCGTTCACCGGCACGATGCCTCGGGACCCGACCGCGGCCCCCGCTCACGATTGGAACGAGCGGATCAGCGCCGACTGCTATCGACCCAATGCCGAGCACGGCAACCTGGCCGCGATCTCCTGGGACGTCGGCCCGACCCTGGCCGGCTGGCTCGCCGAGCGGGACCGGGTCGCCTATCGCGGGTTCGTCGATGGCGACGGCGGTCGCAACGGCATGGCGCAACCCTTCCATCACGCGATCATGCCCCTCGCCTCGGCGGCTGACCGGCGGACCGAGGTCCGCTGGGGCCTGCGCGACTTCGAGCTCCGCTTCGGGCGACGACCCACCGGGATGTGGCTGCCCGAGACCGCGGTCGATCGCGCGACGCTGCGGCTGCTGGTCGACGAGGGCATCGACCACACGATCCTCGCGCCGTGGCAGGTCGAGGGCGGACCCGACCTGGACACGCGGACTCCGGTCCGACTCGATCTCGGGGACGGTCGCTCGATCGTCGCGGTCCTGTACGACGGCCTGCTGTCTGCCGCGGTCTCGTTCGAACCCGGCGCGACGACGGATGCCGACGACTTCGTCTGGCATCGTTTGCTGCCCCGATTCGAGCAGGGGCCACGGGATGCCGGGTCGGCGCCGCTGGTCGTCATCGCCACCGACGGCGAACTGTACGGGCACCATCAGCCGTGGCGGGACCGTTTCCTGGCCCGCCTCGTCGGACGCACGGCTCCGACCGATCGCCCGTTCGCGACGCCGTCCCTGGTCGAGGCCGTCCGGCGCGCCGAGGCGGCCGGGTTACCGACCGTGAGGCTACGCGACCACACCTCGTGGAGCTGCCATCACGGCATCGCCCGCTGGGAGACAGCCTGCGACTGCGTCAGCGATGGCTCCTGGAAGGGTCCGTTGCGCGCCGCGCTCGATCGGCTCGCCGGCGGCGTCGACGCGCTGTCGGACTCGCTGCTTGCCGCCCTGCCTGGCGCCCCGGATGCCGTGGCCGCGCGGGATCGCTGGGTCGATGTCGTGGTCGGCGTCACGACGACGAGGGCACTCGCGGCCGAGATGCTCGACGACACGGCAACGGACGTCGAACGCCGGACGCTGTCCGACGTCATGGACGCGCAGCGCTGGCGGCTCGCGATGTACGCGAGCTGTGCCTGGTTCTGGGAGCGGCCGGATCGGGTCGAGACGGCTGGCGCGCTGCGGGCCGCGGTGAGGGCCGCCCGGCTGATCGACCGACGTGCAAGATCAGGGCTCGAGGCGACGCTCCGCGACGACCTCGCCCTCATCGATCACGACGGCCTTGACGGCCTCGGGCTGCTCGATGGGGCGCTGCACGTCGTCGGTGCGCCGAACCAGCCCGGGAATCCGTCAGCCCGCGGCCTGCGCGCCACGGGCTGACTGGTGGGTTGGTCGTCGTCGTCGCGCGCGAGCGCGATCAGGACAGGTAGCTGTTGACGTCGAGCTGGCGGGAATCCACGCCGATGGTCAGCGCCCCCGCGCCGACGATCGCGAACACGATCATGATGATCAGCAGGCCGATCATTCGAGAACCTTCCTTGTTGGTATAGTCGATTAGGCCAAGGCCTAGTCTATTTGGACTACTACACTATGTCAATAAGAGAATCGTCCACCGCGGTCCCGGCGGCTGGTGCCACCGGCGGCGACCTAGACGTCGAGCGCGACTCCGATGTCCCGATCTCGACGCAGATCTTCTGGCAGCTCGCCTACCAGATCGATTCCGGACGGTTACTGCCCGGTTCGCGGCTCCCCCCGGTGCGGGAGTTGGGTGCCGCGCTCCGAGTGAACCCCAACACCATCCGCGCGGTCTATCGACGTTTGGCCGACGCCGGCTACGTCACGAGTCGACACGGTGCCGGCACCCACGTCGCCGACCGGCCGCCCGAGAAGCGCGGCACCGAGGCGCTGGCGGGCATCGTCGCGGAGCTGCTACGCCGCGCCGCGCACGCCGGGTTCACGGCCGACGAAGTGGCCGCGGCCACGTTCGCCGCCGCGACCGAACGGAAGCGCCCAGGCCCGCTCGTCAGGGTGCTGTTCGCCGAGTGCACCAACGCCGACGCGGGCTACGACGCGGAACGCCTCGGCGCCGAGTTCCCCGGCCTGATCGAGGTCGAGGGCACCCTTCTCGACGACCTGCCCGAGCGCCTCGAGCGGTTCCACTACGACCTGGTGGCCACGACCACCTTCCACGCCGATGAGGCGCAGGCCCTCGCCGCTGGACACGTCCCGGTCGTGGCGATGCTGGTCGGCCCGGGCTACCTCGAACTGGTCCACGAGATCGCCGGCCTGCCCGCCGGCTCGAGGGTCGGGCTGGTCTGTGCGAACGAGCGCGGCGCCGAGAACATCCTCGAAACGCTCCAGTTGTCCGGCTCGACCGGCGTCGACATCGTCTCGGCGCTCATCGGCGAGACCGAGCAGCTGCGCCTCGTCGATGAGACCGCCGACCTGATCCTGATGTCGCGCGAGGCGCTGGCCTCGAACCTGGACCGCCAGATGCACGATCCGGACCGCATCCGGCCGTGGTCCTACGAGTTCGACCCGGCCGGGCTCGAACTCCTGCGGCGCGCGATCGACCATGTCGCGGCCACGCGCGCGACGGAGACGGCCGTCGGCTGACGACGCTCGGGACCGCGTGCCATCCTTCGAGGATGGTGGTTTCGGCGCCCCAGCTCGAGCGAGCCTTCCACGTCCGCCGGACCGCACGCGAGCGGTACGCCATCGAGGACGCCCTGTTCGGGATCCGTGGCGATCTGGCCGTCGCCGACATCGGCGGGGTCCGCCAGCTGGCCGCCGCCATGAACGAGGGACGGCCGGCCGCCAGCGCCGGTGTCCTGGCCGGCGACATCGGGGCCCTCGGCCTCCTCCACGAGGTCGGCCACCTGCTCGTCGCTCGGCAGGCCGCCGCGGGCGGAGCCACGATGGCCACCGCCCTGCGCGACGTCCGACGTCGATTGCACGACGACCTCGACCGACTGCTCGACCGGTACGGGGCGGCCTTCCCGGGGAGCGGCCGCGACCCGGAACCGGACCTGGTCCGGCTGGAGGAGCTGCTGCTCACGCGGGTCAGCAACGAGAACCCGGCCATCGGGCCGCTTCGCGAACTCGTCGATGACCGGATCCTCGCCGAGGGCACCCGATACGAGGATGCGATCGCCGGGCTCGAGCAGGCCTTCGGCGTCCACCCCGAGCTGGATCCGGGGGACGGGACCCGGACGTCGTTGGTCGATCTGCTCCGGGCACCTGCCCGCCATGCGCCGACCTCGCTCGCCGGCCAATTGCGCTACGTCCGGGAGCATTGGGGCGCGCTGCTCGGGCCGGACCTCGACGCGCTCGTCGGCCGGTTGGACATCGCCCTTGGCATCATCACCGAAGAGGAGCGCGCCCTCCACCAGCGATTCGGCGGGGGGGCGGACCTCGACCGGGCAGTCCACCCGCCGTCCTTGCGCGGGCTGGCCGACGAGCCGGAGCGCTTCTCCGCTGACTCCGCGTGGATGCCGCGGCTGGTGCTCATGGCCAAGAGCACCTACGTCTGGCTTGACCAGTTGTCGCGCTGGTACGGCCGCGACATCCGGACGCTCGACGCGGTCCCCGACGAGGCGCTCGACACGTTGGCGTCGTGGGGCGTGACCGGGCTGTGGCTGATCGGGTTGTGGCAGCGCTCCGAGGCCTCGGAACGCATCAAGCGGATGCGAGGCAACCCGGAGGCGGTCGCCTCGGCCTATTCGCTCGATGATTACCGCATCGCCGACGACCTCGGGGGCGAGGGTGCCTATGCCGACCTGCGCGATCGAGCGGGGGCGCGCGGGATCCGCCTGGCGAGCGACATGGTGCCCAACCACATGGGCATCGATTCGCGCTGGGTCATCGACCACCCCGAGTGGTTCCTGTCGCTGCCCCAGCCGCCGTATCCCGCCTATACGTTCAGCGGGCCTGACCTCGCCTCGGACGAGCGGGTCGGGGTCGTCCTCGAGGATCACTACTGGGATGACTCCGATGCGGCGGTCGTCTTCAAGCGGTTCGACCGGGCCACGGGCGACGAGCGCTTCATCTACCACGGCAACGACGGGACGAGCTTCCCGTGGAATGACACGGCCCAACTGGATTTCCTCGACGCAGCCGTCCGCGAGCACGTCATCCGCGTGATCATCGATGTGGCCCGGCGCTTCCCGGTGATCCGGTTCGATGCCGCGATGGTGCTCGCCAAGCGCCACGTCCGGCGTCTCTGGTGGCCGGAACCCGGCGCCGGGGACGGGATCCCATCGCGCGCCCAATACGCGCTCACTGCCGCGGAGTTCGAAGCCCGGATGCCGACCGAGTTCTGGCGCGAGGTGGTCGACCGGGTCGCCGCCGAAGTCCCGGACACGCTGTTGCTGGCCGAGGCGTTCTGGATGCTCGAGGGCTACTTCGTCCGGACGCTCGGGATGCATCGCGTCTACAACAGCGCGTTCATGCACATGCTTCGTGACGAGAACGCCGCGGGCTATCGCACGCTCATCAAGGAGACCCTGGAGTTCGACCCGGAGATCCTCAAGCGCTACGTCAACTTCATGAGCAACCCGGATGAGCGGACCGCGGTCGAGCAGTTCGGCAAGGGCGACAAGTATTTCGGGGTCGCCAGCGTCCTGGCGACGCTGCCGGGCCTGCCGATGCTGGGCCACGGCCAGGTCGAGGGATTCGGCGAGAAGTACGGGATGGAGTTCCGCCGCGCGGCCCTCGACGAGCGGCCCGATGCGTGGCTGGTCGAACGCCATCAGCGCGAGATCTTCCCGCTCTTTCATCGACGAGCCTGGTTCGCTGAGGCCCACGACTTCCTGCTGTTCGACTTTCACACCGATGGCGGCGGCATCGATGAGTCGGTGCTGGCCTACTCCAACGGCCATGGGCCGACCCGGTCGCTGGTCGTGTTCCACGATCGGTTCGCGTCCACCGCCGGGACCATCCGCGAGTCCGCCGCGTATGCGCGCAAGTCGGCGAGCGGCGCGAAGCGGCTGGTCCGCCGTTCGCTGGCCGAGGGCCTCGACCTGCCGAACGACCGCGCGATGTTCGTGGCGTTCCGGGACGCCCGGACGGGACTCGAGTACCTCCGCTCATGCACGGACATCTGGGAGCGTGGCCTGTGGCTGAGCCTCGACGCGTACGCGGGGCACGTCTTCTGGGAATTCCGCGAGGTCCGCGACGGCTCCTCGGGGCAATGGCGTCGGCTCGCGGATCGGCTGGCGGGACGCGGGGTGGTGTCGCTCGAAGAAGCGCTCCGGGGTCTCCAGCTCGAACCGGTCCACGCGCCCCTGCGTGCCCTGTTCGATGGGGGCGAGGTCGCGGCCATCCTCGACGGGACGATCTCGGACGAGGCGCTGGACCGCCTGGAAGATCGGCTGGCCGACGTCTTGCGCGCGGTCGGGGCGACCACCGGCGTCGATGGTGATCCGGTGGTGATCGCCGCCCGGATCCGCGATGAGGCATCGCAGGCCTATGCCGACGCCGCGAGCCGGCTGTCCCGGGCCGACCGTGCCGCCCTGCTCGGCTGGCTGGTCCTGTCCCGCCTGGGGGCCATGGCGTCAGGCGCTGACATGGCCGCGACCAGTGCGGCCTGGTACGACGAGCTGCGGCTAGCCCCGGTGGTCGCGGCCGGGTTCCGCCGTTCCGGCCTGGAGGAGGCGGCGGCGTGGGCCGTGGCCGATCTCGTCCGGGTCCTGCTGGTGCTGCCCCGTCCCTCGGCCATCCGCGGCCGCGGCCGTCAGGTCGATCTGCGCCTGATCGAGCGATGGCTGGCGCACGAGGGGGTGCGCGCGGCCATGGGGGTCAACACCTGGGAAGGCGTGGAGTGGCTCGATGGGGAGCGATTCACGACGCTCGTCGGGTGGGCGTTGCGGCTGGACGCAGTCGACGCCGACCGCCGAGTCGATGTCCGCCGCGCGACGAGGCTGGCGACGGCCGCCGAGGCGGCGGGCTATCGGATCGACGCCTTCCTCTCGGGGCTCGCAGGTCCTGCCGATCGCGCCCGTCGCCGCTGAGTCAGGAGATCCACGCGCCGGTCGGGCGGCGCGGAGGCGTGGTCAGCCGAACAGGATCCGCCGCAGCAGCGCCGTCGGCGGGGCACCGTGGCCGATGACCGACTCGAGATGGTCGCGATATCGGAACCCTGGTGTGTCACCGAAGCCGCCGGGCAGGCCCGCCGCCACGACCGCGGACGCGTCCGCGCCGACCGCCGTCGCCGCCCGTCGCCGAGCCTCGAGCTCGATGGCCCACATCTCCAGCGATCCCGCGTAGTAGGTCGACAACTGGGTCGACGACAGGCGCGCCCGGCGGAATTTGGCGCGGGCCTCGGCCTCCTCCTGGAAACCGCCATCGACCATCAGGCGCACGGCCTCATCCTCGGTCATGTCGTGACAATGGATCCGGGCATCGATGATCGCGTTGGTGATCGACCGCAGGTAGAACTTCCAGTGGACGAGCATCAGGGCGGGATCCTCGGCGCCGTACCCGAGGTCCATCATCACCTGGGTGACGTAGACCGCCCAACCTTCGGCGAACAGCCCACTCTGGAAGACGCTCCGCGCCAGGGAGGCGGAGCGGGTGGCGTAGGCACCCTGCAGGTAGTGACCCGGCACCGCCTCGTGGATGGTGAGCAGGCGGAGCATCCGGTCGTTGTCCTCACGCAGGTATGACTCACGCTGCTCGGCCGACCAGTCATCGGGGACCGGAGTGATGGCGAAGAAGGTGGTAAGACCCTTGTCGAGCGGCCCTGGGGCGATGAGCATGGCGCCGCCGTACTGGCGCAGGAACAGCGGTGTCCAGCGAATGTCGAGCGGATCGTCGGCGAGTCCGATCACATCGCGCTCCCGACAGAACGCCTCGATGCGCGCGTTTTCCGCACGGCACGCCTCCAGCAGGTCGTCGGGCGCCTGGTGCTGCTCCCCGATCGCGTCGAGCACGCGGCGGACGAGGGCCGCCTCATCCTCGGGCATCGGCTCGCCGGCGCCCCAGGTGGGCCAGAGATCGCGTGCGAAGCGGACGAGCTCGGCACGAACCAGCGTGAACTCGCGTTCCGCGGCCTCGAGGATCGCGTCCGGAGTGAGCGTCCCCGAGCGCATGGTGTGGCGCATCTTGCGGGCGAACAGCTCCGCGCCGAGTCGGCCCTCGCCCTGGCTCGACGGGAGCACGACGTCGGTCAGATGCCGGGCGAACGCCTCGATCGCCGATCGCGCGGCGTCGGCCGCCGACTCGAGCCGGGGCCGGATCGCCGCGATGGATGGATCGTCGATCGCCCGCTCTGCCTCGGCCAGCGCGTCGTCGATGAGCTCGCTGATGCCGGGCAGCTGCTCGATCGCGGTCTCGGTCTGGAACCGGCCGACCGGCCGCCCGGGCCCGGCACCGACCAACGTCGCGCGCGCGCCGTCGAGCAGTTCCGGCAGCCGCTCCAGGCGCCCGGCGATGCTCGCCAGGCGCTCCCCGAGCGGAGCGAACTCGCGGGCTACGAGCAGGAACAAGCCGTCACCCATCAGGTAGACCCAGGCGAGCGGATCCCAGGCATCCTCCCGCAACTCGACCTCGGCGAAGCGCTGCGCCTCGAGCTCGTCGATGACGAGATCGCGGTCGATGGCGTCGTCCGCGCTCAGGCTGTCGGGATCGAGCGCCCGAAAGGTCTCGAGCCAGCGGTCGATGAGCTCGAGGCGGGCCGAGCGACCTTCGGCCGAGACATCGGGCCAGCGGTCGTCGTGACGATGATCGCCGATGCCGGTCGCGACGACCGGTTCCATCGCGACGAAGGCGTCGAGGAACGCGGCGAACGTCGCCGGGTACGTCGGCATGGCGGCGATTCTAGGCCACGGTCCGTCGGCCCGTGGGGCGGACGGCTACCATCGTCGGCCATGAGCCAATCGTGGGTGACGCCGGTCACGCTGCGCGGTCGACGGGTCCGGCTGGAGCCGTTGGCAACGAGGCACCTGGACGATCTCGCACGCGTCGCCGATGACGAGCGGATCTGGCGGTGGACGATCGCCCGGCCCATCGACGACGCGACGCTGCGCGCCTGGCTCGACACCGCGCTCGCGAACGCCGAGGCCACGGTCGAGGTCCCGTTCGCCACGATC
>DASSMQ010000040.1:0-11889 GCA_035688805.1 Candidatus Limnocylindrales bacterium
CGCGGGCGGCGTCGATCATCGACGGCGAGCCGTCGAGGGCGATCACGCGACCGCGTGGCAGTCGATCGGCCCGCAACTCGGTCACCCGGCCGCTGCCGCAGCCCGCATCGAGCACCCGCTCGTCACCGACGAGCGGCAATCGGTCGAGGACGGCCGTGCCCCAGCGGACCTGCGGCTCCGAGACCCGGTCGTACGTCCGGGCGTCCCAGTCGCGCGGCATCAGGCTTCGGCTGGATGGTCGACGGCCGAGTCGTGCGCCTCCCGCGACTCCCGCGCGCGCTTCGGCTCCGACCCACGCAAGCCGATCCACGACACGGCCGAGCCGACCGCGAGCAGGCTCGCGGCAACGATCATCGCGAGGTGGAACGCCTCGACCGACGCGCGCACGGCGGCCGCGACCTGGTCGGGCGTCGCAGCGCCGCGCGGCGGGTTCAGTGGGGAGTAGATCGCACGGACGGCGTCCGAGTTCGTGTCGAGGCCCGGCGCAAGCGCCCCGAGCGTCGCATAGAACGTCGCGGAGATGGCCAGGAAGATGATCGCCCCGAGCAGGGGTTGACCGACCCGGGCGATCGCGTTGTTGATCGCCGACGCGAGCCCCGAGAACCGGCCGGGCACCGAGCCCATCAACGTGCTCGTCAGCGGCGCCACCACGCAGGCGATCCCGATACCGAACAGGAGGATGCCGGGAACCACGTCGATGACGAAGTCGATGGGCGGGACGAGCGACGCCGGCCGATCGATCGCCGCGTGCCACGGCGCCGACGTCGCCGGGATCCGCGCGAACCACAGGAGGCCCGCCGCCATCGACAGCGGTCCGGCGGTCATGAACCGACGCGCCCCGATCCGACCGGCGATGGTCCCGACCCGGGTTGACAGCGTGATGAGCGAGAGGCCCATCGGCAGGGTCGCCGCGCCGGCGGCGAGCGCGCTGTAGCCGAGGCTTCCCTGGAGCAGGATGCTGAGGTAGCTCAGCATCACGTACAGACCGCCATAGATGAAGAAGGTCGCGAGATTGATGGTGCTGAACGCGCGCGATCGGAACAGCCCGAGCGGGACGAGCGGGTCGCGGCGCACAGCCATGAGCACCGGGAACACGGCCAGGGCCACCACGCCGATCGCGAGGATCACCCAGGCGACCGGGTCGCGCCACGCGTGTTCGCCGCCTCGGATGACCCCGAACGAGAGGCCACCGACCGCGACGACCGCGACCACCGAGCCGAGCCAGTCGAAGCCCCGATGGGGGTCGAGGTCGCGTGATTCCTCGATGTGCCGGCGGGTGATGATCAGGGCGGTGGCGAGGACCGGGACGTTGACGAGGAACGCGATCCGCCAGCCGATGGTGTCGACCAGCAGGCCACCGATCACCGGGCCGATGAGGGCGAGCGCGGACGTCGCCGCCGTCCAGATGCCGAAGGCTCGACCGCGTTCGGTGTCGTCGAACGTCTGGGTGATGATCGACAAGCCACCCGGCACCATCAACGCGCCGGCTGCTCCCTGCAGGAGTCGCGAGACGATGAGGACCTCGAGGCTGGGGGCGATGCCGCACAACCCGGAGGTGATGGCGAACCCGGCCAGGCCGATCGAGTAGACCCGGCGGCGACCGTAGCGGTCCGACAGGGCGCCAGCGAGGATCAGCAGGGCGGCCAACACCGCGAGGTAGCCGCTGACCACGTAGGTCTGGCCTTCGAGGACGCCGACCAAAGTGGCCGGCAGTTCCCGCCCGATCCGCGGCAGGGCGACGTTGACGATCGTGCCGTCCAGGAAGACCGCGCCCGAACCGATGATGGTTGCGAGCAGGGTCCAGCGCTGGCGGGTGGTCATGGCCGCAGTGTCGCAGCCCGGCAGCCGCGATGCCACGCGGTGCGTCGCGCGGTCCACGGCTAGACTTCGCGCCGTGCCCGGACCGGTGGCGCTCGTGGGCGCCGGAGAATTCCTGCCGACCATGTCGGAGCTCGACGCGAATCTGCTCGCGGCGACCGGCGTCACGCGCCCGCGGGTCGTGATCCTGCCGACCGCCTCCTACCCGGATGGCGAACCGGTGTTCGCGCGTTGGGCCGAGATGGGTGCCGCGCACTTCGCATCGCTCGGCGCCGAGGTGGAGCCGCTGATGGTCCGCGACCGCGCGGCAGCCGACGACCCGAGTGCAGCCCAGGCGATCGGCGAGGCGGACCTCGTCTATCTGTCGGGGGGCAAGCCGTCGTATCTGCTCGACGCGCTGGCCGGGACGGCCGTCGGCCAAGCGCTGATCGAGGCGCACCAGCGCGGGGCGGCGTTGGTCGGCTGCTCGGCGGGGGCGATGGCGCTGGCCGGATCGTCGTTCGACTTTCGCCTGCGGGTCATGCCCTTCCCGCTGCGATGGAAGCCGGGGCTCGGGGTCGCGGACCGACTGTCAGTCGTGCCCCATTACGACGCGTGGCCGGAGCCGTTCTCGGCATTGATCGCGTTCCAGGCACCACGCGGATCGGTGGTCCTGGGCATCGACGAGGACACGGCCGTCGTCGGGCGTGACGGTGCCTGGCAGGTCCATGGCGCCGCGCGCGTGACGGTCTGGCGCGGTCGCCGGCGCGAGCGGTTCCGCGCCGGCGAGGTGTTCCGGGTCTAGGTCGCCAGACAGTCGGTCGGTCGCCGACTGTCTGGCGGCTGGTCCCGACGAGCGATCAGTCGGGCCGGACGGTCCGGAAGCAGTCCGAGCAGTAGACGGGCCGATCCATCCGTGGCCGGAACGGCACCTGCGCCTGGTTGCCGCATGACGAGCAGATCACCGCGAAATACTCGCGATCGGGGCGCTCGATGCTCCGTTCGTAGCCGCGCGGTCCGCCGATGTCGCGCACGTCGCCGGCATAGCCACCATCACGCGCCGCCCGTCGACTGGCACGACAGCTGGTGCAGCGCTTGGGGTCGGAGGCGAAGCCCTTCTGCGCGTAGTACTCCTGATCCGCGGCGGAATGGATGAAATCGACGCCGCAGTCGACGCAGTTGAGTGTCCGATCGGCGTAGGTCACGGTGCTTCCTCCGGGGCGCGATGTCAGCGAGATGCGTCGTCGGAGGGCGGCCGCAACGGCAGTCGGGAAAGCGAGGTCTGGCGAAAGAAGCCGGGCCCCAGCGACCCAGGTGCCGATGTGGAGTCCCTGCCGGGGCGCACCGGTTCGTAGTGCCCGGCAGGATACAACGGGTTCTCGAATCGGGCCTACGGGGTGTTGCGGGTCGACCGCGCGTGTCTGGAGCCCCAGGAACCACGGGTCGCTTGCTGCCGACCACCCGGGCGAGCTTCCCAGTCGGCAGATCGGCTTCGAACGGGCTCCGCACACCGATTCCGAGCTGTGAACCGCCGAAACGTGCTTCCCAGTCGGCGCACGGGGGCCGAACTGGCCCGGATCCGGCGTTCGGGGCCACCGGAAGCGGCCGTCGGCCCCTTGCTGCGGTCCGGGAAGCACATATCGCCGAGGATGGACATCACCAAGGCCGCTGACACGGTGCGTTCTGCGCCGCTGCAGTCCGGCAGGCACATTTCCAGCTGATCGTGGCGAGATGGCCATCTCTGACCGGTGGTCATCGACGCGAACGGCCTCGCCGCGAACGGCTTCGCCGCGAACGGCCTCGCCGCCGCCACTGTCTGGCACCCCTGACACCCTACCTGTCACAATGCGCCCCGAGGATCCGGGGCGGCGAGCGGGGAGTCATGGGGGCGCCTCGCTCGCGCCAGCACCCACCCAGGGGGAGCGCCGGATCGTGATCGACCGACCGCCTGCCAACGGGAGGCCAGACCCGACCGGATGCTACGGATCATCCACACCGCGGACGTCCATCTTGGCGCGCGCCACGACGACCTCGGTGAGCAGGCGAGCGCTCAGCGCGAGCGGCAATTCGCTGCGTTCGCCGCCACGATCGATCTCGCCATCGCCGAGAAAGCCGACCTCCTGCTCATCGCGGGGGACCTGTTCGACAGCAACACCCAGCCGCGCCGTTCGGTGGAGCGGGTCGCGGCCCAGCTCAAGCGGCTGACGGGGGCCCGCATCAGGACGGTCATCGTGCCGGGCACGCACGACTGTTACGACCGCGCCTCGATCTACCGGGCCTACGACATCAAGGCCATGGCCGGCAGCAGCGCGGATGACGATCACGTCACCGTCCTGACCCCCGAGACGCCGTTCGTCCACCTCGACGCCCTCGAGGCGGTGATCCACGGACCGGTCTTCGCCACGAAGCGCGCCCCGCACAGCCCGCTACGCGACCTCGACGTCGCGGGCCATCGCGACGGCGCCACATGGCAGATCGGGATGGTCCATGGCTCGGTCGCCATCCCGGGCAAGACCGAGCGCGATGAGGTCGTCATCACCACCGAGGAGATCGCCGCGAGCGGCCTCGACTACCTCGCCCTGGGGCACTGGCATTCGGCCCAGCAGGCGAAGGCGGGCGGGGTGACCTACGCCTACGCCGGGGCGCCCGAGCCGGTCGCCCTCCACCAGGACCGCGCGGGCAGGGCGCTCCGCGTGGATCTCGAGACGGGCCCGACCGGACGCACGGTGACCGTCACGGAGCATCAGGTCGGCAAGACCCGCTTCGACAAGCTCGACGTCGACGCGGCACGGGTCGCCAACCAGCCGGCATTGATCGACGAGCTCAACCGCAGGGCCGACCGCGATCTCGTGCTCGACGTGCGTCTCGTCGGCGTTCGGCCGGACGAGCTCGACCTCCACCTGGACGAGATCGAATCCGCGCTGGCGGGTTCCTTCCTGAAGGTCCGGGTCCGCGACACGAGCACGCCGGCCCTCACCGAGGGGGTCCTTCCTTCGGCCGAAACGATCGCGGGGGCGTTCATCCGCGACCTCGAGGGCCGCATCGCGGAGCTGGAGGCGTCGGCCGGCATGGACAGCGCCGGCCCGGACGCGACGGACGAGGCGGCCGAGCTGCGCGACGCGCTCCGTCTCGGCCGGTTGCTTCTGGCGGGGCACGAGGTGTCGCTGTGAGGATCCGCCGGTTGCAGGTCCGCGACCTGCGCCGGTATCGCGAGCTCGACATCGATCTGGCGTCGGGCGTGACGATCGTGCGCGGCCCCAACGAAGCCGGCAAGAGCACGATCCAGCGCGCCATCGAACTCGCCCTGACCCGACGCGTGACGAGCGCTGCCGGCGATCTCGAGCAGCTCCGCCCATGGGATGCCATCACCGACCCAGACGCTCGCCCCTGGGTCGCCCTCGAGTTCGAGCAGGAAGAGGACGAGAGCCGGATCGCGACCGGCACTCTCGAGAAGTCGTTCGCCGGTCAGAAAGGCACCGTCGACCTGATCTATGACGGCCAGCGCGTCACGGACCCGACCCTCGCTGATCAGGTCCTGGCCGAGCTGTCCGGCATCCCGACCGAGGCGTTCTTCCGGTCGACAGCGTCGGTGCGCCACCACGAACTGAGCGACCTCGCCCGCGACGAGACGGCCTTGCGCGATCGACTCCAGGCCAGCATCAGCGGTGCCGACCGAGGCACCGGCCGGGCCAAGAAGAGACTCGAGCGGGCGATCCACGACCTGACGACGAAAGGTGACAAGAACCCCGGTCGCCTCAAGGTCGCCGAGGCCGCGGTCGCCTCGACCGCGGCAGCCGTCGAGCAGGGCGAACTGAGCCTCGCGCAGCTCGAGCGCGACCGGGACGCGCTGTCGGGCGCGCGCGAGCGCCGCGGGGACGCCGAGCGAAGCCTTGCCGAGCGCCGGAGCCTCCTCGAGAAGGCGCGCCAGGCAGAGCGCCTCGAGGCGGAACGCACCGCCGCGCGCGAGAAGTACGAGCGATTCAAAGAAGCGGTCGAGGTCGCCGCCGAACTCGATCAGCTGGCCCAGAGCCACCCCTCGCCGAACCCGCTCCCGGTCATCCGCCAGGCGGTCGAGCGCCTGCGTGGCCTCGACGTCAAGATGCGCGAGCTGAAGGCCGCCCTGGCCGGCGAGGTCGACGTGCGCTTCGAGGTCGCTCCGGAGCCGACCTGGCGGCCGCTCTCGCGCTGGGGCATCTTCGCGGTGCTGGCCGGCTTGCTGGTCGCTGGGCTGTCGTTCGCGGCGAAGACCCTGGGGTTCATGGACCTCGGGATGCCGCCCATCTACGTTGGCGCCGCCCTCGTGCTGATCGGCGTGATCCTGACGGGCATCGGCGTCTGGCTGCGCCGCACCTATTCGATGCGCGAACAGCTGCGCGACGTCGAGATCGACCGACGGCTTCGGGGGCGCTCGGAGATGGAGGCCGAGCTCCGTCAGGCCGAGGAGGACACGGCGCAGCAGCTGGGCTCGCTCGGCCTGGAGGATCTGGCCGCGGCCGAAGACCTCCTCGCCCGCGAGGAGGCACATGTCGGTCGGATGGACACGCTCACCGCCAACCTCGACGGCCTGGTCGGCAAGGCGCCGCGCGAGTCGCTGGGCAGCCAGCGTGATGCCGCCGCGCTCGAGATCGAGCAGAAAGGCGCGGCGCTCGAGGGACTCGGGCCGATCGCCAAGGAACCCCGGGCCCGTGAGCGGCTCGAGGTCGAGGTCCGCGACCAGGAGAACGCCCTGGAACGGGCTCGCGACGACGAGGCAAACGCACGGGCCCGGGTCGAGAACAACGCCGTCGATGCCGAACACGTCGCCGCCGAGGCCGAGCGGCTGGCGGTCTGGCGCGAGCAGCTCGGGGCGCTCCAGCGTCGCCATCGCGTGTTGGCGATGACGCTGCAGGCCATCGAACGAGCCGAGACCGCGACCATGAAGACCGCGACGCGCTACCTCGAGGGCCACATGGTCCGTGACGTCTCGGCCGTCACCGGGGGTCGATACCGGCGCGTCCGGGTGGACGACAAGACCCTCGATATCGAGGTACATGCCCCGGAGCGCGGCGATTGGGTCCCGGTCGGTGCGCTGAGCCAGGGGACGCTCGACTTGATCTACCTGACCGCGCGGCTGGGCCTGGTCCGGCTGGTCACCGGCGACCGCCGGCCACCGCTGGTGTTCGACGATCCGTTCGTGACGCTCGACGACGACCGCGCGAGTCGTGCCCTCGAATTGCTCAAGGGGGTCGCGGCCGACTTCCAGATCATCTACCTGACCACCTCGGATCGGTACGACGCGGCGGCCGATGCGGTCGTCGAATTGCCAGGACCGACGACGGTCGACGACGGCGTCGATGACCCCTCGATGGCACCGGTCGAGACGATGAGCGGAGTCCGCGCCTGACCGACGGGATCTCGGCCGCGGGCCTGACGGTGCTGCTCGGTCTCGGCGCCGCGGCCGTGTGGGGAGCGGGCGACTTCGGGGGCGGCCTGGCCACCCGGCGTACGCCCGTGTACGGCGTCGTCATCGTGTCGCAGTTCACAGGTGGCCTGCTGGCCCTCGGGCTCGCCCTCGCGACGGGCGGCAGCATCCCGGCGGGTCGAGACCTACTGATCTGCGCCATCGCGGGCGTGCTCGGCGCGCTGGGCATCACCATGCTGTACCGCGGCCTGGCCCTCGGTCGGATGGGCGTGGTGGCGCCGATCACTGGGGTGCTGGCCGCGGTGATCCCGGTCATCGCGGGCTTCGCCACGGAGGGCGTGCCTAGGCCTCTGGTGCTGATCGGGATCGGCCTGGCGATCGTCGCAGTGATCCTGGTCTCGCGAGTCGAGGACGAAGGGGGCGGTCGCGACGGGCTCCGGGAGGCACTCATCGGCGGCACCGCGATCGGCCTGTTCGGGGTGGCCATCGCGCAGCTCAGTGACGGCAATCTTTTCGGCCATCTCACGCTCATCCGACTATCGGAAGGCGTGGTCGTGGCGGCGACGATCGTCGGCATGCGCCTCGCGTGGCGTCCACCGTCCGACCTGCTGCCGCGGCTCATGCTCGTGGGGGCCCTCGACATGACCGGCAACGGCCTGTACCTGGTGGCGGTGCAGATCGGCCAGCTGGCGGTCGCCTCGGTGCTGTCGGCGCTGTATCCCGTGTCGACGGTGATCCTTGCCACGGTCGTCCTCCGCGAACCGGTGACCCGTGACCACGCCGCGGGCATCGCCCTGGCGGTACTGGCCATCGCGCTCATCGGGCTCGGCGGCGGCTAGACTCCGCCGATGGCCGATCTGCCTGCGAACGTCGCGATCGAGCCCGTCTGGCTGGTCGAGGCGACCTACGCCCCGGATGCGGCCGAGACCCGGACGCCGTTCCGCGCGGAGCACCTGGCCGGTTGCGCCCGCCGACTCGAGGCCGGCACATACCTCGAGGTCGGCGCGCTGGCCGACGTCTCGGCGTCGATCATGCTGGTCCGTGCCGCGAGCGAGGCGGATGCCCTGGCGATCGTCGGCGACGACGTCTACCTCCGCAATGGCGTGTGGGTCGAGCTTCGAGCGCGTCAGTTCGGTCGGGTGACGACCCGGTCCTAGGCAGGCGCGCTGGTCGGGAGGTATCCCGCGTCCTATCGGTCGGGGTGGCGGTCGACAACCAGCTCGTCGACCATCGCGGTCGATCGAAGGACGACGACGGTCGTGAAGCCCTCGGGGCCCAGCCGGTCGGCGTCGACCGTCTCGCGGACCGCGGCGAGATGGCGGTCGACCACGGCGCGATCGACCACGCGCGACCGTGAGGCGTTGCGGACATGCACTTCGGCAGGATCGAGGTCCAGGACGATCGCCACTGTTCCGGCTCCCGCTGCTCGGGCCCGAGCGAGGATGGGGCGCCGGTGGTCCGGCCGCGCGTTCGTGGCGTCGACCACGGTCGTCAGACCGGCCGCGAGCCGGCGCTCGAGTTCGCGATGCAGGATCCGGAAGGCGACCGGTGAGGCCGCCTGGTCCGCCTCGTCGCCGCTGACCAGGGCCCGGAACGCATCGGACGAGACGACCTCGCTGGGTTCGAAATGGCGGGCGGCCAGGGTCGACTTGCCCGAGCCCGCCGCTCCGATCAGGACCACGACGGTCGGGTCCTGGATGCGAACGGTCGTCACCGGGGAATGGGGCGGGCGGCTGCTAGCGAGCGACGCGGCGGACCTCGTAGCCGCCGGCTTCGGCAGCCCGGACCTCGTAGCTCGGCTGGTCGTAGACGGTCGGGCCGCGTCGAGCGGTCCCGTCCGACAGTCGGAATCGTGACCCGTGCCACGGGCACTGGACGCAGCCGTCGACCACGCTGCCCTCATCGAGGGGACCGCCGGCATGGGCACAGACGGCATGCAGTGCGTGGACAGTGGTACCCATCCGGACGATCACGAGATCGTTGATCCCGGCGCGCATCTTCGTCGGCGTCGCGTCGGGCAAGGTCGCCAGGTCGGTCACGGCGCCGGTGTCGAGCTTGATCCATTTCGTCCCGGCGCCGCGGAATGCGTGGCGACTGACCATGTTGCCGAAGACGTAGGCGACATCGCCACCGACGAAGGCCCCGGCCGTGAGGACGATCAGCCCCGCGATCGAGAGGACGATCGGGAGCGTGCGGTCGACCGGAGCACCGGCGCGGATGATCGCCGAAACGATGACGAGCAGCAGCCCGGTCACCATCAGCGACGCGTGGAGGGTCGCCCGGGTCAGTGCTGTGCCGTCCGTGTCGCTGTAGTCGGCCAGGCCCGCGACCGCGGCCGCGACCAGGAACACGATGGTCACGACGAGCGTCGCGTCCGCCGCCTCCGATCGTCCGATGAGGTCGAGGACGACGGAGCCGACCAGGACCCCGATGGGGACGTCCGTGATCGCGGCATGCAGCGGATGACCCAGCCACCGGCCGTTGAGCAGGTCCCGGATGGCCGGGATCGGCCGGAAGAGGGCCGCCGACCAGCGCCGGTTGAACAGCCCGAATGGTCGGGCCCAGCGATCGTTCATGGCCACAAGTCGGGCCAGCAGGTGTGCCATCGATCACCTCCTCAGCGGAATCTACGCCGGGCGTCGGGTCGCGGATACGCCAGGCGGGCTGCCGCGCGCTCGCCTCGCACGGGCCGGCCGCCGTCGTCCACAGGCCATCCACATCGGTGGGAAAGTCGGGGATAAGCCGGTCGAGATTCAGGTCGAGTTCGTGGATAAGGCCGTTGTGGCGGATGCAGGGCGGCCGGTACATTTCGTCTTGCCCGAAGGGGCAGGTGCGAACCGCCAGACCGCACCGGGGAGCGATCCTCGGGACGGTACCGGGAACCGGGCTCGCTGGTCGTAAGACCAGTGAGTGAGGGTCTCGGATCGGAGCGCAGTGACTCCGGACTTGTTCGGAGCCGGTGCGAGACGACAGGCCGGTCCTCCCACCAGTTCCTTCGGGCGCTTTCGTATGTCCGGCGCACGGTTCCGCGGCTGAAGACTGGGCCGGCGGAGGTGGTCATCGCCGCGGACTCCGGCCGTGCGTGCTTGCCGGTCGGCCGGTCGACGTCGGGAAGCTCGGCCTCAGCCCCGGCGACCTCGATGTGTGCTTCCTGGACAGCAGCGGCGCGTTGACGCCCCTGGTCGACCAGCTTCGATCGCCGTCCGTG
Source organism: Candidatus Limnocylindrales bacterium (assembly GCA_035688805.1). Lineage (GTDB taxonomy): Bacteria > Chloroflexota > Limnocylindria > Limnocylindrales > CSP1-4 > SPCO01. The sequence goes on from DASSMQ010000040.1 coordinate 10,407, forward strand.
CTTCCTGGACGGCAGAAACGGTCGCCGATTCGGTGCTGAGCACTGGATCCCAGCCTTTCGGCCTGCGGTGCCGACTGGGAAGCACACCGGCGAGGGCGCGACGACCCACACCCGTCGCCGCGTCGATCTCTGCCGACTGGGAAGCACATTCGGGGTGTGGGGCCCACGCGCGCTCGCATCCGAGCCGACGCTGCCGACCACGAAGCACACCGGGCCCGCGTCAGGCTAGGCTCGCGCCGTGACCCACTCCCCGTCCCGTCCCATTCCCACCCAGGACTGGCGCACCCTGCTGGTCGTGTTCTGGCTCACCTCGATGGTCGAGAGCCTCGGGGTCAGCCAGATCTTCGCCCTCGTGCCGACGTACCTGCGCGAGATGGGCGTGGCCCAGTCGGACCGGCTCGCCTTCGTCGGGCTGTTCAGCGCCTTGATCTTCGTCGTCGGGATGCCGCTCGTCCCCCTGTGGGGTGTCTGGGCCGACAAGTACAGCCGCAAGGCGGTGATCGTCCGGAGCGCGGTGGTCGAAGCCGTCGTCTTCGCCGGGGTCGCCTTGTCGCGCGAACCGTGGCAGCTCGCTGTGAGCATGCTCCTGATCGGATTCCAGCTCGGGAACACGGGCGTGATGCTGGCGGGGATCCGCGACGTCACGCCGCGCGACCGACTCGGCACGGTGATGGGCATCTTCGGCGCATCGGGGGCCGTCGGGATGGCCCTGGGGCCGACGCTTGCCGGGGGGCTCATCGACGGTCTCCGCTGGTCGCTGCCGATGGTGTTCTGGCTGTCGTCGGCCCTGTCGGTCGGGACGGCTCTGCTGGTGACGTTCGGGTCACGCGAGATCCGTCCCTCCGTCGTGCCGACCGGGCGCGTCCTGTCGCTCGCGTTCGGCGCGATCCGCAGCGTCCTTGCCGATCCCTCCGTCCGACGGATCTTCCTCATCTTCGGGGTCTCGTTCCTGGCCAACCAGATGAGTCGACCGTACGTGCCGGTCGTGGTCGAGGGCCTCGCCGGCACCGGGCCCGGTTTGGCGTCGTCGATCGGGCTGGTGATGGGCACGGCGGCGCTGGTCGGCGGCGTGATCGCACCGTTCGGCGGCTGGCTCGGTGACCGGATCGGGTTCCGCCGCGTCCTCGTCGTCGCACTTTCCGCGGGCGGCGTCGCCCTCGGCCTCATGCCCATCGCGCCCGCGGTCCCACTCCTGGCCGGCCTCGCGGTCGTCCTCGCGAGCGCGACTGCCACGGTCAGCGCGATGGTCTTCGGGATGCTCGCGACCGAGGTTCCGGCGGAGCGGCGCTCCGCGACCCTCAACCTCGTCTATCTGCCGCTGTATGCGGCCGGGATCCTCGGCCCGGCGCTCGGCGCGGCGGTGGTCCGAGCGGCGGGGCTGCCAGCGCCATTCGTCCTCGGCGCGACGGTCTTCGTGGTCGGAGCGGTCGCGATCTGGCTGCGGCGCGCGTCCGGCAGGGCCGCGGCCGATGTCGCGTCCGCC
>DASSMQ010000041.1:0-29364 GCA_035688805.1 Candidatus Limnocylindrales bacterium
TCGGACACTTGCCCGACCGTACCCACGCCGCTAGGATGCGCGCCAATGGTCGCCTGACGGGCGAACGTTCCTCGAGACCGCGACGGCCCACCCAAGTTGGACGCTTCGCCGCACGGATCCTCGATGCTGGAGGAGGACAGATGCACACCCGCTCCCTCGGCCTGACGCTGTTCAGCAGCCTGGCCATCTTCGTCGCCGCCTGCAGTAGTGGCGGTGGCACGACGACGTCGTCCGCGCCGTCCGCCGCCGCGTCCACCGCCGAGTCGGCGGCTCCAAGCGAGCCCGGTTCGGCAGCGCCGTCCGGCAAGGCCCTCAAGATCGGCGTCGTGACCGACGTCGGCACGCTCGAAGACAAGTCGTTCAACCAATCCTCGAATGAGGGCGCGAAGGCTGCGGCCGACGCCGTCGGCGGAACGCACGACGTCATCGTGACCCAGGCGATCTCCGACTACGGCGCGAACATCCAGACGTTCGTCGACAAGGGCTTCGACGTCGTCGTGACCGTCGGGTTCCTGATCGGGACCGACACGGCCAAGGCGGCCAAGTTGAACCCGAACGTGCATTTCATCGGCGTCGACCAGGGCGTCTGCGTCGATGAGAAGGGTGATCCCGATGCCACGTTCGCGTGCAAGGGCGATGCCGCCACGCTGCTGCCCAACTACCAGGGCATCGTCTTCGCCGAAGAGCAGCCCGGCTATCTCGCTGGCATCGTCGCGGCCAGCATCACCAAGAGCGGCACGATCGCCGCGATCGGCGGCACGAACGTCCCGGCCGTCGTCGCCTATAACGCCGGCTACGTCGCCGGCGCGAAGTCGGTCAAGCCGGACATCAAGACCCTCTACCAGGAGACCGATCCCGATCCGGTCAAGGGCTTCAACGACCCGGCCAAGGGCAAGGCGATCGCCGCGACCTTCGTCGGCCAGGGTGCCGACGTCCTCTTCCAGATCGCCGGTCTGACCGGTCAGGGCGCCCTCGAGGCGGCCTGCGCGTCGCCGAACGTCCACGGCATCGGCGTCGACGTCGATCAGGCGCTGTCGATCCCGACGGTCGCCAAGTGCCTGGTGACGAGTGCCGAGAAGAAGCTGAAGGACACCGTCACGACGGTCGTGAAGAGTGTCGCCGACGGGTCGTTCAAGGCTGGCACCGTGATCTACAACGCTGCCTCGGTGCCGCCGGCCATCGGCCTCTCGCCGTACCACGATCAGGCGGCGTTGATCACGCCGGATATCCAGGCCAAGATCGACAAGGCCTTCGCCGACATGGCGTCGGGGGCACTCAAGCCACCGCGCAAGTAGCCACCGGCCACGAGCGACCAGAAGGAGGCGGACCGCATCATGTGGCCGCCTCCTTTCGCACCCCTCGCGATGGCGCCGACCCCGGCGTCGACCGAGGGCTGCACGAGCGAACGACGATGACCGCCCCCGCCCCGGGCCCGCTCCGTCTCGAGATGCTCGGCATCACGAAGCGCTATCCCGGGGTCGTGGCGAACGACGCGATCGACCTCGACGTCCGACCGGGCGAGATCCATGCCCTGCTCGGCGAGAACGGCGCCGGCAAGTCGACGCTGATGAACATCCTGTATGGCCTCGCCACGCCCGACGATGGCGAGATCCGGCTCGATGGCGAGGCGGTCCGGATCGATGGTCCGTCCGATGCCATCCGCCGAGGCATCGGGATGGTCCACCAGCACTTCAAGCTGGTACCGGTCCTGTCCGTCGCCGAGAACATCCTGCTCGGCGAAGAGACGATGGCCAACGCGGTCTTCCTGGACCGTGACGAGGCTCGGCGCCAGATCAAGGATCTCGGCCATCGGTTCGGGTTCGAGATCGATCCGGACATCCGTATCGAGAACCTGTCGGTCGGTTGGCAACAGCGCGTCGAGATCTTGAAGGCCCTATATCGAAAAGCGAACCTGCTCGTCCTCGACGAACCGACCGCGGTCCTGACCCCCCAGGAGACGAAGGAGATCTTCGCCGTCCTGCGGCGCCTCCGCGACGAGGGCACGAGCATCATCTTCATCAGCCACAAGCTGTACGAAGTCCTCGAGATCGCCGATCGGATCACGGTGATCCGACGAGGCAAGGTCGTGGGTTCCCGGGTCCCGCGCGAGACGGACGAGGATGACCTGGCCGAGCTGATGGTGGGCCGGAACGTCCAGCTGATCGTGGACCGCGGCGAATCGCATCCCGATGGCGTGGTCTTTTCGATCACCGACCTCCACGCTCTCGATGATCGCGGACACGAGGCCGTGCGCGGCGTGAGCGTCGACGTGCGGGGCGGGGAGATCCTGGGCATCGCCGGCGTCGCCGGCAACGGCCAGGAGGAACTGGTCGAGTCGCTGGCGGGTCTTCGGCGACCGAGTAGCGGGACCGTCCACCTCGGTGGGCAGGACGTGACCGGGCGGGGCCCACGCGCGTTGCAGGCGGCCGGCATGTCGTTCGTGCCGGGTGATCGCCAACGCTTCGGTCTCGTGCTGAGCTTCCCCATCGAGGACAACCTTGTGCTCACCCAGTACGACGAGCCGCCCTACGCCCGTTGGATCCTGCGCGATGACGAGGCGGTCCGATCGTGGGCTGAACGGGCGATCAAGGACTACGACATCCGAACGCCCTCCGCCAGCGCCGCGGCGAGCTCCCTATCCGGGGGCAACCAACAGAAGGCCGTCGTGGCGCGGGAGTTCAGCCGGGACCTCACGGTCCTGCTCCTCGACCAACCGACCCGCGGCCTGGACGTCGGCAGCATCGAGTTCATCCACCGCCAGGTGATCGCCAAGCGCGACGCCGGCGCCGCCATCGTCCTCGTCTCGGCCGAGCTCGACGAGGTGATGGAGCTGTCGGACCGGATCGCCGTGATGTATCGCGGGGAGTTCGTCGCACTGGTCGACGCGCCGACGGCTGAACGGGACCAGATCGGGCTGCTGATGGCGACGGGACGCCGCGATGCCACCCTCGCTGCGGCGGCCGCCACGACGATGGCGTCCCCCGACGAGATCGCCGCCTCCGGCGGCGGCGCAGGAGCGGGTTGATGCGTCGCCTGCTCAGCACGTGGGCGGCGATCGCTGCGGTCCCCGTCCTGTCGATCGTGCTCGCCCTTGGAGTCGGCGCCATCCTCATCCTCGTGTCGAGCCTCGCGACGGGTGGCGGGAAGCTCGATCCAGGCCTACCGATCACCGCGTACGCGGCGCTGATCAGCGGCGCGTTCGGCAGCGAGAAGGGCATCGTCAGCACGCTCGTCGCCGCGACGCCGCTCGTCTTCACCGGACTGGCCGTGGGGGTCGGGTTCAAGGCGGGCCTGTTCAACATCGGAGGGGCTGGGCAGGTCCTTGTCGGCGGCTTCGCGGCAGCCCTGGTCGGCGCTGCCGTCGGTGGACAGCCCGCCCCGGTCGCGGTCGCCATCGCGCTCCTCGCAGGCGCCGTCGCCGGAGCCGCCTACGGGTTCATCCCGGGCGTGCTGAAGGCGTTCACCGGGGCGCACGAGGTCGTCTCGACGATCATGCTCAACTCCCTCGCGTCATTCGCGATCGTGGGGCTCGTCAACGACATCTTCAAGATCGAGGGTCCGACCTTCGCCCGGACCGCCGACGTCGGCAATGCCCTGCTACCCGTGTTCATCGGTCGCAACGGCCATATCGGCATCCTGCTGGCGCTGGCGGTCGTGCCGATCGTCTACTTCCTCCTGTGGCGCACCACGCTCGGCTTCGAGATCCGGACCGTCGGCGCGAACCCGAGCGCGGCCCGGTACGCGGGGATGAGCCCGCGACGCCTGATCGTGATCACGATGAGCCTGTGCGGCCTGTTCGCCGGGCTGGGCGGGTCGATGGAGATCCTCAGCCTCGGCTACTACCCCGCTGTCTTCGGGACGGCGATCGGCTTCGCCGGGATCACCGTCGCGCTCCTCGGCCGCGCGCACCCCGTGGGGATCCTCCTCGGCGCGATCCTCCTCGGGGCGATGCGCGCCGGCGCGCCGTCGATGCAGATCGAGGCGAAGGTCCCGGTCGAGCTCATCGACGTCATCCAGGGACTGATCTTGCTCTTTCTGGCGGCCGAAGTGATGATCCGACGCTCCCTCCGGGTCCGGGCCAAGGGCGCGACGCCCGAGGAGATCCACACGGTCAGTCGCTCCTACGGCGGGGGGACGGTCTGATGGAGGCGATCTATGCCGTGCCGTTCGTCGGCCCGGTGCTCGAGTTCCTCGGCTACCTCGTGGGGATCTTCGCGACGACATCGACCCCGGCCATCACGTTGTCGCTGGCTGCGCCGATCGCCCTCGGTGCCCTGTGTGGGGTCATGAACGAGCGGAGCGGCATCGTCAACATCGGCATCGAGGGGATGATGCTGACGAGCGCCTTCGTCGGCTTCATCGTGGGGATCTGGGCTCAGCAGACGTTCGGGGTCTCAGCACCCTCCCCGATCTTCGGGGCCACGCCCGCGCTCCTGATCGGCGTGGTCGCCGCGGTGCTCGCCGGGATGGCGGTCTCCGCGCTCCATGCATGGCTGTCGATCACGGTCCGTGCCGACCAGATCATCAGCGGCACGGTGATCAACATCACGGCCCTGGGCCTCACCGGCTACCTCAATCGGCTGCTGAAGCCCACCGAGAGTGCCGGCAGCTTCCAGCCGTTCGTCCCGCCCCAGGCCTTGGTCGACCTCCCGATCGTGGGGTGGCTCTTCCGGATGTTCCTCCAGGTGGGCCCGATCTCGATGTCGGTGGTTGTCCTGGCGATCGTGCTCCAGGTCCTGTTGTTCCGATCACGCTGGGGATTGCGCACCCGCGCGGTCGGAGAGCAACCCGAGGCGGCCGACACCGTGGGCATCGACGTCATCGCCCTGCGCTATCGGAATGTCATCATCGGCGGGATCTTCGCCGGACTGGCCGGCGCATGGCTGACGCTCGACTTCGGATCGTCCTTCCAGAACGGGATGACCGCCGGCCGGGGGTTCATCGCGCTGGCCGCGTTGATCTTCGGTCGTTGGACACCGCTCGGCGCCTTTGCGGGCGCGCTGTTGTTCGGATTGTCCGACGCGATCGGCATCGCCATCCGATCGAATCCGCCGACGGGGGCTGTCGGTGACTTCCTGATCGGCATCCAACAGGCGGCGCCGAGCCTCTACAACAACGTGTTCGGGGCCCTGCCCTATCTGCTGACGCTGATCATCCTGGCCGGGGTGGTGGGCCGCAGCATCGCCCCGGCGGCAGTCGGCAAGCCCTACGTCAAGGAGGGGTCGTCCTGAACGGCCACTGAGGCATGATCGGCGCCCGCGGGAGCTTCGGCCGCGGTGCGTCCCGGAGGCTGGCGGAGGGCCTCGTCGACGTGGCACCCTAGCGGCAGCGGGGCGCGGGGCCGCGCGGGCGTTGCTCGGAAACGGAGGCAGGCGCAGGCATGAGCTTCAGCTGGGGTCGCTTCGATACGAGGACGATCGTCCTCATCCCCATCGCCATCGCCATCAACATCGTCCTCGGCCAGACGGTCGCCGCGGCGCTGAAGATCCCGATCTACCTCGATTCGATCGGCACGATCCTGGTGGGCGTCCTGGCCGGCCCCATCCCGGGTCTGGTGACCGGTCTGCTCGCGAATCTGATCTGGACGTACGTCCTGCCGGCACCGCTCCAGTCGTCCTACGCGGCGCCGTTCGCGGTCGTGGCGGCCGAGATCGGGTTCCTGTCCGGCGTCTTCGCGCAGCTCGGCTGGTTCCGGAGCCGGCCGAATTCGAGCGGACAGCAGCTGGTCATCGCGGCCGTGGTCGCCCTGGTCATCGTCGGTGGGCTGGCGATCTACACGGTGAGTCGCTTCTACACCGGGGCCTTCACGTTCTTCAGTCCCGAGGGTGACCAGAGCGTTGCCTTCCAGTTGCTCGGCTGGCTGATCGCCGTCGGCATCGTGGGCGTCATCGTCGGGTTCCTCGCGCTGCTGTTCCTGCGGCGCGACGCGGGCGTCGCGTATGTCGTCGTCGCCGGGGTCATCATGGGCGTCATCTCGGCGCTCATCTCCGCGCCGATCGCGGCCGTTGTGTTCGGCGGGGTCACGGGCTCCGGCACGGACCTCCTCGTCGCGGCCTTCCAGCAGGGCGGCTCCGACCTGCAGACGGCGGTCCTCCAGCAGGGCCTGCTGTCCGACCCGATCGACAAGGTCGTGACCTCGTTCGTCGTGTTCCTGCTGCTTCGGTCGGTCAGTCGGCGCGTCATCGCGCGCTTCCCGCAGGGCGAGGCGGCGGTCGGGATGGAGCGGCCGTAGACCCCTCGCCGTCGGCCCGTGCGGGCCGGGCCGACGATCTCGACCCGGAGGACGCCGCGCTGGTGTCCCGGCTCGTGCCGGCGACGCCCACGGCGTTCCACCGTCTCAATCCGCTGACCAAGGTCACCCTGGCGACGACCGGCTCCGTCGGTGCGGTCATCGTGGGCGGGTATCTCGGACCGTTGACCATCCTCGGCGTGATGATCGCGCTGGCCGCACAAGCCGGGGTGCTCCGGGCGCTCCTGCGGGCATCGCTGTTCCTCACGCTCCCGCTGGCCATCTCGGTGGTCCTGGTCAGTGTCTTCACCCGGGCGGGCACCACGGTGCTGTTCCAGGTCGGTCCGTTCGACGCGACGATGGAAGGGGTCGACTTCGCGGGCCAGACGCTGGTCCGGTTGCTTGCGATCTCGATGTCGATCGGGCTGTTCGTGATGACCACCGAGCCGCGGGCATTCGTGTTCGACCTCGAACGCCGAGGCGTGCCACCGCGGGCCGCGTTCGTCGCGGTCGCGACCATCGAAGCCGTGCCGACCCTGATCGAGCGGGCCGGCGTCATCGGCGAGAGCCAGCGGGCCCGCGGCCTCGACACGGAGGGCAGTCTGCGGGCGCGCCTGCGCGGCCTGATCCCGATCGTCGCGCCGCTCATCCTCGGCTCCCTGACCGATGTCGAGGAACGCAGTCTGGCCCTCGAGTCGCGGGCGTTCAGCCGACCCGGCCGGCGACACCTGCTCTGGACGATGCCCGATTCATCCCCGGAGCGAGTCCTCCGGTGGGCGCTCGTCCTCGTACTCGTCCTCGCGGGGATCGCGCGGATCACCGGGCGGATCTGAACGCCGATGCTGGAGCTGTCGGGGGTGTCCTACCGCTACGCCGGCTATCCGGACCCGGTGCTGCACGACGTCGACCTGACCCTCGCCGACGGCGAGATCGTCGGGGTCGTGGGCGCGAACGAGTCCGGGAAATCGACCCTGTGCCTGGTCGTGTCCGGTCTTGCCCCGGGGTCGGTCGGTGGGCAGCTGACCGGTGGCGGCCTGTCGATCGATGGCCAGCCGATGGCCGGACGCCCGCTGCACGAGTTCGTGACCCGCGTCGGGATCGGCTTCCAGAACCCGGCGACGCAGCTGTCGGGGGTCACGGGCTCGGTGTTCGAGGAGGTCGCCCTCGGCCCGATGAACCTGGGCGCGTCCCGACGTGACACGGTCCAGCGGACTCGCCAGGCCCTCGCGACCCTCGGCATCGAGGGGTTGGCCGAGCGTGCGCCTCGGCGACTGTCCGGTGGGCAGGCCCAGCTCGTCGTGCTCGCTTCCCTCCTGGCCATGCGGCCAGGGCATCTCGTGCTCGATGAGCCGACGGCGCAGTTGGACCCAGAAGGCTCCCTCCTCGTCGCTTCGGCCCTCCGGGAGCTGGCAGCGACGGGGACGGCACTCCTGGTGGCCGAGCACAAGACGGACATCCTCGAGGGCCTGTGCACGCGCATCATGGCGTTGGCAGACGGCCGGACCGTCGCGGACGGGGCGCCAGCCGAGGTGTTCGGGGACGCGCGACTGACCGACTGGGGCGTCGATCCTCCCGCGCGGATCCGCCTCGACCGTCTGGTGCGGGAGCGCGGGCTCGACCCCGCCCAGGTCCTGCCATGACGTCGCTGCGATTCGACGGGGTCGGTTTCGTCTACCCCGACGGTACTCGGGCGCTCCAGGGCGTCGACCTCAGCATCGAGCCAGGTGTGGCCGTCGCCGTCGTCGGCCAGAACGGCAGCGGCAAGTCGACGCTGGTCCGTCACCTCAATGGGCTCTTCCGCCCCACCGAAGGGCGCGTCCTCCATGATGGTCGCGACATCGCGTCCAGCCGGGTGGCCACGCTGGCCGCGAGCGTGGGGATCGTCTTCCAGAATCCCGACCGCCAGATCTTCGCGAGCAAGGTCCGCGACGAGGTCGCGTTCGGGCCGCGCATCTTGGGTCGCTCTGCGCCACAGGTCGCCGCCGCGGTGGACGACGCGCTCTCGGTCGTGGGCCTGCGCGACGTGGCCGACGAGAATCCGTACGATCTGGGCTTCTCACGACGCAAGCTGCTGGCGATCGCTTCCGTGATGGCGATGGGCACGCCCGTGCTGGTCCTCGACGAACCGACGACCGGTCAGGATGCGCGGGGCATCGCCCGGGTCCGGCGAGTCGTCGCTGACGTCGTCGCCAGCGGGCGAACGGTGATCGCGATCAGCCACGACATGCGCTTCGTTGCCGAATCGTTCGGTCGCGTCGTCGTGATGGCCGCCGGCCGGGTCAGCCTGGATGGCACACCCGCCGAGGTGTTCGCGGAGGCGGCCTGGCCCACACTCGCCGCGACGTATCTCGAGGCGCCCTATGCGGCACGGGTCGGTGCGCGGCTGGGCCTCGGCTCGACCCCGACCGACGTAGCGCTGGTCGACGCGCTGGTCACCGACGGACAGGCGTCCGGATCCGGCGATACGCTGTCATCCCCGGATCCGGAGAGCGCCAGATGACCCCCGATGAACGCAGCCGGACGATCGCCTACCTCGACCTGCAGGAAGGCCGCGGGCCTGTCGCACTGCTTGGCGAGGACGGCATCCGCGAGCTACTGGCGACGAGCCACCGGATCGCCGTGATCGGGGCATCGGATGACCCACGGCGACCGTCCCACGACGTGTTCCGCCACTTGATCCGGAGCGGGTTCGACTGCGTCCCGGTCAACCCGAGGACGCCCTCGGTGGCCGGTGTCCCGGCGTACCCGACCCTCGCCGATGCGGTGGCGGCCACCGGCCCGTTCGACATCGTCGACGTCTTCCGCCGGGCCGACCAGTGTGCGGTGCATGCCCGCGAGGCGGTCGCGGTCGAGGCACGCTGCCTATGGCTCCAGTTGGGCATCGTCGACTGGGAGTCCGCCCGGATCGCCGAGGCCGGCGGGCTGGCGGTCGTGATGGATCGCTGCCTTTCGGTCGAATGGCGGCGACTCGGCGGGAGGCCGCTGCCGCCCGATCAGCGCGTGACCGGCTGATCGGGAGGGACCGAGTCCGCCCGCCCCTTCACCCATCAGGCCACGAACGACAGCCCGAGCGCCACGTCCTCCAGCAGGTCGTCGATGTCCTCGCAACCGATCGACAGCCGGATGATGCCGCCGTCCTTCGGCCGCGGGTACACGAGCGTATGGATGTCGCCGAGGCTCACGCCGATGTCGCACAGCCGCAGGTGGTCGGTGAACGCCGCCATGGCCTCGAGCCCGCCACGCGGCTTGAAGGTCACCATGCCACCGAAGCGCTCGCCGAGCAGCCGCCGCGCCACGGCGTGGTCGGGATGCGAGGCAAGACCGGGGTAGCGGACCCATCCGACCTTGTCGTGCCCGTCCAGGAACGCTGCGATCCGAGCGGCGTTTGCCGAGGCCGCGAACGAGCGGAGCGGCAAGGTCCGGATGCCGCGCTGGACGAGGAAACTCGAGAATGGGCTCGCCGCCTGGCCCAGCGTATCGGTCTGCCGTCGGATCGGGTCGACGAGTGCCTTTCGACCGGCGACGACACCCGACACGGCATCGCCGTGGCCCGACAGGTATTTCGTGGCCGCGTGCAGGACAAGGTCCGCGCCGTGCTCCAGCGGGCGCAGCAGCGCGGGACCGAGGAAGGTGTTGTCGGCGACGAGCAGCAGATCGTGCCTGCCGGCGATGGCCGCGAGCGCATCCAGGTCTGGCACACGCAGTCGCGGGTTCGTCGCGCATTCCACGAAGATGAGCCTGGTCGCGGGGGTGATGGCCGTCTCGATCGCGGCAAGGTCGGTGGGATCGACGCGGGTCACGCCGATACCTCGCTTCGGGAAGTCCTGGTCGAGCAGCACATCGGTGATCGCGAAGAGCTCTTGGCCCGCCACGATGTGGTCGCCGCTGGCGAGGTGCGCGAGCAGCGTGGCCGACACCGATGCCATGCCCGACGACGAGACCACGGCATCCTCGGCGCCCTCGAGCGACGCGACCTTCGCCTCGAGGGCCCGGTTCGTCGGATTGCCGGTCCGCGAGTAGAAGTACACGTCCGGCTCCCAGGCCAGGGCTCGGTCGACCGCCTCCTCCTTCTCGGCCGCCGTGTCGAACGTGTAGGTCGCCGTGGCGTAGATCGGCGTCCGATGGGCGTGCGTGACCGGGTCCGGGCGCTCACCGGCATGGATCGCCCGCGTGGCGAAACCGCGACCCTCGGTCCGCTCGCGCATCCTCGCGCCTAACGCAGCAGGAAGCCGATGAAGATCAACACGAACCCGAGGACGGCGATCAGCCCGGCCAGCTGTGCCTGGCGTCGGAGCTGGGCCATCGCGACCGATGCACCGGTCGGGCCGTCGTCGGAGGTGCGCAGTCCGCCCCGCCACGCCTCGTAGCGCGAGACGTTCGCCTGCTGCTCGCGCAATGCCTGGTACCGCGACCACGGCACCCGGGCCCGGCTGTAGCCGATGGCCACGAGGGCGACGCCGATCAGCCACAGGATCAGCCAGCTCGGGATCATCGATCGGATGCCTCCAACCGCTCGCGGACCGCGGCTTGGACGAGACTCGCGTCGGCTTGGCCACGGGTCGCCTTCATCACCTGCCCGACCAGGAACCCGATGGCCTGGACCTTGCCCGCCTGGAAGTCGGCGACCGCCGCTGGGTTTGCGGCGAGGACCTCCTCGACAGCCGCGCCGACCACGCCCGCATCCGAGATCCGCGTGAGACCCCGGGCCGTGACGATATCTGCGACCGATGTCCCGGACGCGACGTGGGCTTCGAGCACCTCCTTGCCGTTGGCCCGGGAGATCGACCCACCATCGACCGCCGCGACGAGTGCCGCGAGCTGGGCCGGATCGACCGACACCGGGCCGTCGGCGGCGTTTCGCAGCCGCAGGTACTCGCCGGTGACCCAGTTGGCGACCGACGCGGGACCGAGCGCCGGATCGACCGCGAGTGTCGCCTCGAACAATGACGCCGCCCCGGGATCGGCAACGAGCACGGACGCGTCGTAGGGGCGGAGTCCGAGCGTCGTCGTGTAGCGCGCTCTGCGGGCAGCGGGCAGCTCCGGCATCCCGGCCGCGATCTCCGCCAACCAAGCGGGCTGGACGTGGAGCGGCGGCAGATCCGGTTCCGGGAAGTAGCGGTAGTCGTCCGAGGTCTCCTTCGACCGCATGCGGTAGGTCACGCCGCGATCGTCGGACCAGCCTCGGGTCTCCTGGTGGATGGCTTCACCGGCGTCGAGCGCCGCGGCCTGGCGGTCGATCTCGAAGTCGATCGCTCGCTCGAGCGACCGGAACGAATTCATGTTCTTGACCTCGACCCGGGTCCCGAACGCCTCGGTCCCGTGCGGGCGAAGCGACACGTTGGCCTCGACCCGCATCTGCCCGCGTTCCATGTCCGCATCCGAGGCGCCGATGGCCCGGAGCACGAGCTGCAATTCCTCCGCGTAGCGCCGCGCGGCCTCAGCGGTCCGGATGTCCGGGTCCGTCACGATCTCCATCAGTGGCGTGCCGGAACGGTTGAAGTCGACCAGGCTGACCTTGCGCCCATCCTCGGTGGTGGCGTGCACCAGCTTGGCAGTGTCCTCCTCGAGATGGGCACGAGTGATGCCGACTGAGATCGGCCCGCCGGATGTCTCGACCCGCAACCGACCGGCCGAGGCGAGCGGCAGGTCGTACTGGCTGATCTGATAGCCCTTGGGCAGGTCCGGGTAGAAGTAGTTCTTTCGATCCCAACGCGTCGCCTCGGGGGTCGTCGCCTCGATGGCGAGCCCGGTCATGAGGACCAGTTCGACGGCTCGGCGATTGATGACCGGCAGCGCCCCCGGCAGGCCGAGGCAGACCGGGCACACGACGCTGTTCGGGGCTGCCCCGTCGTACGCGGTCGAGCAGGCGCAGAACATCTTCGAGGCGGTGCGCAGCTGACAGTGGATCTCGATCCCGATGACCGCCTCATAGCGGGTCAGCGGGTCGGCGTGCGGCGCGGCAGTGGCGGACATCGGGCTGAGTCTCGCACAGCCCGATGTCGATGGGTGGCCCGCTCGGGCGGTCGGCCGGGTTCAGCGCCCGAGGGCGACCCCGGCGGCGGCGAGGAACAGGCCGTAGACCGACATGGCCGACCAGAGGACGGTGACGACGTCCGGGCGTGCCCAGACCGGCACGGTGGTGGTCGTGCCCTCCTCGGCGAGGGCGCTCCGGCGACCGCGGAGGGCGACGGCGCGGCCCGCTCCGACGATGGTCAGGATGATGCCGGACATGAAGATGACCGCGATGATCGGTTCCACGCGAACCCCCTGCGACAGCCCGTCGACCAGGTCGTGACGGCGACCCGCGACGGAGACCCGGGCATGCTACCCGAGCATCGTCGAACCGCGCGAGTGACCCGTTCGGGCTACCGGTCCGCGCCGGCCATGGCCAGCATCCGCTCGGCCGGCGTCGGCGTCGTCGGGTCGTCAAGCGCGGCCAGGTCGGTCGGTTCGAGGCGACGCCAGTCGTCGGCCGCGGTGACCGCCTCGTAGCCGCGGGCCAACTCGAACAGTCGGGCTTCGGACCACGGAGCACCGATCAGCTGCAAGCCGACCGGGAGCCCCTCGGACAGGCCGGCGGGCACCGAGATGCCCGGTAACCCGGCCATGTTCACCGGCAGCGTGCAGGCGTCCGACAGGTACATCGCCACGGGATCCTCGAGGCGCGCACCGAAGCGGAAGGCCACGGTCGGCGACGTGGGCGCGACCAGCGCGTCGAAACCCTGCGCCCAGAGACGGTCGAAGTCACCCTTGATCAGCGTTCGGACCTTCTGGGCCTTCAGGTAGTAGGCGTCGTAGTAGCCGGCCGACAAGGCGTACGTGCCAAGCATGATCCGCCGCTTGACCTCCGGCCCGAAGCCTTCCCCGCGGGTGGCGAGGTAATCGTGCAGGACCTCGCGCCCCTCCCCCCGGCGCGGCCCGTAGCGGATCCCGTCGTAGCGGGCCAGGTTCGCCGACGCCTCGGCGGGAGCGACGATGTAGTACGTCGCCAGACCGTAGTCCGTGTGCGGGAGGCTGACCTCCTCGACGACGGCCCCCACCGCCTCGAGTCGGGCGACCGCGTCCCGGACCCGAGCTTCGACGCCCGGTTCCATGCCGGCCACGAAATACTCGCGAGGTAGGCCAAGTCGTTTGCCGCGCAGCGCGGATGCTGCCCGGTCGTCGTCGGAGGACAGGCGCAGTAGCTGGTCCGGCACCGGCTCGGGCGACGACGTCGAGTCGCGCTCGTCGCGACCGGCGATGGCGTGCAGCAGGGCGGCGGCATCACGGACGTCCCGTGCGAAGGGGCCGATCTGATCCAGTGAGCTGGCGAAGGCCACGATCCCGTACCGGCTGACCCGGCCGTAGGTCGGCTTGAGCCCGACGATGCCGGTCAACGCCGCGGGTTGACGGATCGATCCCCCGGTGTCGGTGCCGATGGCCAGCGGGGCGTGGAACGCCGCGACCGCGGCCGCCGATCCGCCGCTCGACCCACCGGGGACCCGGTCGAGCGCCCACGGATTGGCGGTCGGGCCATACGCCGAGTGTTCGGTCGAGGAGCCCATCGCGAACTCGTCCATGTTCGTCTTGCCGAGGAGTACCGCGCCCACGCCCCGGAGGCGCTCGGTGATGTGCGCGTCGTACGGCGCCCGATATCCGGCCAGGATGCGCGAGCCGGCGGTGCAGGGACCACCCTCGACGGACACCAGATCCTTGAGCGCGACGGGTACCCCCAGAAGCGGATGCGCTCCGTCGCCGTCGGAGGCTCGTCGAGCGTCCGCGGCATCGGCCCCCGCGAGAGCGCCCTCGCGGTCGATGGTGAGCCAGGCGTGGAGACCGTGATCCTGGCGTTCGGCAAGGTCGAGATGGGCGACCGTCAGTTCACGTGAGGACACCTCGCCAGCTCGCATCAGGTCTGCCATCTCGTGGGCGTGGAGGCGCGTGAGATCGGTCATCGATGCCCGGCGACCCTTAGTCGCGTTCGCCGAGGATGGCCGGAACGACGATCGAGGAGCCGTCGTGCTGCGGAGCGTTGGAAAGGACCGCCTCGATCGACAAGGAGGGGCCGGCGACGTCGTCGCGCAGGATGTTCTCGAGCTCGATGGTCTGGGCAGTCGGAGCGATATGGTCGGTCGGGACGGTGGCGAGGATGGCGTACTGATCGAGGATGTGGTTGAGCTGGCCCTCGAGCCGGGTCAGCTCGGCCTCGGAGAGGCCCAGTCGAGCGAGATGCGCGACGTGCTCGACGTCAGCGCGAGACAGGCTGGCCACGACCCGATGATAGCCGACGGTCCGGTCACTCCCCCGCCGCCGAGACGCCGGCGACGACCAGCCGCGTCCGGCACCAGTACACCGCGGCACGCTCGTCGATCGTCCGGTCGGCGGGATCAGGTCCGAGCCGGCAGGCGGACGCCGCCGGGTCGTCGGCGTGGAGCTGGAAGCGGGAGCGCGGCCCGAGCGGATCGCCACACGCCAGTCCGAGATCCGCGCCCGGCGGCACGCGTGCACTGATGGTGGTCGATCCATCGACGATGTCGAGCCGGCGGCCGCTCGTCGACGACAACCAGGTATCGGGACCGTCGGGCTGGCAGACGAGGCGGCCGCGCCCGACGACCGAGATCGGATCGGCACCGAAGCACGTCAAGGGTCCGTCGTCGACCGGTCGCTGGCGCAGGCGGGCGATGTCGATCGCCCGGAGGTTCGCGCCTGAGGGACAGGCGATCGGCAGGCTCTTGATCCATGGCTCGCCGTCCTTGCCGCCCGCCGCAACCCAGCCGACGAGCCACCGACGAACGGTCGTGCCGCTCGACGGCACGGGGACGATCACCCGGAACCAGGAGTAGTCGCTGCCCAGCACCGGGCCATCGATGACCACCAGCCGCGTGCCGAGCGGGAGGAGCGGCTCGAACCGGATCGACGCATCCGAGACCTCCGGCAACGAGCGGACCCGAAGTCGGTCGGAGACCGTGACCGCGGCCGTGCTCGGCAGCCGGCCCACGGCCTCGACCTGGGCGTGGGTCACCACGAATCTGGTGCGACAGCGTAGTCGGGCTTCCTCGGGGGTCACCGTCGTGCTCGCCCCGCTCGGGTCGGGCGCTGGGCGGCACCCTTGCGCCGCCGGATCGTCGAACGCGCCCTCGAGTCGGACGACCCGGCCATCGGGCAGGTCGGTCGTGGACGAGTCGGCGCCCGGGGCCACGGCGATCGTCACCCGGTCCATCCCGATCGGGACCTCGCTGATCGAGGCCGTCAGGCCCGGTTGGGCCAGCCAGCCCGGGCCGACCGGGCAGTCCGCTCGGCTCGCGGCGCAGTCATCCGGGGGCCCATGCATGACGATCGCGCGCACCGCGATGGGTTCGCTGCCGAAGCAGGCCAGCCGCTCGGCCGGGGCGAGTGCCTGCAGCGCGGCGAGATCGATCGGACGGCTCGGACACTCGGCGGTCGTCGGCCGCAGCCACACCTCGGCGTCGTGGCCGGCACGCGCGACCCAGCCGACAGGCCACGACGGCGTCTTGGCTCCGGGCCGCCAGGCCGCCACCTGATACCACTCGTAGTTGTGACCGATGACGGGGCCATCCACGATGAACAGGCGGTCACCCGGCTGCAGGAACGGCTCGTACTTGATCGAGGCCGCGCCCACGAACGGCTGCGACCGTAGTCGAAGGTTCCGGACGCTGACCACCGCCAGGCTGTCGCGCGGCAACGCCGGACCGACGTCAGCCAGCACGCCCGAAGGCGGATCGAGCTCGATCACGTCGGGATCCACGGACGAGGATGGCGATGGGCTCGGGGCCACGCTCCATGACGGGCTCGGCGTCGGCATCACGTTGCCCAGGTCTCGGTCCTGACGGTCGCGGATCGCCCCGACGACGGCGATCGAGGCAGCCAGCAGGGCGACGAGGGCTGCCGCTGCCAGATACCACGACCAGGTCGTCCGCTGGGGTCGTGCCCCGGCGGCCCGCTCGATGCGACGCCGGACGGCCGGCGAGGCATCGACCATCGGGAGCGCCGCCACGAGGCCTGCCTGTCGACGGTAGGTGGTCGCGGTACGACGGCACGCCTCGCATCCCGCGAGGCCCGACTCGAGCCGGCTCCGCTCGGCCGGCGTCAGCTCGAAGTCGAGCGAGGCGGACGCGAGCTCGAGGATCTCGTCGTGGTCGTGGATCATGACGCTGCCCGCGGATCGGCCAGGAACCCGCGCATCTGCTCGCGAGCCCGGAACATCAGCGTGCGGGTCGCGGTCTCGGTCCGGCCGAGCGACGTCGCGATCTCCCGGCCCGAGAACCCGTGCGCGGCCATGACCAGCGCGACCCGGGCGTCGGGGGCGAGGCGCGCGAGTCCGTCTTGCACCGCCCCGGTCATCTCGCGGCGGAGGATCTCGATCTCCGCGTCGACCTCGGGATCGTGCGGCGTGATCTGGGCCATGAACCGCTGGGCCACGGATCGCCGCCGCGCGCCGCTGATCACGAGGTTGCTGCATACCCTGAAGAGCCACGCCTGGATGTTGTCGGGGATGCGGCCCTTCTGGAGCTCGGTGATGAGTCGGGTGAAACTCTCCTGGACGAGGTCGTCCGCGGCCTCGCGGTCGCGGGTCAGCGAGTAGGCGAAGCTCGCGAGCGAGCGCTGGTGCTCGTCGTACGCGGCCATGACGAGGTCCATGACCGATCGACCGCTGACCGCGGCATCGCCCGTCGGATCGGTGGTCTCATGGCGCGGCCGCATGATGGAGATCGCGTCCTCCATGAGGGGGTGACGCCCCTGCCGCGATATTGTGGCAAAGCCCACTGTCGCCGCTGTGTGGAGCGATCATGCCCGCCACGGACCTGCGCCCGATGGTCGCCGCCGATATCGAGCCGGCCAGTGTCGCGATGGCCGCGGACGACTGGGGCGACCGGCGGACGTGGTTCACCTTCGCCGTCGGGTCATCGGCGTGCCATCCATTCGTGATCGTGGATCGCGATGGTGACATCGCCGGGAGCGGGGTGGCGACCATCAACGGAACGGTCGGCTGGATCGGGACCATCTGGGTACGGTCCGACCTGCGTCGGCGCGGGCTGGGGCGGGCGCTCACCGAGGTCACGATCGATGCGGCCGAGGCTCATGGCTGCCGCACACTCGTGCTCGTGTCGACCGATCAAGGCCGGCCACTGTACGAGGGCCTCGGGTTCGAGGTCGAGACCTGGTACCGGACGATGGAGGCACCCGACGTACCACCGGACGCGGCCCCGGCATCCGGCAGCGATGGATCCAGCGCCGTGCGAGCCGCCACGACCGCGGACCTCGACGACATCGTGGCACTGGACCGACGCGCTACCGGAGAGGATCGCGCCGTGGTGCTTCGCCAGCTGGTCGACCCGGAGGCGACCCGGGTGATCGCCGCCGACGGCAACGTCCGCGCGTTCCTTGCCCGCGCCCCGTGGGGCGGCGGCGCGACCATCGCGCCACGGCTCGCGGATGCGATGGCACTCCTGACCGCCCGGCGGATGGCCACCGTCACCGGCCGTCGGGTGCGCTGCGGCATCCTGCTCGAGAACCTGGAAGGAGCAGCAGCGCTCGAGGCGGCCGGCTGGACGGAGGCCTGGCGGGCGCCCAGGCTGATCCGGGGCGATTCGCTCGACTGGCATCCGGAGCACATCTGGGGGCAGTTCAACCACGCGCTCGGATAGGGATGCTGACCATCGTCCCGGTCGGTCCGCCGAACGGGTCATGGTCGATAGCGGTGCCGGCACGCCACGCTGTCGCTCGATGATCGCGACCAGCTGTCTCCAATGCGGCACGCCCGCGGCGCGTGACGATGCGACGTTCTGCCGGCGTTGCGGCCTCCCCTACGGCGACGCTCCCCGGGCGAACGCCGAACTGCCGAGTTGCCCGGTCTGTTATCGGTCGGTCGACGATGACGGGCGGACGCCGAGCCTGGACCTCCCCGGGCTACGGGTCGATCTGCGCCACCATATGGCCGAGCACGACCGCCACCCGGTCGGCGACGACGAGTGGCTCGAAAGCCTGCGCGAGGGCGACCGGCTGCGCTGGGGCCGTTGGACCGCGCCGTTCGAAACGGTCCGGCGCTACCTCGTGACCGGCCAGGTCGAGGCGGGCCGCAACCGGCGGCTGGCTCACGACCTCATCGTGACCGCGATGACCCAGCTCCGGCGGTGGGGCAGCGACGGACTCATCCTGGGCGATCAACCCGAGTGGCAGGCCGCTCGCGTGGCGGTGACCGAGTTGATGGAGCGCTACGCCGTCGGTCGGCGCTGAGCTCAGCCCCGTGGGGCGTCCGCGAAGAACTCGTCGTAGGCGTACTGGTCCCAGTCGCGCACCCAGATCTCGGCGATGCGCTCGTTGACCAGTCGATAGACCACGACCCTGTCGATGTCGATCGATCGGCCCCCCCGGGTCAACCGCCATCGCACGAGCGTCACCGCGTAGTCGTCATCGGCGAGGATGTCGTCGACGCCGACCACATCGAGTCGGCCGTTCGTATCGCGATATACCCGGGTGTAGTAGTCGAACACCGCGTCCTGGCCGTGGAACGTCCCAGCATGCGGGCTTCGCCCGGGGATGTGCAGGACGAGGTCCTGGGCGTAGAACGGCAACGCGGTCGCCGCCTGGCCGCTCAGCATCGTCGCTGAATAGCGACGCATCAGGTCGACGTTCGGATGGGTCACGCGCTCCCCTTCGGTCAACGTGGCTCACCCGCCAGGAGCCGCCGGAATCCCGCCTCATCCACGACCGGCACGCCGAGGGACTGAGCCTTCGCGAGCTTCGATCCAGCCGACTCGCCGGCGATCAGGTAGTCGGTCTTGGTGGACACGGATCCGGCTGGCTTGCCGCCGGCAGCCCGGATGGCTTCTTCGGCCTCGGCCCGGCCGAAACCTTCGAGCGTGCCGGTGACCACGAGCGTCTTGCCGGCCAACGGGCCAGCGACGGCAGCGTCGACGCCGGGTGGTGGCAGGCTCGGCCGCTCGGGAACGACGCCCGCCGCCACCAGCTCATCGAGCGCCGCGGCCGTGGCCGGGTCCGCGAAGTAGCGACCGATCGCGGCCGCTACTGTCGGGCCGATCCCCTCGACCTCGGTGAGGGCCTCGGGCGCCTCGGTCGCGACCATGCGCAGGTCGGCGGCGACGGCGGCGAACCACGGATCGGGCACGGTCGTGCCGGCCGATGGCGGGTAGTCGTCCGGGCGCGTCCGCGTCGACAGCCAGCGCGCCAGGTCGACCGCGGTCGACTCGCCGACCTGGGGCATGCCCAGTCCGTTCAGGATCCGTGCGAGGGGTCGGCCGACCCGAGCGCGCTGGATCCGGCCGTGCAGGTTCTCTGCCGACTTGCGGGCGAACCGGTCCAGGCCCTCGAGCTGCTCGATGGTCAAGGCGAAGAAGTCCGAACGTCGCTTGACGAGTCCCCGCTCGAGGAGCTGGCTCAGCACCGCCCAGCCGGCCCCTTCGATGTCCATGCCGCCGCGGCCCACGAAGTGGCCGAACTCCTGGCTGAGCCGTGCCGGACAGGCCGGATTGGGGCAGTACACGCGGACCGCTCCCTCATCCTGGACGACCGGGGTGCCACAGACCGGGCAGCTCGTCGGCATGACGAATGCTCGCTCGGTGCCCGTCCGTCGTTCGACGATCGGACGCACGACCTCGGGGATCACATCGCCGGCCTTCTGGAGGACCACCCGGTCACCGATGAGGATGCCCTTGCGCTGGATCTCGTCGATGTTGTGGAGGGTCGCTCGTGCGACCGTCGAACCGGCGACCCTGACCGGTGTCAGGTGGGCAACCGGGGTGAGTGTCCCAGTGCGACCGACATACGGCACGATGTCCTCGAGCGTCGTCTCGACCTGCTCCGGCGGGAACTTGTACGCGATGGCCCAGCGCGGAGCCCGACTCACCATCCCGAGCCGCTGCTGCTGCTCGAAGCGGTCGACCTTGACCACGACTCCGTCGGTCTCGTATCCCAAGGCGTGGCGCGCCTCACGCCAGCGCTCGGTGAATGCGATCACCCCGTCGATGTCGAGGCCGCTCTCCCGCTCGGGGTTGACCGGAAAACCCAGTGCGACCAGGCGGTCGAGCGCCGCCGATTGGCTGTCCACGGTGCCGCCGTCGTCCTCGATCAGCTGGTACATCCAGGTCGACAGGAGCCGAGCCGCGGTGACCGAGGGATCCTTCTGGCGCAGGGAGCCGGCACCGGAGTTGCGGGGATTGGCGTAGAGCGGCAGGCCCGCCTCCTCGCGCTCGGCATTGATCCGGGCGAACTCCGCCTTGGGCATGAAGACTTCGCCGCGCACATCGGCCGTGGCACGGTCGGTGAGCCGATCCGGGATCGCCGAGATCGTGCGCAGGTTCGCGGTGACGTCCTCGCCGGTGGTGCCATCGCCCCGCGTCGCGCCCTGGACGAAGCGACCGCCGTCGTAGCGGAGCGTGATGGCCAGACCGTCGATCTTGAGCTCAGCCACATAGGTCAGATCCACGGCTGGTTCGGGGGCGGCCGGCAGGCCGAGGCCCTTGCGCACGCGGGCATCGAATGCGCGCAGCTCGTCGTGACTGAAGGCGTTCGACAGGCTGAGCATCGGTCGCCGGTGGCGGACCTCGTCGAAGAGCGTGGCGGTCGGGGCACCGCCGACTCGCTGCGTGGGCGACGCGCTGGTGATCAATTCCGGATAGGCCGTCTCGAGTGCCACCAGCTCGCGGAACAGCTGGTCGTATTCCGCGTCGCTGATCTCGGGGGCGTCCTGCTGGTGATACAGCAGGTTGGCCCGGTCGACTGCCGCGGCCAGGTCCGCGTGCCGCGCGGTCGCGGCCGCGATATCGAGCCCGGACGCGGCGTCGACGAGCGCCGGATCGACCGGCGGGAGCGGGCTGGTCATCGGACCGAGGATACGGCCTGTCCAGCATCGACGCGGCTGCCGCCCGACGGAGCTCGCCGTTCAGGACGAGGCACCGCGGTCGGGGGGAGTCAGGGCGTTTCGTGAGCGACGAGACCGCTGTGGAGGCCGGCGACATCCGGCGAGCCCAGCAATCGGAGCCCGATCTCGATCTCCTCGGTCAGGATCTCCACCGCCCTGCGGATACCTGCCGCACCGGCGGCCGCCAGGGCCCAGTACATCGGCCTGCCGACAAGCACGCCGCTCGCGCCCAGGGCGAGCGCGAATAGGACATCGAGTCCGGTACGGATCCCCCCGTCGACCCAGATCTCGGTCGATCCGCCGGCCGCGTCGACGATCCCCTCGAGCGCGTCCGCGGGCGCGATCACCCGATCGAGCTGTCGAGCGCCGTGCGCCGACACGATGATCCCCCGGACGCCAGCCGCCGCTGCCCTGCGAGCATCCGACGGCGAAAGGATCCCCTTCAGCAGCACGGGCAACGATGACCAGGTCTGGATCTCGTCGAGCTGATCCCAATCGAGCCCCAGCATGTGCTGCTCATCGACCGCCCCGTACGGAGATCGGCTCCTCGTCGGAGCGGGGTCGACGTGCGGCTGGGGCGGAAAGACGAAGCCGGACCGGCGGTCGCGGCGACGGTATCCCACGACCGGGAGGTCGACCGTCAGCAGGATCGCCCGAAAGCCCGCCGTCGCTGCGCGCTCGACCAGGGAGCGGGTGTAGTCCATCGAACCGATCGGGTAGACCTGGAACCAGCGCTCCGCGTCGGGAGCAGCCTCGGCGACCTCCTCGATGGTCCTGGACGACGGGGTCGAGAGCGTATATGGGATCCCGGCGGCGGCCGCGCCCCGAACCGCTTCGATCTCGCCGTCCGGATGCGCGAGACCCTGGACCGCCATCGGCGGCATCGCGACCGGGATGGCCGCCCGCCGTCCGAGGAACGTACCGTGCACGTCGACCGACCGGACATCCGCGAGGACCTGCGGGACGAACCGCTTCCGGCGCCACGCCTCGACGCTTTCACGGAGCGTGATCTCGTCCCAGCTGCCTCCGGCGACATAGTCGAACGCGGCTGGACCCATGCGTTCCCGCGCGAGCGGCTCGAACTCGTCGATGCTGACGATCCGAGCCAGACCGGCGTCGTCGATGCGATCTAGCATCGACGGGCAGTATAGGGCCGCTCGTCGATCAGCCGATCAGCTCCAGGTTGGCCAGGCTGGCCAGCATCGTCTTGCGGCCGATGCTCGGATCCTTGAAGGCGACGGTGATCTCCTCGTCGCTGCGGGTCAGCTTCGAGGTCACGACGATGCCATCGCCCCAGCGGCCGTGGCGGACCCGGTCGCCGTCGCGGAACTGGCGTTCGCCAGGGATCACCGGGCGGGGCGGCCGGACGGATACGGGTCCCGCGGTGCCAGCCGCCACCGCTCGATCGACCGTCGCGAGCGACCCCGACGGGGCACCGGCCTCGAATGCATCGCGCCGAGCGGCCAGATCGCGGCTCGGTCGGAACGTCTCGCCGTCGGCCGGTGCGCCCGGTCGGCCGCTGCCCTGGCGGTAGGCTGGCCCGGGACCGCGGGTCGGGGTGTTGAAGCGGGTCGTCCGGCGCTGGCCGAACACGAGGTCGAGGTCGAGGTCGCGCTCCGGCTCGTCGATCCCGCCGAGTCGAGGCCCGATCATCAGTTCGGCGGGGATCTCGAGCAGGAACCGCGACGGGACGGCGGCCTGGCCCATCCCCCAGGTCGCGCGGCGCCAGGCATGCGACAGGTACAGGCGTCGCTTCGCCCGGGTGATGCCGACGTAGGCGAGCCGACGCTCCTCTTCGAGCTGACGCTCGTCGTCGAGGGCTCGGCTGTGCGGGAACAGGCCCTCCTCGAGTCCGGCGATGAACACCACCGGGAACTCCAGGCCCTTGGCGGCGTGGAGGGTGATCAGGGTGACCGCGTCGGCATCGCCCTCGTAGGCGTCCTGGTCGGCGACCAGGGCGGTCTCCTCGAGCAGGCGGTCCAGGGCGTCCTCGGGCTCCAGGTCGTCGTAGCGGGTCGTCACCTCGCGGAGTTCGAGCAGGTTGGCCCAGCGCTCTTCGCCGTCCTCGGATCCGTCCGCGAGCATCGCGCGGTAGCCCGAGGCCTCCAGGACGTCGTCGAGCAGCTCCGGGAGCGGAAGGACGCCGATCCGACTGCGCAGCCGACGGACGAGGGACGCGAACTCGGCGAGGGCGACCCGGGTCCGTGCGCCGAGGATCGGCAACTCGCCGGCCGCGCCGCGCTCGATGGCGGACCAGTACGAACCGCTCTCGCCTGTGGCCGGGTCGGGCGCCGCGGCCGCCGCCCGCAACGCCTCGACGGTCTTGTCGCCGATCGATCGGGCGGGGACGTTGATGATCCGCTCGAAGCTGACGCTGTCCGTGTCCGACCGGAGGATGCGCAGGTAGGCGAGCGCGTCCTTGACCTCGCGTCGGGCATAGAAGCGTGTGCCGCCGATGAGCTGGTAGCGGAGGCCGTAGCGGAGGAACGATTCCTCGATGGCCCGGGACTGGGCGTTCATCCGGTACATCACCGCGATGTCGCGGGCTCGGAACCGGGTGTCCGCATCGCTCTCGTCGGCCCGCCTCGTGAGGGCCGTACCGCGACCGCCGATCAGGCCCTCCACCTGGCGGGCGAT
Source organism: Candidatus Limnocylindrales bacterium (assembly GCA_035688805.1). GTDB lineage: Bacteria > Chloroflexota > Limnocylindria > Limnocylindrales > CSP1-4 > SPCO01. The sequence continues at coordinate 23,745 of DASSMQ010000041.1, forward strand.
CCACTCGGACTCCTCGTCCTCGTTGTAGGCCTCGAAACGCTGGATCTTCAGCCCGCCAGCCAGGTCGGTCCACAGTTTCTTGTCCTTGCGGGCGGTATTCCGCGACACGACAGCGTGGGCCGCATCGAGGATGAGCTGGGTCGAGCGGTAGTTGCGTTCCAGCTTGACGACCGTCGCATTCGGCCAGTCGCGCTCGAAGTCGAGGATGTTCCGCAGGTCCGCGCCCCGCCACGAATAGATCGACTGGTCGTCGTCGCCGACCACGGCCAGGTTGCCGTACCTGGCCGCCAGAGCCTTGACCCACAGGTATTGGGCTCGGTTCGTGTCCTGGTACTCGTCGACGTGGAGGTAGCGCCAGCGATCCTGGTAGCGAGCAAGGACCTCCGGCGCCTCGTCGAATAGGCGGACCGCCTCGAGCAGCAGGTCGTCGAAGTCCAGCGCGCGAGCGGCCGTCAGGCGTTCCTGGTAGCGCGTCGCCAGGCGCGCGAGGGTCCGCTCCCGGTGGTTGGCGGCGTGCTCGGCGAGGAACGTCGGGTCGAGCATCTCGTTCTTGGCCCGGCTGATCGCGCCGAGCACGGCGCTCGGCCGGAACTCGCCGGTGAGCGGCAGGTCCTGTTCCTTCAGGATCTGCTTCATCAGCGCCGTCTGGTCGTCGGTGTCATAGATGACGAAGCGGCGGCTGATGCCGATCGCCTCGCCGTCACGCCGGAGCACGCGGGCGCACAGCGCGTGGAACGTACCGGCCTGGACATCGCGGCCGCCCTCGCCGACGAGACTGATGATCCGCTCCCGGAGCTCCGCCGCGGCCTTGTTCGTGAAGGTGACCGCGAGGATCCGCCACGGCGGCACCCCATCGACACCGACGAGGTAGGCGATGCGATGGGCGAGCACGCGGGTCTTCCCGGATCCGGCGCCGGCGAGGATGAGCAGCGGGCCCTGGGTCGTCGTGACGGCCCTCGCCTGCTCCGGGTTGAGCGCCTTGAGGATCTGGGCCTTGCGCGCCTCGCGCCGCTCGGCGATGACGGCCGGGTCGGGCGGCGGGGCGGGCGGCGCCGTCGGATCGCGATCCGGCGCCGCCGCGGAGGACGCGTCACGCAGCCAGTCGGGCTCGTCCGGGACGACCTCGGAGACGTCGGTCGTGACCGTCCCGGTCAGGGCGACGGCGTCATCAATGGAAGGGTCGCCGGCACGACGACGGCTCCTGGGGCTCACCGGCCCATTCTAGTCGGCGCCCCTGCACGGGCCTTACCCGGCCGGCTCGACCTGGTCGGCCGGCGGCGCGGCGATCGACGGTGGCTCGTTCCATTTGGTGAACGTCAGGTCGACGCTCGGCTCGCCCACCGCGCCGAGGTGGACCACCGCGTGCACGTCAGACAGGCGTGTCGTGGCCTGGTCCACGTGCAGGGTCAGGTCGATGCCGGCGTTGGCGAGGTCGGGGACCTGGATCGGCAGGTTCGCCGGCAATCGGACCCCGGTGCCGAGCGATCCGAGCTCGGCCGCGGTCAGGGCGATGGTGATCGTGTAGCAGGTCCCGCCGGCGCACGACGCGTCGGCGCCTTTGGTCGGCTGCAAGTCGGTCCGGGCGAGCAGGTCGGCCAGCCCCTTGAGAGGAGAGCCTGCGGACGGTGCGGGACTGGCCCCAGCCGGACCCGCCGGCGTGGCCCGGTACTTCGGGCCGGTCAGGGTGGTCTTGAGGTACACCACGTCCTGCACGGCCACGATCTCGCCACCGAGGCCGAGCAACCCGGGCAACGCGAAGGTCGCCCGGGTCGCTCGACCGGCGAGGTCGAGGTCGGCGGCTGCGGTCGAGCCACGCAGGTCGATCGGCGTCACGACCCCGGTTCCAAGGGCGTCGAGACCCAGCCGGCCGTCGCCGCTCACGTCGACGTGGACGGCCGTTGCCGAGGCGGTCGTGGTTGCCGCAGCGGCCAGGATCGCGTTCGGGTCGGCGAGGAGTGTCACCGGCGCCGACTGGCAGGCGGCCAGGAGCGCCGCGAGCGTGGTGGCGATGACAACGGTCCGGGCGGATCGGGGGCTCGGCATACCGTCAGCCTCGACCGCGAGGGTCAGGCTGTCAAACGGTCCTGCAGGTATGACATCTCTCGCACGCTCCGCTTGCTGTGGCTTCGGGCGAGATGGTCGCCGTGGGCGACACGATCGCCACGACTGAGCACGCACGTGCGTCCGGGGACGCGTCGAGCTGCCACACGCGCCGCGGATCGTGCACGGTGGTCCTGGGCCGCGTCGCCGGGGTGACACGGCTCGATGTCGGGCCGCACCCGTCCCCGTTCGGACCTCTCGATGGGCGCGGCTCACGAGCTGGACATGACAAGGCCCCGGCGTCGCCGCCGGGGCCGTTCGAGTCGCGGTGCAGTGAGGACTAGAAGTCCATCCCGCCGCCGTGGTCGTGGCCGCCACCGGCCATGGCCTTCTCCTTCTCCGGGATGTCGGTGACGAGCGTCTCCGTCGTCAGGACCATCGCGGCGATGGAGGCGGCGTTCTGCAGCGCTGACCGGGTCACCTTCGCGGCGTCGACGATGCCCTTCTTGAACAGGTCACCGTATTCGCCGGTCAGAGCGTCGTAGCCCTGGCCCGCCTTGAGGCCCTTGACGTGGGCGACGATCACCTCGCCGGGAGCACCGGCGTTCTCGGCGATCTGGCGCGCCGGCGCCTCGAGCGCCTTCCGGACGATGTCGACACCGACCTGGGCGTCACCGTCGAGGTTGATCTTGTCCAGGACCGGGATGGCCTGGAGGAGTGTGGTCCCACCGCCGGCGACGAGGCCCTCCTCGACGGCCGCACGGGTCGTCGAGAGCGCATCCTCGATGCGGTGTTTCTTCTCCTTGAGCTCGACTTCGGTGGCCGCGCCGACCTTGATCACCGCGACGCCACCCGACAGCTTGGCGAGGCGCTCCTGGAGCTTCTCGCGGTCGTAGTCGGAAGTCGTCTCCTCGATCTGGGCCTTGATCTGGGTCATCCGCGCCTTGATCAGGTCGGCCGAACCATCGCCGTCGACGATGGTCGTGTCGTCCTTCGTCGCGACGACGCGACGGGCGGAGCCGAAGTCCTCGGCGGTGACGGAGTCGAGCTTGCGCCCGACCTCCTCGCTGATGACCGTCCCGCCCGTCAGGGTCGCGATGTCGCGGAGCATCTCCTTGCGGCGGTCGCCGAAGCCCGGTGCCTTGACGGCGAGGACCGAGATGGTCCCCTTGAGCTTGTTCACCACGAGCGTCGCGAGGGCCTCACCGTCGACGTCCTCGCTGATGATCAGGGCGGGCTTGCCCTGCTGGACGGCCTTCTCGAGCGCGGGGAGCATGTCCTGCACGCTGGAGATCTTCTTGTCCGTGATCAGGATGAGGGGGTTGTCGAGCACCGCCTCCATCCGATCCGGGTTGGTCACGAAGTAGGCCGAGAGGTACCCCCGGTCGAACTGCATACCCTCGGTGTATTCCTTCTCGAGCCCGAGGCTCTGGCCTTCCTCGACGGTGATGACGCCGTCCTTGCCGACCTTGTCCATCACCTCGGCGATGATCTCGCCGACTTCCGGATCCGCCGCGCTGATCGCGGCGACCGCGGCGATCTGCTCGCGGTTGTCGACCGGGCGGGAGAGTCGCTTGATCTCATCGACCACGGCGTCGACCGCCGCCTCGATGCCGCGCTTGACGACCATCGGGTTGGCACCCGCGGTGACGACGCGAAGGCCCTCGCTGACGAGCGCCTGGCCGAGCACGACCGCGGTGGTCGTGCCGTCGCCGGCCACGTCGTCGGTCTTGGTCGCGACTTCCTTGAGGAGCTGGGCGCCCATGTTCTCGAACGGATCGTCGAGCTCGATATCGCGGGCGATGGTCACGCCGTCGTTGGTGATGGTCGGCGAGCCGAACTTCTTGTCGAGCACGACGTTGCGGCCCTTCGGGCCGATCGTCACCTTGACCGCGTCGGCGAGGCGATCGATGCCCCGCTTGAGCGAGCGGCGAGCGGTCTCGTCGAAGATGAGTTGCTTAGCCAATTCGAATGTCCTCCGGGATGGGGCTGTCGGGGTGGTCGGGTGGTCGAGGTCAGTCGACGATGGCGAGGATGTCGGACTGCTTGACGATGAGCAGCTCTTCGCCATCGATCTTGAACTCGGTCCCGGCGTACTTGGCGTACAGGACCTTGTCGCCCTTCTTGACGTCGATCGGCATGCGCTTGCCGTCGTTGTCGAAGGCGCCCGGTCCGACCGCGATGATGGTGCCCTCCTGGGGCTTCTCCTTGGCGGTGTCCGGCAGGACGATGCCGCTCTTGGTCATCTCCTCGCGCGGCGTCGGTTCGATGACGACACGGTCGCCGAGGGGCCGAAGGGTGGTCTTGCTCGGGGTGGCTGTGGCCAACGTGCAGTCCTCCTGTGACGGTCACGGCCGACCGTCGGGCGTGATTCGGTGGGTGGCGACCGCCGTTGGGGTGACGTGGCGGTGAGCCGATCCCTGTCTGTCTCGCGCATCGAGCCGGATCCTGCCCCGCAAGGCGGTCCGGCGATGCATTAGCACTCTCTATGCCAGAGTGCTAAGCGGAGACTACCGAACGAGCGGAAGGGCTGTCAACTCGGGCCGGACGCGCGTGCGAAGGTCTGATCAAAGGCGTGGACGAGGTCCGCTCCGAGGAGGTCGGGGGCGACCGTGCGGCGGTCGGCCAACCACGCCGCCGTGATGCCGACGTAGGCCGGTTCGTTGCGCGAACGAGGAGCTCCGGGAGCGCCGAGGAAGGGCGAATCCGTCTCGACGAGAAGTCGATCGGCGGGAACGATGGCAGCCACGTCCGCGGAGGGCTCCTCGCCTCGCCGGAAGACGAGGGCCGAGAAGCTGATCACCGCATCGAGCTCGAGCATCGCCTCCGCGTAGTCGGCCGGACCGGAGAAGCTATGGATGATGACCCGCGTCCCATGTCGGAGGGCTCGGACCTCGGCCAGCAGGGCGTCCTGGGCATCGCGTCGGCCCGCCGCGGAGCGGCAATGGAGGATGACCGGCTTGCCAGAGGTCGCCGCGAGGTCGAGGTTTCGACGCAGGTTGTCGAGCTGGTCCGGGATCGGGCTGAAGACGCGGTCGTAGTCGAGGCCGGTCTCGCCGATCGCGAGCACCCGCGGGTCGGCCGCCATGGCCACGACCTCCTGCCAGCCGGCTTCGTCGACGTTCGCCGCGTCGTGGGGGTGGACGCCGACGGCCGCATCGAGCCAGGGATGGCGGTCGAGCAAGTCGAGCGCCCGACGGCTGGATGCGACGTTCCAGCCGGGGACGAGGATCCGCTCCACGCCGGCGCTCCGGGCTGCCCCGACGACGAGGTCGACGTCGTCGGCGAACCGGTCCGCGTTGAGGTGGCAGTGGGAGTCGATCAGGCGCACCGGCGCATCGTAGACGGGGGTCGGGATGGAGTCCCGACGCGCGACGCTCGGTGATCACTCCGGGTGATCGTTCGGGGGCGCTCGCCGGGTGATCGATCCCGCCTACCTACGCCTCGAAGGCGTCCTCGACCTCCAGTCTCGGGAACAGGGGTTCGGGTGCCGCGACGCGACCGGCTTCGCCAGCGTGCGACCCCCATCGCAACTCATCGAGGATCGGCGGCCCGCCGTTGCCATCGGCGCCGTAGTCGT
>DASSMQ010000042.1:0-16842 GCA_035688805.1 Candidatus Limnocylindrales bacterium
CGTCGCGCGGGGCCTGGGCCGGCTCGGTGGGGAGATCACCGGGCTTGGCGAGATGCGCAAGGACGCCGAACCGGATCATCCGCTCGGTGGGACGGCCGCGTTCTATGAGTTCAACGCGACCGCCGTCGAGGTCGAGGTCGATCGGGAGATGGGCGACATCGTCATCCACCGCTATGTCACGGTGTCGGATGTGGGCAAGGCGCTGAACCCGCAGCAGGTGCGCGGCCAGGACGAGGGCGCCGCGGTCATGGGTCTCGGCCACACGCTGATGGAGCACTACATCCTCGACGACAGCGGTCGGATCCGGAACCTCGGCGCGATCGACTACCGGATCCCGACGAGCATGGACCTGCCGCGGCGGATGGACAGCGAGATCGTCGAGAACCTGGACGGCCCTGGCCCCTATGGCGCGAAGGGCATGAGCGAGGGCGCGCTCCTGCCCGTCGCGCCCGCCGTCGCGGCCGCGGTCCGCGATGCGACCGGTGCCGTGATCCGCGACCTCCCGCTCTCGCCCGAGCGGGTGTGGCGCGCCCTGCAGGATGCCGCCGATACCGGAGCCGCGGGGACCGCCGCGGATGCCGACGCCGAGGGGTCGCGATGACCTGGACGCACGCGCTCGACGACCCGATCGCCCCGACCCTCGACGAGGCGAAGGCGCTGGTCGGCGGCAAGGCGGCCAACATCGGGGTGATGGTCCGCGATCTCGGACTACCGGTGCCGCCAGGATTCGTGATCACGACCGCGGCCTGCCGGGCGTTCCTCGCGTCGGGCTGGCCGGACGGCCTCGACGCGGAGCTGCGCGATCGGATGGCCGGACTGGAGGCCGCGGTCGGCAGACGGTTCGCGGACCCGTCCGACCCCCTCCTCGTCAGCGTGCGCTCCGGGGCGCCGGTATCGATGCCCGGGATGATGGACACGATCCTCGACCTCGGGCTCAACGATGCGACGACGCGTGGTCTGGCCGACGTGGCCCGCGACGAGGCATTCGCGGCGCGCTGCCGGGAGCGCTTCGAGACGGCATTCCGGACGATCGTCGGGTCGCACGACGTGCCGACGGATCCGTGGCAGCAGTTGCGCCTCGCCATCGAGGCGGTCTTCCGGTCGTGGAACAGCGACCGGGCCCGGACCTACCGGAAGAAGGAAGGGATCCCCGACGACCTCGGGACCGCCGTGACCGTCCAGGCCATGGTCTTCGGCAATCGCGGCGCCGATTCTGCGACGGGCGTGCTGTTCACCCGTGACCCGGCGACGGGCTCGCCCCAGCTCTACGGTGACGTGATGTTCGACGCCCAGGGCGAGGATGTGGTCGCCGGCACGCATCGTACGCATCCGATCTCGGTCCTCGACGCGCAGCTCCCGGCGGTGGCCGCCGAGTTGCGCGCCGGGGCACACCGCCTCGAGCGGCATTACCGCGATCTGTGCGACATCGAGTTCACGATCGAGCGCGGTCGCCTCTGGTTCCTCCAGGTCCGGGTCGGCAAGCGCAGCCCGCAGGCCGCGGTCCGTCTGGCGCACGACATGGCGCTCGACCCGGACTTTCCGCTGACGAAGGCCGAGGCGATCCGACGCGTACTCCCCGTCCTGGCACGCCCGCCCATGGCGACGACCGGGGCCGTGGCACGCGACGTTCCCCCGATCCTCCGCGGGCTCGGGGCGTCCCCGGGTCTCGCGAGCGGCCCGATCGCGCTCACGCCCGATGCCGCCGAGCAGTCAGCCGAAACCGGGCGGCCGGCGATCCTCGTCCGCGCGGAAACCTCCCCCGACGACGTCCACGGCATGGCCACCGCGGCCGGCATCCTGACCTCGAGAGGCGGCCTCGCCAGCCATGCGGCGGTCGTCGCCCGGGGCTGGGGCATCCCGGCGGTCGTCGGCGCGAGCGAGCTCGAGGTGGGCGAGACCAGCCTCGCGATCGGTGACCGGCGACTGGTCGTCGGGCAGGTCGTCACCATCGACGGTGCGACCGGCGAGGTGTTCGAGGGCGCGATCGCCGGTGCCAGCGAACCGATGCCCGAGGTCGCCACGCTCCTGGAGTGGGCCCGAGACCTCGGCATCCGGATCGCGACGCCGGAGGCCTCCGGTGGGGACGTCAGCCCGCCGTCGATCGCCGGTTCCGATCGGGCCGTGACACGGGAGCGCTGCCTCGTCGCCGTTTCGATCAAGGGCTTCGCGACCGCCGAGGCCGTCGCCGACGCCGTGCTTGGTTCGCCGGACGATGTCCGGCCGATCCTCGAGGAGTTGGCGGCGGACGGACTGGTCACGACGACCGCCGGCGCGTTCCGGCTCACGGCGTCCGGCACGACCGAGGCGGACGCATCGTTGGCCGCGGACCGCGCCCGGTGGGGGACCGACGCCGCGTCGGTCGCCCTGGACGCCTTCCTCGATCTCGACGCCCGGACGAAGCGGATCGTCACGGCCTGGCAGCTCCGCGACGACGTGGCCGACCAGGTCGTCAACGATCACACGGATGCCGCCTACGACGCGGGTGTCCTCGACCGGCTCGACGCCCTCCACGCCGACGCGACCGCCTGGCTCGGCGCGATCCAGGCCGGCTGCCCGCGGCTGGCCGACTACGGTGTGCGACTCAGCCGCGCGCTCGAGCGCGCTCGCGCCGGGGACGGGCGGTACATCGCCTCACCCAGGGTCGACAGCTACCACGGCGCCTGGTTCGAGCTGCACGAAGACCTGATCCGCCTCGCCGGCCGGACGCGTGAAGCCGAGGCGGAGGCCGGCCGTGCCTGAGACCGCCGCGGACCAACCCGCACCGTCGGTCATCACCGACGCAACCGAGCGGGAACGCTACGAGACCCACCTGGGCGGCGAGCTTGCCGGGGTCCTCGAATACGCCGTCAAGCGCGGACGCCTGGCGCTCATCCATACTGAGGTGTTGCCCGCCTACGAAGGCCGGGGCGTGGGATCCTCGCTCGTCCGATTTGCGCTGGACGACGCACGCCGCCGGGGGCTACGGGTCATCGCGGTCTGCCCGTACGTCCAGGACTACCTCACCCGACACCCGCAGGACGACGATATCGTCGTCGGTCGGGGCACCGCGGCCAACTCGGGACGCGATGGTTGAGACGAGGGATGTCGGTCGCGAGGGATCGTCGGATGCGTAGGGAGGTTTTCTCGATGCAGACTCGCCCGTTCCCCTCGAGCGCGGGTGACCGCTCCCCCGCGGGGGCCGAGATCCGGCACCTGATCGAAGGCGAGACCGGCAACATGATCCACGCCACCGTCCCGCCAGGTCAGGTGAATCGGGCGACCGTCCACGCCACGGTGAGCGAGTTCTGGCACGTCCTCTCTGGCGAGGGTCAGATCTGGCGACGGGACGCCACTGGTGAGGAGACGGTCGTTCTGGAGCAAGGCGTTTCCATCGACATCCCGGTCGGGACGGCATTCCAGTACCGCTGCACCGGCGTCGACCCACTCCGGTTCCTTTGCATCTCGATGCCCCGCTGGCCCGGCGACGCGGAAGCGACGATCATCGAGGGACCGTGGAAACCCACCGCTCCCGAAGGTTGACGGCAGCGTCACCGAGCGCCCGGAAGACGACGCACCGGGATGAGGGCGTCGCGCCGCTGGCAGCCTCAGCGGCCCTTCGCGTACCCCGTCGCGGTCAGCTTGTCCCAGAGCGATCCGGCGTTGTTGTTCTGGATGTGATCCATCATGTAGCCCTGCCCGACATCGACCGGGCCGAACTGATCATCGAACCGGACGTTCGCGATCGTCTCCTCGCGCGACCAGCCCTTGGCGACCGCGTCGGCCACCGCGGCCTTCCAGGCCATGAGCACGGCCCGCTGCGTCTGGACGTAGTCGAGCGTCACCACCGGCCCGTGCCCCGGCACGACATGGTCGACGTCCAGGGCTCGGATCGTCTCGAGCGCCTCGAGCCACTGGTCGACGTTCGAGGTCATCAGCCATGTCTGGACGCCCGAGAAGATGGTGTCCCCGGTGAAGACCACCCGTTCCTCGGGGACGTGGACGGCTAGCTGACCCGGGGTGTGGCCCGGCGTCCAGTGGCAGTCGATCGTGTGGTCGCCGACCCGCAGCTTCAGCAGATCGCCGGTGAAGACGACGGTCCCGCGCGGCAGGTCGGCGTAGTAGGCATCGCGATCGGGGATGAGCGCCGCGCCATCGGGGTCGTCGGTCGGGATCGCCTCGAGCGCGTAGTCGAACGGATCGAGCGCCGCCTTGGGGTCCATGAAGATGTCCCACAGGGCCTTGTGGTTGACGATCTCGCCCGCGCCCTTGAACCAGTAGTTACCGAAGATGTGGTCGACGTGATTCTCCGTGTTGATGAGGTAGCGGATCGGGCCGCGCGACTCTGCCTCGGCGCGCATCGCGACCGCCTTCGTCGGCAGTTGTGGGGTGTCGATGACGACCACGCCATCGGAGGTCACGACGAAGCTCGGGTTGCAGCCGCGAAGCGTGGTGGTCGTGAAGACATTGGGCGTGACGCGCTCGAGATCCATCGCCATCCTTCCTATTGGGTCGCGGTGAGGCCGCCGTCGATCGCCAGCACCTGCCCGGTGACGAACGACGCGGCGTCCGACACGAAGAAGATGGCCGGGCCGACCAGGTCGCTCGTCTCGCCGACCCGGGCCAGCGGGATGCGGTTGACGATGCCCGCCTTGAACGCGGGGTCGCCGAGCAGGGTTGCGACCTGGGGCGTGTCGACGAACGTCGGCATGATCGCGTTGACCCGGATGCGGTGCTTGGCCCACTCGGTCGCCCACTGGCGGGTGAGCGAGGCGATGGCACCCTTCGCCGCGACGTAGGCGGAGTAGCCGGCGTTGATACCGAGCAGCGCCCGGACCGAGGTGATGTTGAGGACCGCGCCACCCTCACCGCGCTCGATCATCGCGCGAACGGCCGGCTGGGTCGGCAGGACGGTGCTGCGCACGTTGAGCTCCATGATCCAGTCCCAGGCGTCACGCGGATAGGCCTCGGCAGGGTGGAGGACCTTGCCCGCGCCTCCGCCGACCGCGTTGACGAGGATGTCGACTCGCCCGAGGCGCTCGATCGTGGTCGCGACCAGCCGCTCGCAATCGGACTCATCGGTCACGTCGGCCTCGATCGCGATGCCGTCCGATCCGGCGGCGCGCACTCGCTCCAGGGCAGCATCGCAGGTCGTCTGCGTCCGGCCCGCCACGGCGATCCGGGCACCGACCCCGGCGAAGGCTTCCGCGAGGGCCGCGCCGATCGCGCCGCCGCCGCCGCACACGATGGCCACGCGGCCGTCGAGATCGAAGATGTCGAGCTGTGCCATGGGACCTCATCCTAGGCCACGGGCCGGGGTCGACGCCGGGACGCCGTCGCGATAGAGAACCTTTGCTATACGATGGTAGCCGACTCGTCGGTTCGTCCTCGGAGGAACCCGCATGGCCACCGAGCCAGCAGATGTCCTGATCATCGGCGCCGGAGCCTCGGGTGGCGTGGTCGCCCTGCGGCTTGCCCAGGCCGGGTTCCGGGTCGTCTGCCTCGAGCAGGGCCAATGGCTCGATCGGGCTGACTATCCGGGCGACAAGCTCGACTGGGAGCTCAAGGCGCGCAAGGACTGGGCAACCAGCCCGAACATCCGCGGCCTCGCCCAGGACTACCCGATCGTCGAGGACGACAGTCCCGTCTCGCCGCTCATGTACAACGCGGTCGGCGGCTCGACAATCATCTTCGCCGGCGCCTGGCCGCGGGCCCTCCCGTCGGACTTTCGGGTCCGCTCGCTCGACGGGATCGCCGACGATTGGCCGATCGACTACTTCGAGCTTCTCCCCTATTTCTATCGGACCGACCGCGATTTCGGCGTGTCGGGACTGCCCGGCGATCCGGCCTATCCGCCCGACACCGAGGATGCTCCGATGCCGCCCCTGCCGATCGGGGCCGCCGGACTCAGGATCGCTCGCGCGCACACCAAGCTCGGTTGGCACTGGTGGCCGGAATTCAACTCGATCAACTCGACGCCATACGACGGCCGCCGGCCGTGCGTCCAGCGCAGTACCTGCCAGTCCGGTTGCAACGAAGGCGCCAAGGCGTCGACCGACCTGACCCACTGGCCGAAGGCGATCGCCCTCGGTGCGCGACTGGTGACCGGCGCTCGCGTCCGACGGATCGAGACCGACGCCCGGGGCTTGGCGACCGGCGCGACCTGGATCGACGCCGACGGCCGGGAACATCTCGAGCCGGCCAGGGTGATCGTCATGGCGGCCAACGCGATCGGCACGCCACGGCTGCTCCTGCTATCCGCCTCGCCGGCCCACCCCGATGGCCTCGCCAACTCGTCGGGGCTCGTCGGGAAGCGATTGATGATGCATCCGTTCGCCAACGTCGCCGGGCTGTTCGAGGAGCCGCTGATGAGCTGGCAGGGCCAGTTCGGTGACCTGATCGAGTCACTCGAGTTCTACGAGACGGACGAGCGGCGCGGGTTCGTCCGCGGTGCCCGTTGGGGGCTGGCCCCGACGGGCGGACCGATCAACACGGCCCTGCCGAGCCGGGCCGGGGAGCAGGCCTGGGGGCCCGAGCACCACACCCACGTCCGGACGCATCTCGGCCACGGCGCCAACTGGGGCCTGTTCGCCGAAGACCTGCCGGACCCGGCCAACCACATCACGCTGTCGTCCACGGTCACCGATCCGTCCGGCATCCCGGCTCCGGAGATCCACTACACGATGGCCGACAACGCACGCCGGATGCTCGACTTCCACATCGAGCGAGCGAAGGAGTCGATGGACGCGGCAGGCGCGTTCAAGATCGAGGTCGACCGGCTGATGCGCTACTCCGGGTGGCACCTGCTGGGGACCGCCCGGATGGGCAACGACCCGGCGACATCGGTCGTCGATCGCTGGAATCGAGCCCACGACGTCCCGAACCTGTACGTGGTCGATGGCAGCTGCTTCGTCACCTCGTCGGGCGTCAACCCGACCTCGACGATCGTGGCCATCGCGCTCCGCGCGGCCGAGCACATGATCGAGACTCGCTTCGAGCAGCAGGTGCCGCCATGAGCGAGCGCGGAGCGACGGCGCTGCTCGACGACGGCGAGCTCGCGACCTTCCGTGCCATGGCGGACGTGCTCATCCCGGCGGCCCACGGCATGCCCTCGGCCGGGGACGTCGTCGACGTCGACCGACTGCGGTTCGTGCTGAGCGCTCGTCCCGACTTGCTCGAACCGCTCCGGGCGGCCCTCCGACCCGGACTCGATGACGACCCGCGCGTTCGGGTCGAGTCGCTCGAGCGCGACGCGCCGGGCGATCTGGCCGCCCTCCACCTGGTCTTGGTGGGTGGCTACTACACCGACAAGCGCGTCCGCGAGCTGATCGGCTACCCCGGCCAGCAGGCCCTGCAGCTGCGATCGTGGGAGATGCCGACCTATCTCGAGGAAGGACTGATCGACGCCGTGCTCGCCCGCGGGCCCGTGTGGCGTGACCCATCGACCGGCCAGCGAGCCGTCACGGCGGCTGCGCCCCGGACGTACGCGGAACGTTGGTCGACCGACCGCGGGTCGGCCGAAGGAGGACGTGATGACCACGATCGCACCTGACCCCGCGGAGTCCAGGGTCCCGGGCTGGCTCGGAGGTTTCCTCGAGACGTGGGAACCAGGGTCCGGCGCGCCGGTCGAGGACCGCGAGCCGGCCACCGGACGGCTCATCGCGACCGTCCGAGGGTCCACGGTCGACGACGTCGGCCGGGCGGCAGCCGCGGCAGCCGCCGCCCAACCGGCCTGGGCAGAGGCCTCCTACCAGGACCGTGCCGCCGTCCTGCGCCGCGCCGCCGACATCTACGAGGCGCATCGGCCGGAATTCGGGACGTGGACGATGCGCGAGACCGGCGCCTCCCAGAGCAAGATGCATCACGAATCCAACTTCGCCCACGGCGAGATCCTGGCGGCGGCGACCCTGCCCTGGCAGCCGTATGGATCGCTGGTGCCGTCCGCGACCCGCGGCCGGCTGTCGATGGTCCGGCGCATCCCCGTGGGCGTCATCGGGGCGATCACCCCATGGAACTCGCCGAGCGTGCTCGGGATGCGGGTCGTGGCCCCGGCGCTCGCCCTGGGCAACGCGGTGATCCTGAAGCCCGACCCCCAGACCCCGGTCGTCGGCGGGGCCATGTTCGAGGCCGTCTTCCGAGAGGCCGGGCTGCCGGAGGGCGTGCTCCACATCCTCGTGGGCGGGGCGGATGTCGGCGAGGCCCTCGTGACCGACCGCAACGTGTCGATGGTCTCGTTCACCGGGTCTACCGCGGCCGGGCGTCGCGTCGGGGAGCTGGCCGGTCGGCAGCTCAAGAAGGTGTCCCTCGAGCTCGGAGGCAACAACGCCTTCATCGTGCTGGACGACGCCGACCTCGATGCCGCCGCGGCCGCCGGGGCGTTCTCGTCCTTCCAGTTCCAGGGCCAGGTCTGCTTTGCCGCTGGGCGGCACATCGTCCACGAGAGCGTCGCCGGCCAGTATGTCGAGGCGCTCCGCGACAAGGCGCAGCGCCTCCGGCTGGGCGATCCGTACCGGGAGGATGTCGAGCTCGGTCCGATCGTCAACGAGAAGCAGCTCGGCCGGGTGGACGACATCGTCCAGCGGTCGGTGGCGGGCGGCGCCCGCCTCCTCGAGGGCGGCACGCACGAGGGCCTGTTCTATCGCCCCACGGTCCTGACCGAGGTCAGCCAGGATCTGCCCGCCTGGACCGATGAGATCTTCGGGCCGGTCGCGCCGGTGACGACGTTCCGGACCGACGACGAAGCGCTCGCCCTTGCCAACGCCAGCGACTATGGCCTCGTCGGCGCGGTGTACTCGCGATCGCTGTCGCGCGGCCTGGCGCTCGCCAACCGGATCAAGGCCGGGATGGTCCACGTCAACGACGGCACGCTCAACGACGAGGCCACGATCCCGTTCGGGGGCACCGGAGTGTCCGGCAACGGCAGCCGATATGGCGGCGAGGCCAACCTCGACAACTTCACCGAGTGGCAGTGGGTGACCGTCCGGGACGAACCCCCGACGTTCCCCTTCTGACCGGCGTGGCATCGATCACCGAGGTCGCGCGCCTGGCCGGCGTCTCGACCGCGACCGCGTCGCGGGTGTTGTCGGCGGCGGACTACGCGGTCAGCGCCGGCGCCCGGGCGCGGGTCCTCGAGGCGGCCCAGCGCCTCGACTACGTCCCCAACGCCCTGGCTCGCGGCCTGCTGAGCAGCAAGATCCCGGTCGTCGGGGTGATCGTCCACGACATCACCGACCCCTATTTCGCCGAGGTCGTGCGCGGCGTCGAGGACGCGGCCGCCGGGGGCGGCTACCTGGTGATCACCTGCAGCTCGGACCGCGACGCCGAGCGCGAGATCTCCTACGTGCGACTGCTGCGCTCGATGCGCGCGGCCGCGGTCATCTTCGCGGGCAGCGGGCTCGACGACCCGGCCCGGAACGAGGAGCTGCGCCGCCACCTCGACGCGATGCGCGGCTATGGGGCGGCCGTCGTCCACCTCTCGCCGCACGCATTCGGCGAGCCGGAGGTCGGCGTCGACAACGAGGCGGGCATCGCCGCGATGATCGCCGCGCTGGTGGCCCTCGGGCATCGCCGGATCGCCTTCCTGGCCGGCCCGACCTCGCTGTACGTCGCCCGCGAACGCTTGCGCGGCTACCGATGCGGCCTGGCGGAAGCGGGGATCGCGGTCGATGAGCGGCTGATCGTCGCGACCCGTTTCGATCGGGCGGGCGGGGCGGCTGGCGTCGACACGCTGCTCGCGGGCGAAGCCCCGTTCAGCGCGATCTGCTGTGCCAACGACCTGCTGGCCCTGGGCGCCCTCGAGCGCCTCGCGGCCGTCGGGATCCGGGCCCCGGACGATGTCTCGGTCGCCGGGTTCGACGACATCGCAGTGGCGGCCATCACCGCACCCAGCCTGTCGACCGTCCGCCTGCCGCTGCGCGAGATGGGCCGGCGGGGGTTCGGTTTCGCCGAACGGCTCTTGACGGGCGACGAGCCGCCCGCGGAGGTCATGGCGACCGAGGTGATCCTGCGGGCATCGACGGGGCGACCAGCCGCCCGGGCATTGCCCCGTGACGAACGACGGACAGCGCGGAAAGGGGCAGCATGAGCATCGACCTCCACGGCATCATCCCGGCCTGTGTCGTCACGTTCGACGCCGACGGCCGGTTCGACGAGGCGGCCTACCGGCGCTACCTGCAGTGGCTCCTGCCGCAGGGGCCGGTCGCGCTGGCCATCAATGCCGATACCGGCGAGGGTCCCCACCTGTGGCCGGACGAGCGCGAACAGGTGCTCCGTGTGGCCGTCGACGAGGCCGGTTCGGTGCCGGTCATCGCGGGCCTGAGTGCGACGTTCACGGCCCAGGCGGTCGAAGAGGCCAAACGTGCCGAGGGCGCGGGGGCCGCTGGCCTGCTCGTCTTCCCGATCCCGGCCTACCAAGGCACCCCGCTCGACCCCGCCATCCCGGTCGCCTACCACGAGGCGGTCGCCCGCGGCTGCGGGTTGCCGCTCATCGCCTTCCAGCTCCAGGCCGCGCTCGGCGGGGTGATCTTCTCCGAGGAGACCCTGCAGCGGATCGCCGCCATCGACAGCGTGGTCGCGCTCAAGGAAGCGTCGTTCGATGCCCGGTTGTACCTGGCGACCCGCCGGATGATCGAGAAGCTGGCCCGCCCGATCGACCTGCTGACCGGCGACGACAACTTCATCTTCGAGTCGTTCGTGATGGGCGCCGAGGGTGCCCTGATCGGTTTCGGGACCCTCGCGACGGGCCTGCAGGTCGAGATGGTCCGGCTGACCCGCGAGGGTCGCTGGGACGAGGCCCGCGCGATCTGGGAGCGGATCCTGCCGCTCGAGGAGGCGGTCTACGCCCAGCCCGTTCGCGATTACCGCGCGAGGACCAAGGTCGCGCTCCAGCAGCAGGGCGTCATCGACTGCACGGTCATGCGACCGCCGCTCACGTCTGTCGGTGACGACGCGGCGGAGGGCATCCGGGCCGCGCTGGCGATGGCCGGCCTGGCCTGATGGAGGGATCGCTCCGCGGACGGGTCGTGCTGGTCACCGGCGGGAGCCGGGGGATCGGCGCCGAGGTCGCGCTGAAGGCCGCGACCGAGGGGGCCACGGTCGCCGTCCATTACCACCAGTCCGCCGAGGGGGCGGAACGGACGCTCGGGCGGATCCGGGCGAGCGGCGAAGAGGGCGAGGTATTCGATGCCGACGTCGCGGACGGTGCCCAGGCCGAGCGACTCGTCGCCCGCGTCCTGGACCGGTTCGGCCGATTGGACGGTCTCGTCAACAACGCGGGGCTCACGCAGGTCGGGCCGTTCCTCGACATCGAACCCGAAGAGTGGGACGCCGTCCTGCGCACGGACCTGACCGCGGCGTTCCACACGTGCCGGGCGGCCCTGCCGTCGATGGTCGAGCGTGGCACCGGCTCCATCGTGAACATCGCCTCGCGACTCGGCCAGATCGGGGTCGCCGAGACGGCGGCCTACAGCGCCGCGAAGGCCGGCCTGATCGGGCTGACCCGTTCCCTCGCCCGGGAGTTCGGACCGCTCGGGATCCGGGTCAACGCGATCGCCCCCGGCGTGACCACGACCGAGATGACCACCGATCTCGTCGACAGCGAGGAGGGCCGGCGCCGGCTACGCGATGTCGCGATCGGCCGTTTCGGTCGCCCGGACGAGGTGGCCGAGGCGGTCATCTTCCTGCTGTCGGACGCCGCCAGCCTGTTCGTCGGCCAGACCCTCAACCCCAACGGTGGGGGATACATGCCGTGACCACGGTCATCGACGTCCGCGAAGCGGTCGGGCTGGTGCGCGATGGGGCGACCGTGCTCATCGGCGGATCCGGGGCCGGGCATGCCGTCCCGCAACGGTTCATCGACGAGCTCGCCGCCGTATTCACCGCCGAGGGCCGACCGCGCGATCTGACGACCGTGCGGGTGGTGGGTATCGGTGATTTCGCCGAGCGCGGTTTCTCGCAGCTCGGCCTGCCCGGCCTGATGCGGCGGACCATCGGCAGCAACATCGGCAACGAGCCGCGGCTCGGGGCGCTGGTCGAGGCCGACGAGCTGGAGGCCTATTCCTTCCCACAGGGAGTGCTCTCCCAGCTGACCCGCGAGATCGCCGCGGGACGGCCCGGGCTGGTGACCCAGGTCGGCCTCGGGACGTATGTCGATCCGCGGCAGACCGGCGGCAAGCAGAACGCGCGGACGACCGAGGACCTGGTCGAGGTCGTCACGCTGCGCGGTCGCGAATGGTTGCTCTATCACGCGTTCCCGATCGACGTGGCGGTCATCCGCGGCACGACGGCCGACGAGGATGGCAATCTCACGATGGAAGGCGAGGCGGTCCAGGGCGAGATGCTGGCCATGGCCATGGCCGCCCGTAACAGCGGCGGGATCGTGATCGCCCAGGTGCGCCGGCTGGCACGTCGGGGCAGCCTGCCCCTGCGCGACGTGAAGGTCCCAGCCGCCCTGGTCGATCACGTCTTCGTCGATCCCGACCAGTGGCAGACGTACATCACCCAGGACTCGCCGTATTACGCCGGGGCGCTGCGCAAGCCGGTGACCCCCGAGCCGCCGCTGCCACTCGACGTCCGCAAGATCATCGCGCGGCGCTCGCTGCTCGAATTCCCACGCGGTGCGATCTGCAACCTCGGATTCGGGATCAGCCAGTTGATCGGTCGGGTCGCCTGGGAGGAGGGCATCACCGAGCAGCTCGTGCTGACCGTCGAGCAGGGCATCTTCGGCGGGGCGCCGGTCGCCGGCAACGAGGGCGGCGCCGGCTTCAATTACCAGGCGATGATCGACCAGCCCTCGATGTTCGACTTCTACGACGGCGGTGGTCTCGACATCGCGAGCCTGTCGTTCGCCGAGGTCGATGCCGAGGGCAACGTCAACGTCCACGCGTTCGAAGGCCGGGTCCGCGGCCCGGGCGGCTTCCCGAACATCAGCGCCCGGACCGGTCGGATTAATTTCGTCGGGACGTTGACCGCCCAGGGACTTCGGCTGGATATCGACGGCGGCGTCAGTGTCGCCCAGGAGGGCAGCCTCCAGAAGTTCGTGCCGGAGTTCCGCCAGGTCTCGTTCAACGGACGGCTGGCGCGGGAGCGCGGCCAGCAGGTGCGCTACATCACCGATCGGGCGGTGTTCGCGCTGACCGATGATGGACTGCTCCTGACCGAGGTCGCTCCGGGCATCGACGTCGAGCGCGACGTGCTCGGGCAGATGGGCTTCCGGCCGCAGGTGGCGGAAGACCTCCGAACGACCGACCCGCGTGTCTACGCGACGGGCCCGATGGGGCTGGCCGCCGACTTCGAGGCAGCGCGGTGAGCGCCCGGATCGAGCTGCGGATCGGCTCCGTGGCCCAGCTCACCCTCGACGACCCGCCGCTCAACATCATCGGCACCGAGCTTCTGCGCGAGCTCGACGTGGCGCTTGGCACACTCGAAGCGGCCGACCCGGGCGACGTCCGGGCTGTGGTCGTGACGGGACGTGGTGACCGCGCATTCTCGGTCGGCTCGAACGTGAAGGAGTTCGAGGCACATCGTCGGGCGGGTGGCCGGGAGCGGTTCGAGATGGAAGCGCGAGTGGCACAGCGCCTGGCGGGCCTGCCGATGCCGACCATCGCGGCCATCGAGGGCGATGCCCTGGGCGGGGGCCTGGAGCTGGCGCTGTGCTGCGACCTGCGGGTGGCCTCGGACCAGGCCCGACTCGGGCTGCCCGAGGTGCGGCTTGCGGTGACGCCCGGGACGGGCGGGACCCAGCGCCTGCCGCGGATCGTCGGCATGGCTCGGGCCAAGGAGCTGCTGCTCACCGGCCGGGTCGTGACGGCCAGCGAAGCCGAGCGGATCGGGCTGGTCAATGAGGTGGTGCCGGCCGGTGAGGCGGTCGCCCGTGCGCGAGCCATCGGTGACGAGATCGCCGAGCGTGGGCCCCTGGCGGTCCGTGCAGTGAAGGTGCTGGCCGACGGCGCCCTCGATCGCGATCTGGCCGCCGGTCATGCCGCGGAGGTCGAGGCCTCGGTTCGCATCTTCGCCACTGACGACCTGCTCGAAGGCGCCCACGCGTTCGTCGAGAAGCGCCCACCCGAGTACCACGGCCGATGAGGCTTTTCGATCGCGGCCTGCCGGCCGCCCAAACGAGGACGACTGCCAGATGAGTGACGTCAGCCGGTTCGGGGTCTTCCTGCCCTCCTACGTGTGGGAGGGCGACGGCGCGGAGCGGGCGCGCGGCATCAAGGCCTTCGCGCGCACCGTGGAGGAGCTCGGCTTCGACTCGCTCTTCATCACGGACCACCTGCTGGTCGGCAAGCGGTTCTACTCGGTCAACTGGCTCGAGCCCATCCTGTCGCTCGCGGTCGCGGCCGGCGTGACCGAGCGGGTCCGGCTCGGCACCTCGATCCTCATCATGCCGCTCCGTAACCCGGTGCTCCTCGCCAAGGAGCTCGCGACGCTCCAGTTCCTCTCGGAAAACCGCGTGGTGCTCGGGGCAGGCGTCGGCTGGAACGACGCCGAATACGAGGCGGTCGGGGTCCACAAGTCGGAGCGAGGCAAGCGGACCGACGAGATGCTCGACATCATGCTGCCGCTGCTCGAGGGGGAGACGGTCACCTACCACGGTCGCTACTACTCGGTCGATGACGTGTTCATCGAGCCGCGGACCTCGCAGCGTCCCGCGCTGTGGGTCGGTGGGGGCTCGCAGCTCGCCAACCCCAAGTCGCCGGACCTCCCGAAGTTCGTCGACTCCGTGAAAGCGCGGACCCTGCGCGCCGACGGCTGGATCCCGCGGCCGACCTGCCCGCCACCGGACATCCGCCGCGACTGGGACGAGCTCCAGACGTTCTTCGCCGAGAACGGCGAGGACGCCCGCGAGTTGTCGGTCGCCCACGAGAACTTCCTGCACCTGGTCCTGACCAATGACCCGGCCAAGGCGCGCGAGGAGCAGCACCGCGCGTTCCTCAAGGTGATGAGCGGTGAGCGCGGGCCGGAGTATCTCGAGACGGTCTACCTGTTCGGCACCCCCGATGAGATCGTGGCCTCGCTCCAGGCCCGGGTCGATGCTGGGGTCCAGCAGTTCATCCTCCACACGATGACGCCGGACCCGGCACAGCTCCGCCAGTGGGTGGACGAGATCATCCCCAACGTCACGTTCCCCGCGAGCGCCGGGCCGGTCCGCAAGCCCAATCGCGATCGGGTCGCCGTCGCGTCGTGACCCAGCTGGTCGCGTTGGGGTTCGTGCCGTGACCACCGAAGCGCGGCTTGGGCCTCGATATGCACGGCATGACCATTCCACACGTGGGGCAACCGTTCGGCGACGGTTTGGTGCACACGGCGACTCGAGCGGCGTTCCACGGACGGCCTGGGGACAGATCCGTGCATGGCACGCACCAAATGGCGACGAGAACGATCGCAAGGGCGCCGAACGGTCAGTCCATGCACAGATCGCGCCCTCCTCGTGACCGGCCCGTGACCCGGCTGGTCGCGCTGATCGGCAAGCCGCTCAAGCGGCGGCACTCCGCCGTGATGCACAACGCGGCGTTCGCCGCGGCTGGCATCGACGCCGAGTACGTGCTCCGCGAGCCCGATCCGGACGAGGTCGGCGCCGCCGTCGTCGCCGCGCGCGGACAAGGCTGGTTGGGCCTCGGCGTGACCGCGCCCTACAAACAGGTCGTCGCTGGCCTCGTGGACGAGGTCGAGGGCGACGCCCAGGCCATCGGCGCGGTCAACAACGTCGTCCGGACGGACGAGGGGCGGCTGGTCGGCTTCAACACCGACGCGCCCGGTTTCATCGCGGCCGTAGAGTCGGCCATGGATCAGTCGATGGCTGGCGCGCACGTCGTCGTCGCTGGTGCGGGTGGAGTCGCGCATGCGATCGTGTATGCCTGCCTCACTGGCGGCGCCGAGACGGTCACGGTCGGAAGTCGCGACCCGGAACGGGCGCGCGCGCTCATCGCGCGTTTCGCGGGCCTTGGCACGCCACATGTCGACGCCACCGCGCTCGATAGCCCCCGGATGGAGCGCGCACTCAGCGTTGCCGGGCTGGCGGTGAACGCCACTACGGTCGGGATGGTCGACCCCGGTGTCACGATCGATGTCGCCGCTCTCTCTCACGGGGCCGTGGTCTTTGATTGCGTGTACGTGCCCGCGGAAACGGAACTCATCGTTGCCGCCCGCGCGCGCGGTCTCCGGGCCGCCAATGGCTCCGAGATGCTCATCGCGCAGGCCGCCATCGCCTTCGAGCGCTGGACCGGGGTCGGCGGCATGGCCGACGTCATGCGCGTCGCCGTCGCGCCGCTCCTCGCCGACCCGACGATGATCGCCTGACCGATGCGGCTTGCCACGATCCTGGTCGACGGTGGACCCGTCGTCTTCGTGCTCGAAGGCGACTGGGCCCTGGCCATCGATGACGGCTCCTCCATGCGCGACGTCGCAGCGTCAGGGCCGGAGGGGCTCGCGCGCCTCAGCGCCTGGGTCGACGCCCGACCCGACGGTTCCTTCCAGCCCATGACCGCCGTGGCGTACGGCCCGGCCGTGCCGGATCCCGGCGCGATCTACACGTTCGGGCTGAATTACCGGCCCCCTGGGGTGGATGCGGCTCGTGACCATGATCGACCGCCACGACCGCTGGTCTACGGCAAGCTTCCGACCTCGGTCGCCGGCGAGGGCACCATCCTGCGGTGGGACCCGGACCTGACGATGGACGTCGATGCCGAGGTCGAGCTCGGCGTCGTGGTCGGTGTCGATGGGGCGGTCTTCGGCTACACGATCGTGAACGACGTCTCGTCGCGGGACCCGTGGCTGGACGGCGACCAATGGCTGCTCGGCAAGTCGATGCCCGGGTTCTGCCCGGTCGGCCCGGTGGTCGTGACCGCCGACGAGCTCGACCCGACC
>DASSMQ010000043.1:0-2601 GCA_035688805.1 Candidatus Limnocylindrales bacterium
TCTGTCCTCCTCCAGCATCGAGGATCCGTGCGGCGAAGCGTCCAACTTGGGTGGGCCGTCGCGGTCTCGAGGAACGTTCGCCCGTCAGGCGACCATTGGCGCGCATCCTAGCGGCGTGGGTACGGTCGGGCAAGTGTCCGAACCGTGTCCCGAGGTGCCTCCGGGTGCGTATCACGATACGCCGTGCGGCTGATCGATACTGGGTCCGTGACCACCCGATCCGACCTCCACGACCGCTCGTTGGATGCCGGCGGCGGCAGGCCGGCGACCCGCTACGTCGCCCTCGGCGATTCGTACACGATCGGGACCTCCGTCGCAGCCGACGAGCGGTTCCCGGACCGCCTCGTGGTGGCCCTCGCCCAGACCGCTACCCCGTTGTCGTTGATCGCCAACCTGGGCGTGGATGGCTACAAGAGCGCCGAGGTCATCCGCGACGAGCTGCCGGCGCTGGCAGCGCTCGATCCCGAGTTCGTCACCCTGCTGATCGGCGTGAACGACGTCGTGCAGCGCGTGCCGCTGGATCGCTATGAGGCGAACGTGACGACCATCCTGGACGCGCTGGCCGCGCGCTTGCCGACCGACCGCATCGTCACCGTCGCCGTGCCCGACTACACCGTCACCCCGGCCGGCGCGGACTACGGGGATCCCGATGACCAGCACGAGGGGATCGTGGCCGTCAACCGCGTGATGGCCAACGTCTCGGCAGACCGGGGCATCGCCTTCGTCGACATCTTCGACCTATCCCGGCGGGCCGCCGACGACCGGTCGCTCGTCGCCGGGGATGGCCTGCACCCCAGCGGGGAGCAGTACGCGTCATGGGTCGAGCGCATCGCGCCGGTCGTCCGCCGGTGCCTCGCCCGCGAACGGCCTTAGAGGCGCAGCAGGATCCGGGCGATCTGGAAGTAGATGATCAGCCCCGTACCGTCCACGAGGGTCGTGATGAGCGGCGCCGAGACGACCGCCGGATCGATCCGCAGCCGCTTGAGCAGCAGCGGCAGCGCAGCCGCCACGGTCGCCGACCAGACGCAGATGGCCAGGATCGTCAGGGCGACCACCTGGCCGATCTCGAAACCGACCCCGAGCAGGGCCGATCGACCGAACGCCACCACCGCCATGACCGAGCCGATGGCCAGACCGACCCGGAGTTCCTTCCCGACGATCCAGAGCAGGTCGCGTAGCGACACCTCGCCCAGCGCCATGGCTCGGACGACCAGCGTGACGGTCTGACTGCCCATGTTGCCGCCGGTCCCGATGAGCAGCGGGATGAAGAAGCTGAGCGCGACGACGGCCTGCAGCTCGTCCTCGAAGTCGCGCAGCACCGTCCCCGTGTAGGCCTCCGCGACGAACAGGAGCAACAGCCAGACGATCCGCTTCCTGAAGAGCGTCCAGACCCCGGAGCTTCGGTAGGGCGCATTCAACGGTTCTGAACCGCCGAGCCGCTCGATGTCCTCGGTCGCCTCTGCCTGGAGCACGTCGGCGACATCGTCCTCGGTGATTATCCCGAGCAGGCGGTCGTTCGTATCGACCACCGGCAGCGCCAGGAGATTGCGGTCCGTCAGCAGGCGGGCTGCGACCTCGCGGTCGGCGTCGGCCTGGACCCGGACCGTCGACGGAGCCATCAGCTCGACCACCGGCGTCGCGGTCGGGCTGAGGAGGAGCCGGTAGAGCGACAGGACACCGCGGAGGCGATGGTCGGCGTCGACGACGTAGATGTAGTTGACGGTCTCCGCCTCGTCGACGAGGCGCCGGATGGCGGAGATCGCCTCCGCGGCGGTCGCATCCGCCGTGACCGCGACGAAGGCGGGGGTCATGATCCCGCCGGCGCTCTCGGGCGGGTAACTCGAGAGGGTGCGCAGCTCGCTGGCGTCCTCCGGCCGCATCTGGACGAGGATCTCGCGCGCCTCCGCCTCGGGGAGTCGCTCGACGACATCCGCCGCATCGTCGGGATCCATCCCGCCGAGCAGCTCGGCGGCGTCGGCCCGGCTGAGGGTGCGCAGGATCGCAGCGGCGTCGGCCGGCGACAGTTCCTCGAGCAGTTGCGGGATCTCGTCGTCGGGCAGCCACTGGAGGAGCACGGCGATCTCGCCCGGCTCGAGTGCCGGCACGAGGTCAGCCCACTCGGACGGGCCGATCCGCTCGGCCAGGCCGTGGACACCATCGCGTTCCCGTTCGCGGATGAGGGCCTGGATCTCGGCGAGCAGGTCGGTCGTCGCTTCACTGGTCATGGCTGGCTCCAGACCCCGAACAGAGGGCGGTGGACACGCGCCGCGGCGGTCGTCGAACGCCGGGAGGGCGAGTATGTCACCGGCGTGGACGGGTGGTCCCTGAGTCGATCCAGTGCCCGCGGTCCTCGCGCCGACCTTCCCGATGGCCTGGTTCGGGACGTTCGGCTCTGGCGGCGAGCGCGCGGCGGTCGCAGGCTCAGGAGGAAGAGGAGTCTGCCATGACGCTCAGCACCATCCAGCCGTCGACCGCTCCGTTCGTCGGGGACATCGTCGCCCTTGCGAAGCGGAATCCGTACTTCCGCGAAGTCGTATCGACCGGCCCGCACGCCCAAGTCGTCGTGATGACGATCCCGCCGGGGGGCGAGATCGGCGAGGA
>DASSMQ010000044.1:0-11975 GCA_035688805.1 Candidatus Limnocylindrales bacterium
CGAATCGGCGAGGGCAACAGCCTGGGCGCGAGTGATGTCGATGAGTGGGGATCCGCCGATGACTCGGTACCGGCGGGTGAACTCGTCGACGAGTTCGGCATCGGGCTCGCGGCCGCCACGGACCCTCGCCAGGTAGACGCGAACGTCCTCGCGCTCGAGGGAGGCTGGGGAGCCGTAGGTCATCAGCAATACGCCCCGACCCTCCACGCGGCTCATGCGACATTCCCGCCCGGCACGGCCTGCCGCGCGGTCTCGTCGTGGACGAAGTCCACCAGCCGGCGGAGCAGGTCGACGTCGGTGGCGGGCAGCACGCCGTGGCCGAGATTGAAGATGTGGCCTGGGCGCCCGGCCGCTTCGTCGAGGACCGCTCGCGCGCCGGAGCGTGTCGCATCCCAGCCGGCAAGAAGACGGGCGGAATCGAGGTTGCCCTGGACGGCGCGGTCTAGCCCGACCCGCCGCCAGGCATCGGCGAGCGATACGCGATGATCGAGCCCGATCACGTCCCCGCCAGCCTCGGTAAGGAGCTCGAGCAGCGCCGCCGTGCCCGTGCCGAAATGGATCGTGGGCGCGCCTCGGAGCTCGGTGAAGATCCGTCGCACGTGGGGCTGGACGAACGCCCGGTAGTCGGATGGCCCGAGGCCGCCCACCCAGCTGTCGAAGAGCTGGATGACGTCGGCGCCCGCGTCGATCTGGGCGTCGAGGTAGCTGATGATCATCGTCGACAAGCGATCCATCAGGTCATGCCACGCCACCGGCTCGCGATACATGAACGACTTGGCCACGGCGAAATCGCGCGACGGCCGGCCCTCGATCAGGTAGCACGCCAGCGTGAACGGCGCGCCTGAAAAGCCGATGACGCCGGCCGTGCCGTCGAGCTCGCGCCGCACCAGCCGGATGGCCTCGAGCGTGAACGAGACTGCTGCGGGGTCGAACGGGCGCAGGGCCGCGACGTCGGCCGCGGAGCGGATCGGCCGGTCGATGATCGGTCCGACCTCGGGTTCGATGCGTAGACCGACGCCCATGGGCTCGAGCGGGAGCATGATGTCGGCGAAGAGGACCGCGGCGTCGACGCCTAGCTCCCGCACGGGCATCAGCGTCACCTCGGCGCACATCGCCGGGTCCTTCGCGAGCTCGAGGATGCCGTGCCGTTCCCGGAGCTTCCGATAGGCGGCGAACGTGCGCCCCGCCTGGCGCATGAACCACACCGGTGTGGCCTCCACCGCCTCATGTCGGCAGGCGCGCAGGAAGCGGTCGTTCATCGCGCGGACTCGCGGAAGGCCGCTCGCGCGGCGTCGATCGTCGCTTGGATCTCTGCCGATCCGTGGGCCAACGAGGGGAACCACGCTTCGAACTGGGACGGTGGCAGGAGGACGCCGCGGTCGAGCATCGCGCCGAAGAATCGTGCGTACGCGGCGCGGTCCGATTCGAGGGCCTCGCGGCCATTCGTCGGTGCCGCCGGCCGAAAGAACATGGTCAGCAGTGGACCGACGCGGACGATCGCGACCGGGCAGCCAGCCGCGGCCGCGGCCGAGGCCAGGCCATCGGCCAGCGCAGCAGCGGTGTCGTCCAGGACGAGGTACTGGTCGCGCGGCAGCTCGGCGAGGGTCGCCAGGCCGGCCGCCATCGACAGCGGGTGGCCGGACAGGGTCCCCGCCTGGTAGACGGGTCCGGCCGGGGCCACGAGGTCCATGAGATCAGCGCGGCCGCCGTAGGCGCCGATCGGCATCCCGCCGCCGATGACCTTGCCCAGAGTCGTCAGGTCGGGCCGGATCCCGAATCGCTCCTGCGCGCCGCCTGGGCCGAGCCGGAACCCGGTGATGACCTCATCGAACATGAGCAGCGCGCCGTCAGCGAGCGTGATCGCGCGGAGGTGCTCGAGGAAGCCCGGGGCGGGTGCGATGACGCCACTGTTGGCGATGACCGGCTCGGCGACGATCGCGGCGATCCGGCCTGGGTGCTCGGCGAAAGCCCGGCGTACGGCAGCTCGGTCGTTGAACGGCAGCACGATCGTCGCCGCGGCGACCGCGGCAGGCACGCCGGCGCTGCCAGCGATCGCCAGTGTCGCGACCCCAGAGCCTGCCTCCACGAGCAGCCCGTCCGCGTGACCGTGGTACGACCCCGCGAACTTCACCACGAGGTCGCGACCCGTGGCGGCCCGTGCCACTCGAAGCGCGCTCATCACCGCCTCGGTGCCTGACGAGGTGAACCGCAGGCGCTCGAGCGACGGCATCGCCGCGCGGATCGCCTCGCCGAGCTCGACCTCCAGGGGATGCGTGGCGCCAAGCGCCAGTCCCTTCGCGCTCGCGGCGACGATGGCCTCGATCACCCGTGGATGAGCGTGCCCCAGGATCGCCGCACCCCAGGCACCGACGTAGTCGACGTACCGCCGCCCATCGGCATCCCAGACATAGGGCCCGTCGCCGCGTTCGAGCACGAGGGGCTGCCGGCCGACCGATCGGAAGGCTCGGACCGGGCTGTTGACCCCGCCCGGAAAGAGGCGCTCGGCACGGTCGACCAATGCATCGTTCCGCCCGGCGGCATCGACGGCCATCAGTCGGCCCCAAGCAGCATGAGGATCTCGTCGATCGGGCGGTGGATGCCGAGCAGGATCGGCGTGTCGCTGACGGTCGAGCGCCGGCTTTCGGTCGCGCGGAGGGCTCGCACGAGGTCACCGAACGCAACCAGGTCGTCCGTCTCGTAGGCGACGACGAAGTCCTGCGAGTCGAGCCCGAACGAATACGCCAGCGCCTGGCGAACCATCGGGTACTGATGACCGATCCGCATGTGCTCGTTCATCACGCCCTGGCGGGTCTCCTGCGAGAGCAGGTACCAGTCGGTGCTCTTCGTGAACGGGTAGACGACGAGATAGCGCGACCGCTCGCCGCCGAAGGTCGACAGCTCCTGCTCGGTCGGTCTCCGGACGTATCGGGACGGGCCGATCCGGCCGATGAACGAGTGCGTGACGGTCAGCCAGCGCCCGAGTCCGGTCCGCATCAGCGCGGCGACCGTCGACTCGAGCGCATCGACGGTGGGAGCCATCCGCCAGAACAGGAGGTCGACGCCGCGCTCGAGGCCGATCGAGGAATAGCTGAAGCTGCGCACGGAGTCGAGGTCCGCCGCCGTGAGCGCCTCACGAAAGCGGCGGCCGTCATCGTGCCGCTCCTCGTCCGTGCGCCGGCGCCACGCCGGGTCCAGCTCGAGTCCGAGCGCCTGGACGTAGAGCTGGTCGTCCGCGCTCACCGCTCGGCCTGGATCCAGGTCGCGAGCTCGGCGGCGGCGTAGGTGACGACGATCCCCGCCCCGGCCCGGACGATCGCGGTCACGGCCTCGGTCATCGCCCGCCGACCATCCAGCCAGCCCCGTTCCGCAGCCGCCGCGACCATCGCGAACTCGCCCGATACCTGGTAGGCGGCGATCGGCAGATCGAACCGCGCCCGCGCCGCGGCGATGAGATCGAGCCCCGGCAGCGCGGGCTTGACGAGCAGCATGTCGGCGCCCTCTGCGATGTCGAGCGCCATCTCCCGGAGGGCCTCCCGGCCGTTGGCGGGATCCATCTGGTAGCCCCGCCGGTCACCGGATGTCGGCGCGCTGTCGGCCGCCTCCCGGAATGGTCCGTAGAACGCCGAGGCGTGCTTCGAGGCGTAGCTCATGATCGCGGTCTGCTCGAAGCCGGCGACGTCGAGGGCCGTACGGATCGCCGCGACCTGTCCGTCCATCATGGCGCTCGGCGCCACGATGTCGGCGCCGGCCCGGGCCTGGCTGACGGCCGTCTCGGCCAGACGGGCCAGCGCCGCCTCGTTGTCCACGGAGCCGTCCGAGGCAAGCGGACCGCAATGGCCGTGATCGGTGTACTCGCACAGACACGTGTCAGCGATCGACACGAGCGGCAGGTCGAGCGCGTGGATGCGACCGAGTGCCTCCTGGACGATCCCGTCCTCGGCGGACGCCTGGGAGCCGATGGCATCCTTGGTCCCCGGCAGACCGAACAGGATGATGCCGCCGACCCCGAGCTCGGCCAGACGGGCAGCTTCCTCGGCCGCGACGTCGGCCGACAGGCGGGCGACGCCGGGCATCGAGGTCACGGGTTCGCGAACCCTGCTGCCGGGTCGGACGAACAATGGGGCGACGAGCATCGAGGGATGCAGGCGTGTTTCCCGAACCAGCGCCCGGAGCGCGCCGGTGCGCCGGAGACGTCGGGAGCGGACGGGTAGGCTGGCACGGGGCGGCATGGCCAAGGACGATGCAGGCGGGATCTCGAGGTCGAGGCTCATGTCCGGCCTCCGACCGGTCGAGGCATGAGCGCATCTGCGGTGATCGTGGCGAGGGCCGTCGCATCGGGGGTCGCTGAGACGGCAAGGATCACGAAGCCCGCCGCCTCGGCCGCCTCCGCCGTCTCGGGGCCGATGCAGATGGCGGGCCACTGACGAACTGGGAGCGCTTCCCCGTCGCCGAGGGTGACCAGGCCCCGGACCGTCGAGCCGCTCGTGAACAGCGCCGCCGCGATCGGCCCCCCGTCGACCGCCGCGCGAAGCGCCCGGCGCGAACGTTCCGGCGCCTCGCGCGTCCGGTAGGCGATCACGTCGTCGACCCGTGCGCCGCGGGCGCGGAGCGTCGCCGCCAGCTCGCCGCCCGCCAGGTCGCCCTGGACGACGAGGATCCGTTGACCGGGCAGCATCGGCAGCTCGGCTGCCAATGCGGCCGATGTGTTCTGGCGCGGCTGGAACTCGACGTCGATCCCATCGAGCTCGAGAGCTTCTGAGGTCGCCGGACCGATCGCCGCAAAGCGGGACGCCTCGAATGGCGTGAAGACCCGTTCGGCGGCCTTGATGAAGGCGCGTGCCCCGTTGCGGCTGGTGATGACGACCCAGGCGTAGACGGCAACGTGGCGGGCCGCGACGTCAAGCTCGCCACCCCCCGGTTCGAGATCGACGGCGATCGTCGGGACCACCACCGGCTCGATGCCGACGTCGCGCAACGCGGAGACGATCGGGCCGGCGTGCTCGGCGGGCCGGGTGACCAGCACGCGAGGCCTGACCTCGCGGCGCGCCGCCGCTGGATCCGCACCGGAACGCGCCCGCGGGACGCGATCGCGTAGTTCTCGGGCGAGTTCCTGGCCGAGCTCCGGGCCGTGAGACGCCAGCCCCTGGCGGTGGGTGACGATCGCCTCCGCCCCGCCCCGGTCTGCGAAGGCGCCGAGCAGGTCAAGGTCGTCGCCAGCGACCACCGCCAGGGCTCCGATCGGGGCCCGACAACCCCCACCCGATTCCATGAGGAAGGCGCGCTCCGCCTCGACCGCCAGCCGAGTGGCTCGATCGTCGATCGCCGCTACCCGCTCGCGCATCGGCGCGTCGTTGCGCCGGACCTGGATCGCGATCGCTGCCTGACCAGGAGCCGGAGGCACGAGCTCGGGGTCGAGGCGTTCGGCGATCCGTTCCCCGAGGCCGAGCCGGTCCAGCCCGGCACAGGCGATCACGAGCGCGTCGGTCTCGCCCGCATCCAGCCGGCGAAGGCGGGTGTCCACGTTGCCGTGCAGCGGATGGACATGGAGATCGGGTCGGTGGGCGAGGAGGAAGCCGGTCCGCCGCGGGCTATCGGTCCCGACGCGGGCGCCCGCCGGTAGGTCCGCCAATCGTCGCTCCGTCGCGTCGGGGCGGACGACGAGCGCGTCGCGCGGGTCGGCGCGCGGCAGGTAGGCTGCGATCCCGAGCTGCGGATCCTCCTGCGTGGGGATGTCCTTGGCGCTGTGGACGGCGATGTCGACGCGACCGTGGAGCAGCGCGCGTTCCAGCGCAGCGACGAAGGCACCCTCACCCCACGCCGTGTCTGGCGATCGCCGATCGCCATCGGTCCTGATGACCACGACCCGACTCGTCCACCCCTCACGGGCAAGGGCGTCCTGCACGAGCCTGGCCTGTGCCAGCGCCAGCGGGCTGCCCCGAGAGCCGAGGGAGATCACGGGGGGCGTCACAGCGCGAACGCATCCCGGATGGCACGCGCGTCGCGTCCCTCGTCGTCGCGCCCGAGTCGCGTGAGCGGCTCTCGAAGGAGGCGCATCGCCAGATGACGGGTCATCCCCTCGATGGCCTGGCGCGCCTCGGGATCCAGGTCAGGAAGTCGCCGCCACAGGACGGCGAGCTCGGCCTCGCGCTCACGGTCGGCGCGCTGCACCAGCGCCTCGGCGGCTGACCTACCGGTACCACGCCGCCGCCAGTCCAGGAACTCGGCGGTCGTGTGCTCGATCAGGGCCATGATCCGACCCTCGGACGCGACCTCCATCGCCGGTTCGACGTCGACGAGCACGAGGTCGTCGGCGGTGCGAAGGCGCGGACCAAGGCGGTCGGCGAGGTCGGCCGGCACGGCCGGCGGGACCGACAGGTCGACCACGATGGACCGACTCACGGCCAGTGCCTCGATCGTCGCGCGAGCGATCGGCCAGGGTCCAGCCAGCGCCACGATGACCCCGGCGTACCGTCCGACGATCGGGCCCGGATCGAACGGTTCGAACCGACCACCGATCGAGGCCGCGGATGCCCGCGCCGCGTGGGGAGTCCGGCTCGCGACGGCGACCGAGGCCCCGGCCGCCGCGGCGGCAGCCGCGGCCAGTCGACCCATCCGGCCGGCGCCGACGACGAGGACTTCGCGACCGCGCACGGGCCCCCCTTCCCGTTCGATCGACGAAAGTGCGACATCAGCCAGGGAGCGGCGTGGACCGGGGTGCCAGGACCTCGCTCGACGTCCCGCCCGCAGGGCCATCGCGAACAGCCGCTCGAGCGCCGGGTCAAGCGCCTTCGCCGCGCGCGCCGCATCGACCGACAGTCGGAGCTGATGAAGGACCTGATCTTCTCCGACGACGATCGAGTCTCGCCCGACCGCGACGGCGATCGCGTGACGGACGGCCTCGTCGCCGGCAAGGATCCGTCCGCCGGTCGGGGGCGATACGCCGGACGGCAGCTGCTGACCGTCGGGGTCGCTGACCAGGTAGGCCTCGACGCGATGGCAGGTCTCGAGGATCAGCGCCTGCTCAGCCAGGCGTTCTCGGAGGCGCAATGCGAATCGCGCTCGCCCGTCCGCTGCAACGTGCCGTGCATGGGCCGTGATGGCGACGATCGAGCCAGGCGGCGCTTGTATCACGTCTCGGAACCGTCGCCTTCGCGCGCGACGATCTGCCTCGGGTGCTTCGAGCCGGTCGCCGTATGTCCGGTCATGGTCGCCACGAGGAGGGTGTCCATCGCACGCTCCGCGGCCTCGAGCAGGCCGGTCGTCTCCGCGGTGTCGAAGCCTCGGCGGCGGGCTGCAGATGCCAACTCGTGGTGGAACGGTGCCCGAAATCGAAGGAAACCCTCGATCGTCTGACTCAGTGACAGCCCGAGGGCCGCGGCCGCCCGGCCCTGTTCAGCGGCGGTCGCGGAGGCCTCATCGAGGTGGTGAGCCGCAGCCGGCGCGCTCGGGGCATCCAGGTGCTGGAGCAGAGCCGCGGCCAGCAGCTGGCCGCGCTCCCGGAACAACGTTCGTTGCTGGTCGGTGAGGGCCAGGACCCAGGGCAACTCGGCCGAGAGTTCGCGTCTTGCGCGACGATAGCTCCGAGCGAGATGGGTCGAGGTGAGACCGGCGCTGCCCAGTGATGGTCGGCGCGAGCGATCTGCCGGCAGCAGGCGCTCGAGCGCCGCCCGCGAAAACCGTCGATGGCCACCCGGGGTTGTGAACACCCGAAGTCGGCCGGCGTCACTCCAGCGACGCAGGGTCGCGGGCGACACGCCAAGCACGCGGCTAGCCTCGGCTAGGCCCAACCAGTCCGGATCGCGGGAGGCACGACCGCTCAAAATGTACTCAAATCTACCGGAAACTGTAAGACCCGCTCACTTTACCACCGTCACTGGGTGGCGTCGATCACAGACCGTCGAGGCCTCGTCGGGTCGCAGTTCGACCGCCGGCGCAGCTCGTCAGCCGGCGCTGGGCACCCGGGTACCCGCCAGCGCCGCCCTGAGTTCGTCGGGACGGATCGGCTTCGAGACGTAGTCGTCCATGCCCGCGGCGAGGCACTCGTCGCGGTCGCCCTCCATCGCGTTCGCGGTCATGGCCACGATGCGAAGCGCGCGGTCGGGCCAGCGCCGACGGATCTCGCGCGATGCCTCGAGGCCGTCGAGTTCCGGCATCTGGACGTCCATCAGCACCACGTCGTACGGTTGCGCCTCGATCGCGGACAGCGCCTCGAGCCCGTTGGATGCCACATCGGCCGTATAGCCCATCCGCTCCAGCAGCCGAAGTGCCAGTTTCTGATTCACCGCGTTGTCCTCAGCGAGCAGGATCCGCAACGGAGCCGCTTCGGCAACGGCGCGGCCGGCCACGGGTCGCGCCGCGTCCCGAGCCCCCGCCGCCGCGTCCCGGGTCAGCCCGCCGCTCAGGACGCGGGCCAGCAGCTCACGAAGCTGGGCCGGCTTCACCGGCTTCGACACGAAGGCCGCCACGCCGCCCGCGTCGCGATCCCGTTGCCCGGCCGACGAGAGGACGATGACCGGCGGCGGGCTGGCCAGACCGGCGGCGGCGATCGCTGCCGCGACGCCGAGCCCGTCGAGATCGGGCATCCGGTGGTCGATGACGACGGCGGCGAACGCATCGGGCGCCGCGAGGACCTGGTCGCGGGCCGCGAGGCCGGATGACGTCGCGATCACCGCAAGGCCGAGCCGCTCCAGCTGCGCGACGAGGATCCGCAGATTGGTCTCGTTGTCGTCCGCGACCAGGATCGTGCGCCCGGCCACGGCTGCCAGCCCAGCCGCCCCGTCCGGCGATGCCGGTTCGTCCCCATCGCGTTGGTCATGGACGGGAGCCTCCGCGAGGCGGACCCGAAGATGGAACGTGCTGCCTTCGCCGGGGACGCCGGCACTCTCCGCCTCCAGCGATCCGCCCATGAGCTCGGCCAGACGCCGGCTGATCGCCAGCCCGAGGCCCGTCCCGCCGAACCGACGCGAGATCGAGGCGTCGGCCTGGCTGAAGGATTGGAACAGCCGGCCGATGCGGTCGGGCGGGATGCCGATCCCGGTGTCGTGGATATCGAGACGTAGATCCCAGGCATCACCGTCGCGCCCGGCGCGGACCCGGAGCACGACCTCTCCCTGCTCGGTGAACTTGATGGCGTTCGACAGCAGGTTCAACACGATCTGCCGGACCCGACCGGAGTCGCCGAGGAGCGCCGGCGGCAGGTCCGAGTCGATGGCGTAGACGAGCTCGACTCCCTTCCGGGCCGCGACCGGGCCCATCACGTCGAGCGCGCCTTCGATGGTGGTGACCAGCGAGAACGGCGCCGCATCGAGCTCGATCCGGCCGGCCTCGATCTTCGAGAAGTCGAGGATGTCGTTGATGATCGTCAGTAGGGCCTCGCCCGAGGTCCGGATCGTCTCAGCGTAATCGCGCTGCTCATCGTCCAGCGGCGTATCCACGAGCAGGCCACTCATCCCGATGACCGCGTTCATCGGCGTCCGGATCTCGTGGCTCATGGCGGCGAGGAACGAGCTCTTGGCCTGGTTGGCCTCGTCGGCCTCGCGACGCGCCGCCTGGAGCTCGCTGATGTCGTGGTAGATCGCGTAGAAGCCGATCGGCTCGCCGTCGACCACGAGCGGCACCATGAGGATCTCGAGGTCGACCAGCGAGCCGTCCTTGCGCATCCGCTGCCCGAGGCGCTGGACGCGACCGCCCAGCGCTTCGCGGGCGAGCTCGTGGCCTTCCTCCTGGAGGGCATCCGAGCGCAGGATCAGCTCGTCGATGCGTCGACCGATCGCCTCCTGCGGCTCGTAGCCGAACAGCGTCGTCGCCGCCGGATTCCAGGCCGAAACGAGCTCATCGAGGTCCATCGTGACGACGGCCACCGGGCTGACATCGACCAGCGAGGCGTAGTACTGGCGCTGCTTGCTGAGCTCGGCGGTGCGTTCCTCCACCCGCCGCTCGAGGGTCTCGACGTTCTCGCGCAGTTGACCGGTCATCGCATCGAATGCCGTCGCCAGCGTCCCGACCTCGTCCGCCGAGCGGATCCCCGAGACCGCGTCGAGGTCGCCGCCGGCGACCCGGGACGCCGTGGCCGCCAGCGACAGGATGGGCCGGGTCAGGCGCCGCGCGACGATCCAGATCCCGAGAGCGAGTACGAGGGTCGATGCGAGGCCGACCAATCCGATGGTGAGCGCCAGCTGTCGCGCCGATCCCAGCGCCTCGTCCTGACTGATCTCGGCCAGGAGTCCAGCTCCACGGTCGGTCAGCCACCGGTACACGCCGACGACCGGCACGCCGCGATCATCCGAGTACAGGCCCTGGCCGTCCTGACCGGCCAGCACGGCGCTGATGCCCGCCGAGTCCACCGGCGTCGGGTTGACGCCCGTCGCGCCCTGGACCAGGCGATGGTCGGTGCCGACGAGGTAGGTTCGGCCGGATTCCCCGAGGCCGGTCCGCTCGAGGATGATCCGGTCGAGTCGCTGCAGGTTGACGTTCGCCGCGAGCACGCCGACCCGCTGGCCGCCACCGTCCTGATCGAACAGGGGCGTCGCGACGGTGATGGTCGGCCGGTTCGTGAGCGTCGAGGTATAGACGTTCTGGACCGTGGTGTGGGACGACCCCTCCGAGAAGAACGGCTCCTTGGCCTGGTTCGCCCCCTCGTGGAGGGCGAGCGTCGACAGCTGCACCGTCCCATCAAGATCGAGGATGTAGAGCTCCTCGGCGTCCGCAGTCCCGATGAGGATCGTGTGCAGGTCGTCCCGGATGCGCGTGTCGGCAGCCGCACGATCGGCGGCCGGGCTCGCTGGGTCGAGAAGCACCCTGGCCGCGTCGCCGAGACCCGGGATCGACCCGACGTACACGACGTTGCGGGTCTGCTCGTCGATCCAGCGCTCGAGCGAGTCGCGCTTGTTGGCCGCCACCGAGTCGAGCCGGTCGTACACGGCCCGGGTCAGGTCGTCGGTCGCTCGGAAGTAGGCGATGGCGCCGACGACGAGGACGGTGATCGCCGACAGCAGGAAGAAGTACGCGACCAGTCGGGTCCGCAGACTCCGTCGCCAGGGACGGTCGACGCGGGCGGCCATGGAGCTCGCGACGACGCCTATGGGACCTGCTGTTGAACGGAGGCGAGGTCGAAGCCGGCCGCCGGCGTGGCGTAGTCGACGCCGAACCATTGCGTCGAGAGCGCCTTGAGCTTTCCGGACGCGTGCAGATCGGCGATGACCGCGTCGATCCGATCGAGGAACGGGCCCGGCGCGAGGGTCATGCCGCGGTCGGCATAGCCGACCTTCTCGGTGAAGAAGGCCGTCTCCTCCAGCATCCGCAGGGGGGCTCCGGCGGTGATCGCGCCGGCCCCCACCGGCTGGCTGCACAGGAAGGCGTCGACCTTGCCCTTGGCCAGCGCCTCGAGGCCGGGGGTCTCGCTGGCGAAGGTGACGATCTTCGGATCCTTGACGTCGACCGTCAGCGTCTGACCCGGCAGGCTGAGTGTGCCGCGCAGGTACTGCTCGTGGGTGCAGCCGGCACAGGCGCCGATCCGCTTGCCAGCGAGATCAGCGGGCGTCTGGAACATCGAGGTGGCGTTCACGAAGTAGTTGGCCGGCGTCGAGTAGTAGGGCTGGGTCACGTACAGGGCCTTCATCCGCTTGGCGGTCAGCGCGCCCGAACCCCAGGCGATATCCCAGCGGTCGCCCCAATTCCCGGCGATGACCTGGTCGAACGGCACCGACACGAAGCAGGGCTCGACCCCGAGCGCGGCGGCTGCGAGCTTCCCGGTCTCGGCGTCATACCCCGACACCTCCGGGGCCGTGAGTTGGTTGGGCGTGCATTTCGTGCTCGCGGCGCGGGTGGCCCCCTTCACCGCGAACGACTGCGGCGCGTAGTCGAGGTCGGTCGACAGGACGAGGGTGCCCCTGGCCAGCACCTGGGCAAGCTTGTCCTTCGTCGGGTCGCCGGATGGGGCAGGGGAACCGGCGGCCGTGGCCGACGCGGTCGGCCCG
>DASSMQ010000045.1:0-13992 GCA_035688805.1 Candidatus Limnocylindrales bacterium
TCGTCGAGGATGCGCAGCGCCCGGTCGACTTCGTCGGCGGTCGTGACCAGCGGCGGGATGATGCGGACCACGTTCACGTAGGTCCCAGCCGTCAGGACGATCAGGTGACGGGCCAAGGCCTCGGCCTGGATCCGCTTGGTCAGCTCGGGATCCGGGACGCGGCCGTCGCCCTCGCCCGGCTTGACGAGCTCGATGGCCAGCATCAGGCCGAGGCCCCGGGCGTCGCCGATCGATCGGAAGCGGGTCTTGAGCGCGAGCAGACCATCGAGGAACTGTCGCCCCCGCTCGCGAGCGTTGGTCACCAGGCCCTCCTCCTCGATCACGTCGAGGGTCGCGTTGGCGGCCGCACAGGCGACGACATTGCCACCGTACGTCCCGCCGTGGGAGCCGGGCCGCCATTGGGCCATGAGCTCACGGCGGGCCAGGATGCCGGACAGCGGCAGACCCGACGCGATGCCCTTGGCCATGACCAGGATGTCGGGCTCGACGGCCCAGTGCTGGACGGCGAACATCGCCCCCGTGCGCCCGAAGCCGGTCTGCACCTCATCGGCGATGAGCAGGATGCCGTGCCGGGCGGTGATCTCGCGAAGGCGGGGCAGGAATGTGCCCGGCGGGACGATGTAGCCGCCTTCGCCCAGGATGGGCTCGATGATCACCGCCGCGACCCGCTCCGGGTAGATGAACTGGTGGAAGGTCAGGTCGAGCTGTTCCTCCCAGTCGCACACGCACCGCGCCGGGTCGTGAGGACCGCGGGGTGCGCGATAGCAGTACGGGTAGGCCGTGTGGTACACGCTGCCGGGGAGCGGCTCGAAGGCGGCTCGGTAGACGTCCTTGGCGGTGGTGAGGGCCATCGTCTGGGCCGTCCGACCGTGGTACCCGTACCGGAACGCGAGGATGGCCGGACGGCCGGTCGCGACGCGCGCGAGCTTCACCGCGGCTTCGACCGCCTCGGCGCCCGAATTGGACAGGAACGTCTGGTATGGCCCACCGGGCAGCAGGCCGGGTAGCCGTTCGTACAATCGAAGACCGGGTTCGTGATACAGGATGTTCTGCTGGCCGTGGAGGAGCTTGCGGGCCTGGGCCGCCACCGCCTCGGCGACCCGCGGATGCGCGTGCCCGGTGTTGGTGACGCCGATCCCCGACGAGTAGTCGAGATAGCGCTCGCCATCACGCGTGACGAGCCACGATCCCTCGCCCCGATCGATGTCGAGATCGGTGATGCGGCCCCAGACCGCCGGGACCACGTCGTGGTCGGGGAAGGCTGTGGCGATCGTCTGCCCCGTCGATCGCAGGACGTCGGTCACGCTCGGCCTCCCTGGTAGTCGCGGGCGGCGACCCGCCGTTGCCACAGCGTGGTCAGCATCACGAGCAGCACCGCCGATACGAAGATGATGGTGCCGATGACGTTGACCTGGACCGGGATGCCGCGCAACTGCGCACCGTAGATATACAGGGGGAAGGTCTGGGTCGGCCCGGACGTGAAGCTGGTGATCACGTAGTCGTCGATGGACAGGCTGAAGGCCAGCAGTGCTGCGGCGATGACGCCGGGCAGGATCAGCGGGAAGGTGACCTTCCAGAAGGTGGTCCACTCGTTCGCCCCGAGGTCCATCGCCGCCTCCTCGAGGTGACGCGGGAAGTTGGCCAGCCGGGCCTTCACCGTCACCACGACATAGCTGATGTTGAACATCACGTGCGCGATGAGGATGGTCCGGATGTTGAGCGGGTAGACGAGGCCCTCGGGCAGGAACGGCAGCTGGACCGAGGCGATGAACGTCGTCAGCAGGGACGCGCCGAGCACGATCTCGGGCGTCGACATGGGCAGGAAGATCAGGACGTTGGTCACGCCGCGGCCACGGAAGGAGTAGCGAGCCAGTGCCAGACCGATGAGCGTGCCGAGGATCGTCGCGATGATCGTCGAGAGGAACGCGACGACGAGGCTGTTGCGCACGGCATCGCCGAGTCCGGGTCGGCCGAGCGGGTTCAGCCAAGCGTCGAACGAGAACGAGCGCCAGTTCAGGTTCGACCGCCCGGTCGGGTCGTTGAAGCTGAACAGGATCATGATCGCGACCGGCAGGATCAGGTACGTGGTCACCCCGACGACATAGAGCGGCAGGAGCCAGCGATCGACCGTGCGCGCAGCGCGCGCCGCGGTCGACGGCCGCTGCGCCGTCGTCGCGATGGTCGCCATCAGATCGATGCTCCGGTCAGATCTTCGGTCCCGAGCAGTCGCGTGTAGATGAGCAGGCCGATCAGGATGGCCAGCATGAGGATGAACGACAGCGCCGACGCGGTCGGATAGTCCGTCACCTTGAGGTAGCGGGCCTGAATGACGTTGCCGATCATCAGCGACTGCGGGTTGCCCAGGAGCTCGGCGTTGATGAAGTCACCGACCGCGGGGATGAAGGTCAGGAGCGACCCCGCGAAGATGCCGGGCAGCGCCAGCGGGACCGTCACGCGGATGAACGCCTGGCTGATGAGGAACGTCCCGATCGCTGCGCCTGCGGCTGCCATCGGGATCCCGATCAACAGCGGGCTGTAATCCATGACCAGCGCGACGATGACGCCGAGGGCCCCTCCGAGGACCAGGCCGACGATGGTGCCCTGGGGACGCCACGGACCGGCGTACAGGTCCTCCGCCGCCTCGATCAGGCGCTTGTCGATCTTCTCGAGGGCGACGTAGAGGGGCAGGGTCATGAACGGCAGGAAGTTGTAGGTGATGCCGGCGACGACCGCCGCGGGCGTCGCCAGCAACCGGAAGTCCTCAGGCAGGACGCCGACATCCTTCAGCGGACCCAGGAACAGACCGTCGTCCGCGAGGATGATCTTCCAGGAGATCGTGCGCAGCAGGAAACTCGTGAAGAACGGAGCGATGACCAGGAACAGCAGCAGGTTCTTGTAGGTGCCGCCGCGGAACGCGATGGCATACGCCAACGGGAAGCCGAGCCCGAACGCGAGGATCGTCGCCAGCCCACCGTAGACGATCGATCGGCCCAGCCACGGCCAGTACTCGGTGATCGCCTCGGGGTAGATGCCCCAGTTCCAGCTCTGGACGTAGCCGTTCTGGATGTTCCCCGTCCAGAGCGAGGTCAGGAACATCTGGATCGCCGGGTAGACGTAGAACAGGACGAGCCACAGCAGACCCGGCGCCAGGAGGACGTAGGGCGCGAGCCGGCGGGCGGCGATCGCGCCCCGCATCGGCTAGAGGCCCATCGCCTTGGTGAACGCCTCGGCCCAGGTGGTCTCTTCCTCGGCGGTGACCGCCCGGAACTGGTGCAGGCGAGCGACGTAATCGTCGGGCGGGAAGATGAGCGGATTGGCGGCGATGTCCTTGTCGATCTTCAACATCTCGTCCTTCGCCCCAGCGACCGGGCAGACGTAGTTGACATACGCCTCGATGGTCGCCGCGTTGATCGGGTCGTAGTAGAAGTCGATCCAGCGCTCCGCCTGGCCCTTGTTCGGCGCTCCCTTGGGGATGCACATGTTGTCGGTCCAGAGCATGCCGCCCTCCTTGGGCAGGCGCCACTGGAAGTCCTGCGTGGGCTTCTGGTCCGGGACAAGCAGGGTGAGCACGTCGCCGGACCAGGCCATCGCCATGACGGCGCTGTCGGCCTGCATGTCCTCGACGTACGAATTACCGGTCACCTGGCGGACGATCTTGTCGTCGATGGCCTTCTTGACCACGGCCAGAGAGTCGTCGAACTGCTGCGCCGTGATCGACGCCGGGTCGTAGCCCAGCTTGATCGCGGCGAGCCCGACGGTGTCGCGCATCTCGTCGAGGTAGGTCTTCTGGCCCTTGAACTGGGTGGAGAAGAACACCTCGAGCGAGTCGAGCTCGCCGGTCTTCTTCTTGTTGAAACCGATGCCGGTCATGCCCGACTGCCACGGCGCGGCAAGGTCGGTGTCCGGGTCGAAGGAGCGGGCCTTGTAGTTGGGCGCCAGGTTCTTGACGAAGTTCGGCGTCACGCTAGTGTCGATCTTCTCGAGCCATCCGAGACGGGCCAGCCGGGCGACGAGCCAGTCGGTCACGACGATCAGATCCCAGCCGGTCGGCTGGCCAGCGGTGAGCGGACCCTGCAGGTCCGTGGTGAAGAACGATTCGTTGCCGTCGATCTTTTCGTTGTAGGTGACCTTGATGCCGGTCTCGTCCTCGAACTTCTTGATCGTCGGGTACGACTGGTCGGCGTCATTGACGTCGATGTAACCGATCCAGCTGGCCCAGCGGAGCTCACCGCCCTGGGCCGGGGTCGCGCCGGCGGAGGCCGCCGCACTCTCACTGGCCGCAGCACTCCCCGCAGCGCTCTCGCTGGCCGCCGCGGACGGCGCCGCGCTGCCGGTGCCGGGCGTGCCACCGCCCGTGCAGGCCGCGAGGAACGCGGCCGCGCCGGCGAGGGCGCT
Organism: Candidatus Limnocylindrales bacterium; assembly: GCA_035688805.1. Taxonomy (GTDB): domain Bacteria; phylum Chloroflexota; class Limnocylindria; order Limnocylindrales; family CSP1-4; genus SPCO01. The sequence goes on from DASSMQ010000045.1 coordinate 4,396, forward strand.
GCCTTGCAGGAAGCGGCGACGGGTCAGGTCGGGGAGTGGCGATCGGGTGTCGGTCATCAGGTTCCTCCTCGGGGTCGCGCTGTCAGGCCGGGATGGGTTCGGCCGGCACGGCATCGGCCGCATCGGCCGTCGCCGCGGCAGGATCCGCGACGACGAAACTGTGATCGGGCGACCAGCTGAGCACGACCTCCTCGCCCGGGGTCCATAGCTCGGACCGGGTGGCCCGTTCCACGTTCTGCTCATAGACCGTGAGTCGCGCGCCTCCACGCGCTTCGATCTGGTACTGGGTGCTCACGCCGAGATACGACGCGTCACGAACGACGCCGGTCAGGCGGTTGTGGCCATCGGGAGTGGCGTCGGCCTCGGCCGGCGCGCGGAGTCTGATCTTCTCGGGCCGGACACCGATGTCGACCGTGGATGTCGCGCCGACCAGGGCGCTCGGGGCGCGCACGGTGACCTCCGGACCGAGCCGGACCGTCGCGTATCGACCGTCGACGCCCAGGACCTCGCCCGAGAGCAGGTTGCTGACGCCCAGGAAGCCGGCCACGAAGCGAGTGGTCGGGCGCTCGTACAGGCTCTCCGGGTCGCCGAGTTGCTCGTAGCGGCCCATGTTCATGACGGCGATGCGATCGGACATCGTCATCGCCTCCTCCTGGTCGTGGGTCACGTAGATGAAGGTGATCCCGACCTCCTGCTGGATGCGCTTGAGCTCCACCTGCATCTGCTTGCGCAGCTTGAGGTCGAGCGCGCCGAGCGGCTCGTCGAGTAACAGGACGGCCGGCCGATTGATCAGCGCTCGGGCGAGCGCGACGCGCTGCGCCTGGCCGCCTGAGATCTGGCTCGGCTTGCGCCCCTCGTAGCCCGGCAGCTCGACCAGGTCGAGCATCTCGCCGACGCGCGCCTTGACCTCCGCGTCGATGACACCCTTGCGCCGCAGTCCGAACGCGACGTTCTCGAAGATCGTGAGGTGAGGGAACAGGGCGTAGTTCTGGAACACCGTGTTGACATTGCGTCGGAACGGCGGGAGCCAGGTGACGTCCTCGCCCTGGAGCTCGATGAGGCCGGAGGTCGGCTCCTCGAAGCCGCCGATCATCCGCAGGGTCGTGGTCTTGCCGCAGCCCGACGGGCCGAGGAGGCTGAAGAACTCGCCGTCCCGGACCTCGAGATCGATGTGGTCGACGGCGACGGTCTCGCCGAAGCGCTTGACCACGTCCACCAGCCTGACATCGACGGTGGGCACGTTCGTTCGCACTCCTCGAGCGTGTGGAGCGACCGGTCCCGCGGGGGCGGGGGGCGGCCGTCCTGGGTCGTCCGGCGCTCCTCCCGCACAGGACCGTCCGAGCGAACCATCAAGGCACCCGGATGCGGCCGAGGATATGGGTGGATCGCGACGAGTGTCAAGGATACGGGAACCTGCGTCGAGCGGCCCACACACGCACGAGATTCGCGCGCCGGGACGGTTCACGGCTACGGGATTCGTTGCGCGGCGGGCATGCCGGACGTGTCGCCCCCGAGGCCCGGCCAGCGCCACCGACCATCGGCGCTCGCGGCGGTAGGATGTATTCCGACACGTCCCGTGACAGAACTCCGTCCAACGAGGTCCCGCCGTCGCATGACCGCCATCACCGAAGGAGCCGTCCTCGACGCGCTCCGCGCCGTCCAGGAACCGGAGCTCGGTCGGGACATCGTGACCCTCGACATGGTCAAGTCGATCGTCATCGACGAGGCTCGCGTCGCCTTCACGATCCAGCTGACGACGCCGGCCTGTCCGCTCAAGGACGAGATCGAGGCGAATGCGCGTGCCGTGCTGGTCGATCTCGGGGCATCGGACGTCGAGATCACCTGGGCGGCGATGGTCCGTCGGGCGCAGCCGCGTCAGGCCGAGCAGCTCGTGCCCGGCGTCAAGAACATCATCGCGGTCGCGTCGGGCAAGGGCGGGGTCGGCAAATCGACCGTCAGCGTCAATCTGGCCGTGGCGCTCGCCCAGGCCGGGGCCACGGTCGGCCTGCTCGATGCGGACATCACCGGGCCGAACATCCCGCAGATGCTCGGCGTCGACGGACAGCCGAAGGCCAGCCCGAACAACAAGATCACCCCGCTCGAACGCTATGGCGTCAAGACCATCTCGATCCAGTTCTTCGTGCCCGAGGGCCAGCCCATCGTCTGGCGCGGCCCGCTCGTCGGCGGTGCCATCCAGCAGTTCCTGCGCGACGTGGAGTGGGGTGAGCTCGACTACCTGGTGATCGACCTGCCGCCCGGCACGTCCGACGCCCAGCTCACCCTCGCCCAGGCCGTGCCGATCAGCGGGGCCGTGCTCGTCACGACGCCCCAGGAGGTCAGCCTGAGCGACGTCGCCAAGGCGCTCGCGATGTTCCAGCGGATGAACGTGCCGGTCATCGGCCTGGTCGAGAACATGACCGCATTCGCGTGCCCGCACTGCGGCGAGTTGACCGAGATCTTCGGTCGAGGCGGCGGCGAACGGTTCGCCGCGCAACATGAGCTGGAGTACCTTGGCGGCGTGCCGCTCGATATCACCGTCCGCCAGGGAGGCGACGTCGGAGTCCCCGCCGTCGCGCAGCGCGAGCCGGGGCCGGCGGCGCGTGCCCTGACCACGGTCGCGCAGCTGGTCGCCGCGCGAATGAGCGTTCGAGCCGCCACGGCCGAGTCCAGGCCGGTCCTGACGATCACCTGATCCGACGCCTGCCGTGCGCTGCCCGACGTGCGGAACCGACGGATCGACCGGGGCCACATCCTGCCTCGCGTGCGGTGCGGCCCTCCCTGAACCGGCGCCGACCGGTGACCGGCGCATCGTCACCGCCCTCTTCGCTGACCTGGTGGACTACGTCCGGATGCTCGCCGAGCACGATCCAGAAGAGGTCCGCGCCCGGGTGACGGCAGCCCTCGCGACGATGGCCGCCGCGATCGAACGGGTCGAGGGGACGCGCGAGAAATTCATCGGTGACGCGGTGTTCGCGGTGTTCGGTTGGCCGCGAGCCCACGACGACGACGCCGTCCGGGCGGCCCTCGCCGCCCTGGCGATCCGTGATGGCTTGGCCGGAGGCGGACCAGACGAGGCACTGGAGGTCCGGATCGGGATCGCCACCGGCGAGGTGGTCGCGGCCGCTGGCAGCCCGGCTGCCGACGGCGATCTTCGTCTGACCGGCGAGGCGATCACGACGGCCGCTCGGATCCAGTCACTCGCCCGGCCGGGCGAGATCCTCCTTGACGACGCGACCCGCCAAGCCGCCCGCGGCCGACTGGCCCTGGATCCGCGCGGCTCGGTCGTGCTTCGCGGGCAGTCGATCCCGGTGGAGGTCCATGCGCTGCGCGGCGAGGCGGGGATGGGTGCCTGGGTCCCGTACCCCAGCGCCGTGCCGGGCCCGTTGGTCGGGCGCCGACGCGAACGGTCGATCATCGAGGCCGCGATCGAGCGGATCAAGCGGACCGGGAAGGGCGAGGTGATCGCGCTCGTCGGCGAGGCCGGGATGGGCAAATCGCGCCTTCTCGAAGCCGTCGCCCCGATCGCCCGTGACAATGGATTCGCCTGGACCTGGACCGAGAACGTCTCGTACGGTCGAGGCGAGCCGTACCGGTGGGCGCGTCAGTTCGCCCAGGCTGTCGCCGACGAGCACGGGACCGACTCCGGCAGTCTTGTCCGGCAGTTGCTGTTCACCGACGACCTCTCGCCCGAGGAGCGCCGCCGGTTCGGTGGCGCGATCGCGGCCATCGCTCGCGACGCGGCGTTCTCCGGCTGGGAACAGGAAGCGCGCGACATGCCGGCCGATCCGACAGAGGTCGCCGCCACCCTGGTCGAGGTCGCCAGCCGCTATCTCGACCGCTTGATGGCCACGACCGGCCCGCGGGTGGTCGTCGTCGATGACCTGCACTGGCTCGATCCATCGAGCGCCGGCATGGTCGACCTGCTCGTCGACCGCTCGATCGACCAGCCGTGGCTCATCCTGACCACCACGCGCGCGGACGACCTGCCAGCCTGGAACGGTCGAGCCAGGGTGCGACGGATCGATCTGCATGGGCTCGCCGAGCCGGAGACTGCGCGGCTCGCGACCCTCGTCGCGCAGGCGGCGGTCGACGCCGACGGCGCCCGCGACATCCACGAGTGGACGGGTGGCAACCCGCTGTTCGTTGGGGAGACCGTGCGGGCATTCCTCGAAGACGGCACGCTCCGCCGGCGAGACGGCCTCGTCGCCCTGAGCGGTCGGGGCACCAGTCGCCTGCCGGTCACGTTGCGCGCCGTGTTGGGGGCCCGCATCGACGCGCTTCCCGAGGCCGAGCGCGAGGTGCTCGGCGTGGCCTCGGTGGTCGGGCTCACGTTCCGACCCGGCGTCGTCGCGGCGCTGATCGAGCGACCACTGTCCTCGAGGACCTTCGATCGGCTCGCCGACGCCGCGCTGATCGTGCCAGCCGACGACGGGCACTGGCGCTTCGCCCATGCCCTGATCCACGACGCGGCGTATGCCGGACTGCTGGCCAGCCGTCGGCGCCTGCTGCACGGTCGCGTGGCCGACCAGCTTGAACAGCGCGGTGCCCCGACGGCGCTAGGGGCCATCGCCAGCCACCGCGTCGCGGCAGGGGACGTGGCCCGTGCCGTCCCCCTGCTGCGCGAGGCCGCCGAGTCTGCGCTTGCCCTGGGCGCCGCGGCTGAGGCGGCGGCGTTCTGGCGGCAAGCGGCCGAGCTCGCGCAGACCGACGAGCCGGAGGCCGCGGCTGCCGACCGCGCCCGGGCCGACCAGGCGGTCGACGCCATCCCGCTGCTGCGTGAGGCCGCCGGGCTCGACCCCGCGGCCGCCAGCCCCGCGCCGGGCCCCGTCTAACGCCGACCCGGTTCGTCGGAGGCTGCGCTCAGGCCGGGGCGGGCGTCGGCTCCAGCGTCGTCGAGCGCTCGGGCGCCGGCCGGACGGTGACGGTCAGACCATCCACGGCGGTGCGGATCCAGGGGCCCTCCGCCTCGCACAGCCGGTCGATGGACTCGCGTCGCGCGGGGGCGTAGTGGACGAGGATGGCCGAGCGGACCTCGGCGCGCCGTGCCAGTTCGATCGCCTCCTCGGGCGTCAGGTGGCCGCGCTCCTCGTCGTCGTGGGCCGCCGACCACAGTGCGCTCTCGATGAGCAGCAGGTCGGCGCCATGGATCGCCGCCTCCACGGACGCCGACGGCCCGGTGTCCCCGGTATACGCCAGCCGCGTCCCGTCCGGTGCCTCGATCACGACGCCCCAGGCCGGGACGTAGTGGCGGCCACGCACGAATCGGACGGTCAAGTCACCGATCTGCATCGGCTGATCTGGGTCGTACTCGACGGCCTGGAACGCCGCGTCGAAGAATCCGACGCGCTCGCTGACGGCGTTCGCCAGGGAGTCGAAGCGAGCCCGCCCGCCCGGCGGCAGGTGGATGGGCAGCGGATCCGGCGCGGGTTCGCCCCAGGGATACAGGTAGCGCAGACCGACGACGTCGAGGTAATGGTCCGCGTGCATGTGGCCGATGATCACGGCGCTGAGATCGTGCGGGTCGAGGACCTTCTGCAGGTTGCGGATCACGCCCTGACCGACGTCGAGGAGGATCGCCGTGGACCCCCATTCGACGAGGAATCCCGCGGTCGGCGTGGCTGGATGGGGGGCGGCCGTGCTGCAGCCGAGCACCGTCAGGCGAAGGCGAGCACCGAGCGTGGTCGTCATGGCGCGCATGCTAGGCGCCCGCGGGACCACGGTGTGTCGGCATTCGGACACGATTACCATCGGCTCATGTTGGTCGGTCGGCCGGTCATCGATGCGTTGGCAGGTATCCCGTTCTTCGGTGGGCTCGATCCGGAGGCCCTCGGGCGCCTCGCCACCGGGATGCGCGCCCGGCGGTTCCGACGCGGCGAGGTGATCTTCCATATCGGCGATCCGGGCGATGCGCTGTTCGTGATCGTCACGGGCGAGGTCAAGATCTCCCTGCCGTCGGAGACCGGCGAGGAGGCGATCCTCGCGACCCTCCGTGCGGGCGACGTCTTCGGCGAGTTGGCGCTCCTCGACGGGGCGCCGCGGTCAGCCAGCGCCACGGCCATCAGCGCCACGGAGACGGTCGTCCTGCCGCGCGATCGGTTCCGCGAGCTCATCGCCACCGAGGCCGGCGTCCGGGACGCCCTGCTGGCGTCGATCGCCGGAGAGTTGCGCCGGCTGACGACCCATGTCGAGGAGTTGCACTTCCTCGACATCACCGGCCGGCTCGCGGCCAGGCTGGTCCGGCTCGCGCACGAGAGCGGGACCCCGCTCACCGACGGGCGGATCCGCCTGCGGACGAACCTCACCCAGGGCGATCTCGCCGCGATGGTCGGCTGCACCCGCCAGAGCGTGAACAAGCTGCTGGGTCAGTTCACCGACGACGGGATGATCCGGCTCGAGCGCGAGGGGATCGTCGTGACCGACATGGACGGCCTCGTCGCCACCTCGCGCCGCTAGCGCAGGGTTTCCAGCAGGATGGCGGCCGCAAGCAGGCCGGACTGGCTTCGACCGATGCTGCCGCCGGCGTACGTCGTCCGGGTCTGTCGCCGCTCGGTCCTGGGGGTGACCACCGCGACACTCACCGCGTATTCACTGCCGCGCGGCCGTACGCGGACCGCCAACCCGACCTCGACGCCGGCGCGCGATCGCACACCTCGGGCGCGATCGATGAGCGACCCCTCGTCATCCACGTCGTCGGTCGGTCGGGCAGCATCGAAGGGACGTGATTCGACCAGGGCCAGCCGATCGTCGTCGCCGAGCACCAGCCCGACCTGACCGCCCGATCCGATCTCGTCGACCGCCAGTCGCCAGCCCAGCTCGGCGAGGCGCTGGCCGATGGCGCTCGACCACGTCGTGTCGCCCTCGGCCCAGACGTAGCTCCCGAGGCGCTCGCGCACCACCGAACTGGCGGCGGCGACCCGTTCAGCCGCCGTGGCCCCGTCGGAACCCGGACCGTCGGCGCTGACCCGGATATCGACCGCCTCCACTCGGGCGTACGTCGCGACCTCTGGGTCAGGCCGGCGGAGCATCTCCTCGCCGAGGATCTCGGCCACCTGAGACTCGCCGATGCCGGTCAGGCGGAATGTCTGGACGGCTATCTCCCGGCCCAGCCCACGGGTGCGGAGCCGTGGAAGCGCCTGATCCGACCACATCGGACGCATCTCGCGGGGCGGACCGGGCAGGGCGACGATCACCCGCCCGTCGGGGCGGCTGACGAACCAGCCCGGCGCGGAGCCGTTCGGATTGGGCAGGGCAACGGCCGACGGGATCAGCCACGCCTGTTTGAGGTTGATCTCCGGGAACGGCAGGCCACGGCGCGCCCAGCGGTCGCGCAGCCACGCGTCGAGCTCGGGATCCACTGCCGGCGTCTCCCCGGTGGCTGCGGCGATCGCCTCGCGGGTGAGGTCGTCGGGGGTCGGGCCGAGGCCCCCGGTGCTCACGACGAGGTCCGCACGCTCGAGGCCGGCGGTCAGGGCGTCCCGCACCGCCTCGAGTCGGTCGGGCAGGGCCGTGATCCGCCCCACAATCACTCCTTCGAGCGTCAGCGCCCGGGCCAGCTCACCGGCGTTGGTGTCGCGCGTCTCGCCGACGGTCAGCTCCGATCCGATGCTCAGGAGCTCCGCGTGCAGGAGCTCGCGCCCAGGTCCCGTATCGTCAGGCATGGCGCCAGCGTAACGGTCCCGCGAGGCGGGATCCCGTGCCGCACGGCCGGCCGACACCCGAGCGCTGCTATCATCCGGGCCGACCCGGTCGCGCTCGTGACCGCCCGATCTCGAGCCGGAGCAAGACCCTGGACGATCCCCGCTCGACGCCACCGCCCCACCCGCCCGGCCTGCGAGCCTCGATCCGCTCGACCCGGGATGCCGGCATGCGCCTGGCGATGGCACACGTTGAACTGGCCAAGGCCGAGGCGAAGGCGATCGGCGCGGAGATCGCCCGCGTGGCTGCCTATGTCGGGATCGCCGTCGCGGCCGTCCTGACCACGGGGATCCTGCTCGTCGTCGGCACCTCGCTCTTCCTCGGCGAGTGGCTGCTCGGGTCGATCGGCTGGGGCGTGCTCCACGGGATCCTGTTCTTCCTGTCGATCGCCATCGCCTGCGGCCTGCTTGCCATCGGCGGAGGCGGGGCGCGGGTGGTCCGGGCGCTGGTCGCGGCGATCATCGTCGGTCTCATCGTCGCGATCGGTCTCGGCCTCGCCCTGCCGAACCGTGCCTACCGCTCGCTCGGTGACAGCGCCCTGACAGGCGTCGAATCGGGGGTCCGCCCGCTCGTGATCGGGATGCTCGTCGTCGGGGTCATCGGCCTGCTGCTGGGGCTCATCGCCGCGCTCCGGCGACCGGGCGGGTTCAGTCTCGGCCCGTTGGTCGGCGGCCTCGCCGCCGGCGTCGTGGTCGGCGCGATCTCGGCCATCGAGGTGCCGGTCCAGGTCGGGGTCGGCATCGGCATCGCGGTCGGCTACCTCGTGTGGATGGCGCTGATGGGCCTCGATGCCGCCCGGACGGGCGTCGACGTCGAGGCGCTCAAGGCTCGCTTCTATCCGACGCAGACCATCGAGACCAGCAAGGAGACGCTCGCGTGGCTACAGAGCAAGATGCCGCCCGGGATCGGGTCCTAGCGGCTCGGCTCGCCCTCGAGGACGAGCTCGAGGTCCTCGAGGCCTCGGGTCGGGCGGCGGTCGACATCCCGGCCAAGGTCCGCCAGAGTCCGGCCAAGGCCGCGGCCATCGCCGGCGCCGCGGGCTTCATCCTGCTCAAGGGTCCAGCGCGGCTGGCCCGCGCCGTCCGACGCCGGGTGACCGGCCAGCCGGCGCCGATGCCCAAGCGGATGCTGCCCAAGGAGGTCGAGAAGACCCTGCGCTCGATGGGCGACGACGGCGACAAGGTGCGGGGTGCGATCGAACGCGATTTCGCCGACTACGCCAAGAAGGCCGAGAAGGATCGCAAGGGCATCCTGTCCGTGGCGCTCCTGGCCATCGCCCGACCGCTGCTGACGCGTGGCGCGAAGGCCGCCGGCGAGTACCTCATGACGCCGACGCCCGACGGCTATGCGAACCGCCTCGAGCAGGTCCGGGCCCGCGCGGCCGCGAGCGCGGAGTCGGCCAGGGAGCGGATGGACCGGGATCGGTCGGACGCTCCGTAGCCCCACCCACCCGGTGCCGTACGATGAGGCCGGGCGAGTGGCGGAATGGCAGACGCGCCGGCCTTAGGAGCCGGTGCCGCGTGAGCGGCGTGTCGGTTCGACCCCGACCTCGCCTACCACGCTCGGTCGATGGGTGCCGCGATCGTCCTGGGCAACGTGGGGGAACGGTTGACGTTTCGACGCGCGACTCAGGAACCCGCATCCAGGGCCACGCGGCTCGAGGTCGGCTCCGACCGCGGTATCCGCGCCTGAGCGTCGCGAAATCTCGGCCCTGCCGACCGCTGGGGGTCGCTTTCGACCGTTGGATTGCCGAGATCGCGACTGGCAGTCGCATGCGTCCCAGGAGCAGCCGGCCACGCGGCCGGACCGGACCGAAACGCGACGCCGGGTCGCCATCTGCCGCGGTGCGAGCCCTCGACCCTCTCCGGATCCGTCCCCCGCGGAGACCCCGCCCTATACTGC
>DASSMQ010000046.1:0-14726 GCA_035688805.1 Candidatus Limnocylindrales bacterium
ACGCGACCGCCGCCGTGCTCGAGGACGCTCGCCAGCTCGCGGCCCTGTTGCGCGACGACGATATCCCGGCCATCGCCGGTGTCGACACCAGGGCGCTTGCTCGCCATCTTCGGACGAATGGCTCACTGCGCGGCATCGTGACCGCACCCGGGCAGGTCGACCGTGACGCCGCCCGGGCCGCCGCGGCGGCAGTGCCGCGCTGGGAGGACCAGGACTTCGTCGGCCAGGTCTCGCCGCCGACGATCACGGACGTCGGCGCGGTCGATGACGGCGGACCGCTGATCGGCATCGTCGACCTCGGGCTCAAGTCGAACATCGTTCGCGCGATGCGCCACCGCGGCGCGCGGGTGCGGGTGTTCCCTCACAGCGCCGCAGCGAGCGAGGTCCTGTCGTCGGATATCGATGGGATCATCCTGTCGCCGGGGCCGGGCGATCCCGCCCGGTTGGCACCGCAGGTAGCCCTGGCCGAGTCGATCATCGACGACGGTCGGCCATTGCTGGGCATCTGCCTGGGGCATCAGATCGTCGGGCGCGCGGCGGGTGCCGAGACCCGGCGGCTGCGCTTCGGGCATCACGGCGCGAACCACCCGGTCCAGGACGTCGATCTCGGGCTGGTCCAGGTGACGGCGCAGAACCACGAGGTCCAGGTCGTCGCCGAGTCGCTGCGGGCGAGGAGCGGCTTCCATGTCAGCCAGGTCAACCTGAACGATCACTCCGTGGAGGGGCTGCGCCACCGCGAGAAGCCGATCGAGACCGTCCAGTACCACCCGGAGGGCGCCCCCGGACCGCTCGACGCGCTCGCCGTGTTCGATCGGTTCGTGGCCGCAGCCCGAGGCGAGGGCCGGTGAGTCCCCCCGGTCCGAAGCCGGCGTCCGTGCTGATCCTGGGCAGCGGTCCGGTCGTCATCGGCCAGGCGGCCGAATTCGATTACGCCGGGACGCAGGCATGCCGCGCCCTCCGTGCGGAGGGCGTCCGGACGATCCTCGTCAACAGCAACCCGGCCACGATCATGACCGACCCCCAGGTCGCCGACGCGATCTATCTCGAGCCGCTGACGGTCGAGGCGGTCGAAGCGGTCATCGCTCGGGAGCGACCGGAGGGTCTCCTGGCCGGTCTGGGTGGCCAGACCGCCCTCAACCTGGCGGCGGCGCTCGCCGAGGCTGGCGTCTTCGAACGACACGCCGTCCGATTGCTCGGCACGCCCCTCGAGGCCATCCGCATGGCCGAGGACCGCGAGGCGTTCCGTGACCTGCTCGATCGGATCGGCCAGCCGTACGCACCCTCGTGGATCGTCGAGAGTGCCGAGGACGTCGAGACCGCCCTCGACACGATCGGCCTGCCGGCCATCGTGCGCCCCGCGTTCACCCTCGGTGGGACCGGGGGCGGGATCGTGGGGACCGAGGCCGCATATCGCGAGCGTGTGCGCGCCGGACTGCGTGCGAGCCCGATCCGCCAGGTGATGGTCGAGCGCTGTCTCGTCGGCTGGCAGGAGATCGAGTACGAGGTGATGCGGGACGCCGACGACACGTGCATCGCGGTGTGCTCGATGGAGAACGTGGACCCACTCGGCGTCCACACCGGCGACTCGATCGTGGTGGCGCCGGTCCAGACCCTGACCGATGCGGTCCACCAGCGGCTGCGCAGCGCGGCCCTGGCCATCATCCGGGCGCTCGGGGTCGAGGGCGGCTGCAACGTCCAGTTCGCGCTCTCGCCGGACTCGACCGAGTACGCGGTCATCGAGGTCAACCCGCGCGTCTCGCGCTCGTCGGCACTCGCCAGCAAGGCGACCGGCTATCCGATCGCCCGGGTCGCGGCCCAGATCGCGGTCGGTCGTCGGCTGGCCGAGATCCCCAACGTCGTGACCGGCACGACGGTCGCCGCATTCGAGCCGGCGCTCGACTACGTCGTGGTCAAGCTGCCCCGCTTCCCATTCGACAAGTTCCCGACCGCCGACCGCACGCTGGGCAGCCAGATGAAGGCGACCGGCGAGGTGATGGCCATCGATCGGACATTCGGGTCGGCGCTCAACAAGGCGCTCCGCGGCCTCGAGCAGGCCGGGGCTGGACCCTTGGCCGAAGATCCGTCGTGGGCGCCGGCGTTCGACTACCTGGCGGCCGTGTACGCGGTCGATGTCGAGCCGGAGCCGGACGACGACGGGCCGATCCGCTGGATCGATGCGAACGGCCAGGCCTGCGAATCGACGCGTCATGCACAGCGGACCGCTGCGCCGATCGTCCTGCGCAACTTCCTCGAGCCGTCCGACTCACGACTCTGGCGCCTGCTCGGGTTGCTCCGGCGGGGGGTGCCCGAAGCGGTCGTGGGGGAGGCGACCGGCATCTCGGCCTGGTTCCTCGCCGAGATGGGTCGCAACGTGGCGCTCGAACGGGAGGTGACCGAGTTCGGGGCGCGGCTGGTCGAGCCGGACGACCGTCCGGCGGCCGAACTCCTCGCGACGGTCAAGCGGGCCGGGTTCGGGGACCGCGAGCTGGCCGGCCTGGCGGGCACGACCGGGGAGGCGATCCGGGCCGCCCGACTGGCCAACGGCATCGTCCCCGGGTACGCGATGGTCGATACCTGTGCGGCCGAGTTCGCGGCCGAGACCCCGTACTTCTATGCGACCTACGCCGCATCCGGATCGCCGCCCGAGGCGCCACCCATCGCTCGGCCGGCGGCCCTCGTCATCGGCAGCGGGCCGGTCCGGATCGGCCAGGGCATCGAGTTCGACTACTGCGCGGTCCAGGCTGCCGACACCCTTCGACAGAACGGTTGGCAAGCCGTGATGATCAACTCCAATCCCGAGACCGTGTCGACCGACTTCGACGCGTCGTCGCGGCTGTACTTCGAGCCCCTCGACCCGGAGAGCGTCCGGAGCGTCATCGACGCCGAGACGAGCGGAGATGCGGGGACATTGCCGGCCTTCGTATCGTTCGGCGGCCAGACCCCGCTCAACCTGGCCGCGCCGCTGGCCGCCGCCGGTGTGCCACTCATCGGGGCCGACCTCGAGGCCATCGACCAGGCCGAGGAGCGGACACGGTTCGCGGCGCTCCTCGACCGGCTCGGCATCCCGCAACCCGAGGGTGGCATGGCCCACAGCGTCGAGGAGGCACTGACGCTCGCCGAGCGCGTCGGCTACCCGGTGATCGTCCGGCCGTCGTTCGTGATCGGTGGCCTGGCCATCGACTTCTGCTATTCACCCGAGGACCTGGCCCGCCAGCTCGCGCTCGCGACGATCGTCGATCCCGATCGGCCCGTCCGCATCGATCGCTATCTCGAGGGCATCGAGGTCGATGTCGATGCGATCAGCGATGGCGAGCACGTCCTGATCCCGGGCCTGCTCGAGCATATCGAACGCGCCGGCGTGCACTCCGGTGACAGCGTCGGCGTGTTCCCGCCCCAGACCGTGAGCGAGGGCGACCAGGCGCTCATCGTGGCGACGATGGAGCGGATCGTGCTCGCCCTCGGAGCGCGCGGTCTCGTCAATGCCCAATTCATCGTCCGCGACGACGGGGTCTACCTCATCGAGGTCAACCCGCGCGCGTCGCGGACCGTGCCGTTCCTCTCCAAGGTGACCGGCGTACCGATGGTCGAGCTGGCCGTCCGGATCGCGCTCGGGGTGACGCTGCCGGAGCTCGGCTGGGACGGCGGGCTGCTGCCGCCACCGCCGTTCGTGGCGGTCAAGGCGCCGGCCTTCTCGACGGCCAAGCTGCGCGGCGTCGATCCGTCCGTCGGACCCGGCATGCAGTCGACGGGCGAAGTCATCGGGCTGCACGAGGATCCGCGGGTCGCCCTGGCCAAGGCACTCCTCGGTGCGGCGCTCGTGCCGCCGCGGCCGGCGCCCGGGGGCGAAGCGCTGGCACTCCTGTCGATCGCCGATCGCGACAAAGGGTCGCTCCCGCGGCTGGCCAGTGGCCTGGTCGCCGCAGGCTATCGACTCGCGGCGACCCCTGGGACCCGTCGCCGTCTGGCTGACGCCGGGTTCGAGGCGCGGCCGGTCAGCAAGCTCGGCGAGGCGCCGGACGACACCATCGGTGAAGCGGCCATCCTCGAACTGATCGCGTCGGGCGAGTTGCGGCTCGTCGTCAACACCCCGACGCCCCGGTCGGGTGCCGTCCGCGATGCAGCCGAGATCCGCCACGCCGCCACGGCCGAGGGCATCCTGTGCCTGACCGCCATCGAGACCGCGGTCGCGGCCGCCGAGGCGCTGGATCCCGGGATCGCCGATCAGCTGTCGTGGGTCCGATCCCTCGGGGAATGGGTGCCGGAGCCCGGTCAGCCTCCGCTGGTCGCGATCGCCTGAGCGGCCGCCATCCCGGAGTCGCGGACCGCGACCACCCCGGTCGCTGCGCTCGGTTGGGTCGGTGTCACGACGATGGCCTGGCCAAGCGACCAGAGGGTCAGCGTCGTGAGTGCCACCATCACCACCGCCAGCGGTACCTGGCGGAGGGTCAGCGTCCGGCCGAGCAGACTGCGAGGCGCCTCGAGCGCTGCGACCACGTGTCCGCCCCATGCCCCGAGCATGTGTCCGCCCACCACCGCGGCGAGCTGGACGGTCCAGACGAGCCCGGGCGGCAGCCATGCACCCGTCGGCTCGTAGAACGCCGTCCCGAACAGGTCCCAGCCTCGCTGGAACGGGTCCGATAGCGCGACGACGATCGACTGGCCGTTGATCAGCACGTAGGTGAGGTAATGGGCGATCAGGTAGCCGACCGCGATCGGCAGCAGGCCCGCCCCGGTCGCCGCGATCCCCACGAACCGGGTCACGGCCAGGCTCGCGATCACGATCGCGCCGAGGAACCCGATGAGTACCAGGGTCTCCGAGAGCAGCAGTGGCACGCCGAACAGGTCGTACCAGATCTGGGTCTGCGACAGCCCGTCGAAGAGGATGGAGCCCACCGCCAGGGCGATCAGCACGACGTCGGCGATGGACCAACCGGGTTCGAGCAGACCACTGGCGAACCCGCGCCGGCGGATCCGCCCGTCCTCGTCGACGAGGGCGAACGGCGCGAGCCGGCCGAGCAGGCGGAACCAGATCGTGAAGATCTCGGCGTTCGATCGCCAGGTGTCACGCCCGAACTGCGCCATCATCGCGAGCGTCAGCGCCGTGTAGCCGACCACGACCACGAACAGCACCCGCGGCCCGGCGTCGAACACGAGCTCGAGCCAGACCACGATCGCGAAGCCCACCACCGCCGGCCAGCGCTGCAGCGCGGCCGGGAGCTCCGCGACGGGCCAAGGTTCCAGCCCGACTCGGCGCACGATCGCCGCCCCGAGATCGAACAACGTCGAGAACGGGTCGAGGTACTGCCAGACCGGCCCGAGCAGGGCCGAGATGCCGGCCAGCGCGACCCAGCCGTACACCCACAGGAAGAGGCTGATCACGTCGCCGGAGCTCTCGCCCCCGGCGATGCCCTGGGCGACGATCCACAGCCAGCCGATGAGGCCGATGGCGCGAAGCCCGAGTCGAAGCGCTCGCGGTGGGAACCGACCCGGGTCGTCGGTATCGGGGCGCGTCGCCCGGACGTCGCGGACGAGGACGAAGACGAAGGACAGGGCGACCGTGGCGGCAGCGCCCGCCAGGTAGACGGCCAGGGGCAGGCGGCTGGTGTAGGTCGGGTTCAGCTGGTGTGCGGCGACGACCGCGGGTGCGGCGAGCGCGATGACCGCGCCCGCCACTGTCGCTCCCGCGATCGTTCGAGCCCGAGCTGCCACGCGATCCATGGTGCGCGTCGGCCTACGTGGCTCGACGTCCGCGGGCGAGCAATGCCCCGGCGCCGATCAGGATGATGGCAAGGGCGGCCAGGATCGGCATGATCGCATCGCTTGCAGATCCGCTGTCAGGCGATGGCTGCGGGCTGGCCGAGGGTGCGCTCGTCGTGGTCGGTGTCGGCGGCGGGATGCTCGGCGACGGGGATGGCGGGGTGCTCGACTGACCCGGGCACTGGTCCGTGCAGACGGGGGTCGGCGAGGGACTGACGGGCGCGGCCACCGTGAACCTCCAGCTCGCCCGTTCGACATGGCCGTCCGTGGCGATCGCCGTCGAGCGGACCGTGAACGTCCCGGCGACATAGGCCTCGTCAAGCTTCGCCACCAGTCGCTGGTCGTCGGCCGGGTCGACCGCGCCGCGCGCGATCGTGACCCCGTCGGCGTCGACGACCAGCAATCGGCTGTCGGCATCGAGCGACTCGGTGTAGGTCGCCGACACCTCCGAAACAGGCGTCGTGACGGTGGCGCCGGCGGCGGGCGTCGCCACCTTGACCTCCGCGTGCGCCGCGACGCGTTGCGGGAACCCGGACGCGACCATCCCGACCAGGACCAGGCCGCACGCAACGAGGCAGGCGCGGGTCCGGGGAGTCATGTCGGGGAGTCTACGCGAGCGACCCACGACGGTCCGGGACGACCCCGCCGACGCGACGCGGTACGATCGACCGCATCCCGTTCGCCCGGCCGAGCAGCCCTGTCCCCGCCACGTACCAGGAGCCAACGCGTGCCCACCACTCCCGTGCCCCAGGTCACGTTCAGCGATGAGCGCCTGTCCAACGGCCTGCGCCTCATCGTCGCCGAGGACCACCTCGCGCCCGTCGTCGCCATCAACGTCTGGTATGACGTCGGATCCAAGCACGAGCAGGAGGGCAAGACCGGGTTCGCTCACCTGTTCGAGCACGTGATGTTCCAGGGGTCCCGACACGTCGCCAAGGCCGAGCACATCGCCCTGGTCCAGGCCGCCGGTGGGACGATGAACGGGACGACCTGGCTCGACCGGACGAACTACTTCGAGACGATCCCCGCCCACCAGCTCGAGCTCGGCCTGTGGCTCGAGGCCGACCGGATGGCGACGCTCCTCGACGCGCTCAGCCAGGAGAACCTTGACAACCAGCGCGAGGTCGTCAAGAACGAGAAGCGCTGGTCCTACGACAACCGCCCCTACGGGTCATGGCAGGAGAAGCTCCAGGCGCACCTCTACCCGCCGGAGCATCCGTACCACCACTCGACGATCGGCTCGATGGCGGACCTCGATGCGGCCTCGCTCGACGATGTGAAGGCGTTCTTCGCCACCTGGTACGCGCCCAACAACGCGGTGCTGTCGGTGGTCGGCGACGTCGACACCGCCGACGTCCGGGCGGCCGTCGACCGCTATTTCGGTCGGATCCCCGCGAACGCGTCGATCCCGTCGCTGCCTGACTTGACCTTGCCGCCACACCTGGGGAGCGAGATCCGCGAGACGGTGGTCGATCGCGTACCCCTGCCGCGCATCTACTTCGGGTTCCGAGCGCCGGTCTACGGCGATCGCCGGCTCGACGCCCTCGACGTCGCGGGCCAGATCCTTGCCGGTGGTAAGGGCAGCCGCCTGCATCGGCGACTCGTTCGCGAGGAGCGGATCGCGCAGGACGTCGCCCTCTTCACGCTCGGATTCGTGGGCGGCGCGTCCGTCTGTGCCGGCTGGGCGACGGTCCGCCCGGGTGTCGCGATCGACCGGGTCGAGGCCGCGTTCGTCGAGGAGCTCGAGCGCCTCGCGGTCGAGCCCGTGAGTGACGATGAGCTCGCCCGGGCGTTCGCGCTGATCGAGGCCGACGAGCTCGGCGCGCTCCAACGGGTCGAGGAACGGGCCGATCGGCTATCGATGTATGCGACGCTGTTCGACGACCCGGGACTCGTCAACCAGATGCTGTCGCGCTATCTCGCGGTCACCCCGCACGCGATCCTCGACGTCGCGGCCGCGACCTTCCGTGCCGACAACCGGTTGGTGCTGACGTATCTGCCCGAAACACCGCCGGCCGAAAGCGACGCGGTCGATAGCGACGCCAGCGAGACCGTCGACGACGACGTGGCCGCATGACGGCCGGGACCGACGACCGCGACGACGTCGTCGTGGCCACCCGTCCGAAGCCCCGGACGCCGCGACCCTACGAGTTCCCGGATGTCGAGCGTGCCTCGCTCGACAACGGATTGTCGATCCTCGTGGTCGACATGCCGGGCCGGCCACTGGTGAGTGCCGCCGTCGTCGTCCCGGTCGGGGCCGCTGATGAGCCGGCCGCCGAGGCTGGCTCGGCCGTGCTGTCGGCCCGGGCGATGACCGAGGGCACCGAGCGCTATGACGCGATCGCCCTGACCGAGGCCTCCGAGCGGCTCGGGGCGTCGCTCCACGCCGAATCGGGCTGGGACGCGACAAGCGTCGGGGTCGACGTCCCGGCTGCGCGGCTCGCACCGGCGCTCGAGTTGCTGGCGGAGGTCCTGCTCCGGCCGACCTTCCCGGAGCCGGACGTCGACCGCCTACGCGATGAGCGACTGAACGACCTGCTCCAAGCGCAGGCCGACCCGCGGCGCCGGGCCGACGAGACGTTCATCGCCACGATCTACGCCTCCAGTTCGCCCTACCACCGCCCCTCGGCCGGGACACGCGAGACGGTCATCGGCATCGACGCTGAGGTCGCCCGGCGGGCGTACGAGCGGATCCTCGACCCGGGGCGAGCCACGCTCGTCGTCGGCGGCGACCTCCGGGGCCAGGACGTCATCGCGATGGCCCGCTCCCTGTTGGGTGACTGGAGACGCGGTCCCGCGGCCGTCGTCCCCGGCGCGCCCGACGACTCGACCGCCGGGTCCAGGCGGCTGGTCCGCGTGGTCCACCGGCCGGGCAGTGTCCAGACTGAGATCCGGATCGGCCACCCCGGCCTCCCTCGGCGGATCGCCGACTACCACGCCGTCTCGGTGATGAGCGCGATCCTGGGCGGCCTGTTCAACTCCCGATTGAACATGCAGCTGCGCGAGGCGAAGGGCTACACCTACGGCGCCGGGGCGGGCTTCGATATGCGCCGGGGAGCCGGTCCGTTCACGGCCCGGGCCGCGGTCAACACCGAGGTCACGGTGCCGGCCATCATCGACACCCTGGCCGAGCTCGAGCGGATGCGCGACGCGCCGGTCGAACCTAGTGAGCTGGCCGCGGCACGCGACTTCCTCGTCGGCGTCTTCCCGTTGCGCTTCGAGACCGCGGGCGCGGTGGTCGGCTCCGTGGCCGGCTTGTCGGTCCACGGCCTGCCGCTCGAGGAATTGACCGACTACCGATCGCACATCGAGGCGGTCGACATCGAAGCCGTCGCCACGGCGGCGCGGTCCCATCTCCTCGTCGATGAGGCCGCGATCGTGCTCGTCGGCGACGTCGATGCCTTCGGCGCCGATCTGGAGGCGGCCGGCCTCGGACGGCTCGTCATCGATCGCGATCCGACGCCCGGGCCCACCCAGCTGGCCGGCGAGAGCGAGGTCGCCGCGGTGGCGGGCCCTGCCGACGAAGGCGAGGAGGCCGGGCCGACCGCCGGCGCCGAAGAGCCGCCGCTGCCGGGACCCGGCGACGAGCCGACCGGCGATGAGGTGGTCAGCGAGCGTTGAGCCGCGTCCTGTCCCGCGCTGTAACCTTTTCGGTCCCCGTCGGCTCGATGGGATAGCGACCGGTCATCCGGCCGGTCAACGACGGGAGCCCACATCCATGCGTTCTGACCCACGGATCGTCCGCGGCATCGGTGTCGCGGTCGTGACCCTGTTCCTCGCCGCGGGCGCGGTATTCGCGGCCAACGGGATCACCGGACCGACCCCGACCACGGATCCGTCGCTCGTGACGCTCACGGCGAACGAGACTGCGGAGCCCACGGAGACGGCCGAGCCCACCGAGACGGCCGAGCCCACCGAGACCGCGGAGCCCACCGAGACCGCGGAGCCGACCGAGACGGCCGAACCGGCCCGTGCGGCCGAGCCGACCGAGACCGCCGAACCCGAGGCGACCGACGATCACGACGGCGACCACGACAACGAACAGGGCGACGACAACGACGGACAGGGCGAGCAGCACGACAAGCAGGGCGATAGCGAGACGGACCGGTCGGGATCCGGTGACCACAGCGGCGATTCCGGGTCCGACAGTGGGAGCGGTGGCGACACCGGCGGCGGCGAGAGCGGCGGCGGCGACTGACTCCCGAACCGTCACGGCGTGCGGCGCCGGACCGGCGATGGATGGATCGGCCCGCGTCACGGCATCATGGCAGCGGGCCGATCCGGCATGTCCGGCCCGGACCGACCTGATCGATGGAGGCCGCCGATCGACCACGAACGAGCCGCACCGGGGGGCTGGGCGCCGTCGGCCGATGAGCGGGCGGTCGTCGACGCAGTCCTGCGCGGGGATCGCGAGGCCTTCCGACGCCTGGTCGAGCGCGAAGCCGACGGCCTCGTGCGAGCCTGTGCACGGGTCCTCGGTGACCATGCCGACGCCGAGGATGCGGCCCAGGAGGCGTTCGTGACCGCGTATCGATCGCTGGCGTCGTGGCGGGGTGAGGGCCCGTTCGGGGCCTGGCTCACCCGGATCGGCATCCGGATCGCCCTGCGCATGGCGAGCCGACGCCGCACCGTGACCTGGCGCCATCCCGGCGGCGAGCGTCCGGCGGGGGGGTCGGCCGGCTATGTCGTCAGCGCCGCGGAGCGAGCGGCCGACCGAGCTGCGGATCGCGAGGCGGTCGCGGCGAGCCCGATCACGGATCCTGCGCTGCTGTCGCTGCGCGCCGAGCGTGCCACCGAGTTGCGGTCCGCTGTCACGGCGCTGCCGGAGCCGTATCGGGAAGTCGTCGCGTTGCGGTTCTTCGCCGATTCCTCGCTCGACGAGATCGCCCGACAGACGGGACGCCCGCTCGGCACGGTCAAGACGCACCTGCACCGCGGCTTGGGCCGGCTGCGCGACAGCATGGACCGAGGAGAGCGGTGAGCGGGCCGCGGCGACCATTCGATCCAGGGGAACTCGATCCCGTGGCGCGGGACGACGACGACCTGACACGGTTGGCGCGGGACCTCGAGGCCTACGCGGAGGTCGGGTGGTCAGGTCCGACCGCTGGGTTCGAGGACCGGGTCATGGCGGCCATCACGTCCGAACCGAGCCCCCGCTTGCTTGCAGGGCTCGGACCCATCACGACGCTGCGCGAGGCATGGCGCTTGGCATGGACCGGCGGTCGCCCTGCCGCTGTGCGCGCCCAAGCCTTCGCGCTGGTGCTGGTCGCGGCGATCGCGATCGGCGGCGCCGGGTCACTCGCGGTGGTGGCCGCAAGCCGGATCCTCTTCCCGAACGTCCCGCCACCTGCGCCGCTGGTCGTCCCGACACCATCCCCCCGGCCGACGCCGCCGACCCAGGGTCCGGCGACACCGGTCTCGCCGACCCCGACCCCCTCGCCGTCGCCCAGCCCGTCCGCGACCGACGGCGGGCCTGCGGCGACCGAGACGCCCGAGCCGGCCCATGCCGACGATCACAGCGGTTCCAGCGGCTCCGGCAGCTCCGCGGGGTCGGAATCGTCCGGTGGGGAGGATCATTCCGGGAGCAGCGACCATTCGGGCTCGAACCAGACCCCGGAACCGACCGATGACCATTCGGGCTCGGACTCCGGATCGAGCTCCGGCGGCGGATCGGACCACACCTCGACGCCAGAGCCCACCGACCACTGAGGTCGATGCCGTTCGGTGCCGAGTCGCACCGATGAACGGTTTTGTAAGGCGTTCTACCGGGTCGACGTAAGGTCGGCTGCAAGGTATCCCTGCGAGTCTCGGGTCCTGGTCCTTTCGTCCGGGGCGACTGGTACCAACCACCTAGGGGGATCCTGCACCTTGACCCAGGCGTCCACGCGTCCGACCGCCGCCACGTTCCTGGGGCGCCGCCGACGCGAACGCGGGCAATCGGTGGTCGAGTTCGCCCTGATCCTGCCGGTGATGCTCATCATCCTGCTCGGGATCGCCGACCTGGCCCGGGTCTACACCACGATGTTGAGCGTCGAGTCCGCCGCACGTGAGGCCGCGGACTACGGCACGACACTCGGCGCCGGGAAGTGGCTGCCTGGGCCCCCGATGGACGCGACCGTCGTCGAGATGCAGCGGCGCGCCTGCGTCGCCGCGAGCAACCTGCCCGACTACGCGGATCCGGACGGCGACCCGACCAACGGGTGCACCAACCCATCGTTCGCGTACTGCGTCACCCCGGTCGTCGGCGGTCCGTGCGGACCGGTCAACGCCGCGGACCACTGCGAAGACCCGCTGCGCGCTACCCCGTGTGATGTGACCGTGACGCTCACGCATGCGTTCCGACTGATCGCGCCGCTCAGCATCGAGTTCATGGGGGTCCAATACGGGCTGCCATCGACGCTGACGTTCTCGCGCGACAGCACCTTCGCGATCACCGACATCGATCTCGCGCCGGGGGCCCCGTGAGCGCGCCGAGAACCTCGCGCCGCCGACGTCGAACGCGGGGCCAAGCGCTCGTGGAGTTCGCGCTCGTCGTCCCGTGGTTCTTCCTGATGCTCTTCGGGATCATCGAGGCGGGACGCTTCATCTACTACTACGAGACCCTGAGCAATGCGACCCGTGAAGGCGCGCGGTACGCGATCGTCAACGGCGCCAACACGCTCGGATGCCCGAGCGGACCGCCCGCCCCCGGCACGTCGGGCTGCGACGTCGCGGGCAACAACGTCGTGACTCGCGTCCGCCAGTCGGCGCTCGGCATGTCCGGAGTCGGCGTCACGCCGACCTGGGCCCCGGATAACGGTCGCGGTTCCACCGTACGGGTGGACGCCACCTTCACCTACCGCAGTCTCGTTCCGATCGTCCCTCTCCCCCAGATCACGGTGAATGCGGAGTCGACCCTTGTCGTCAACAACTAGCCGCCCGAACGAACGAGGCCAGGTCCTCGTCCTCTTCGCCGGGGCGCTCGTCACCATCCTCATCGTCGCGGCGCTCGCCTTCGACGTCGGGATGATGCTGGTCGAGCGGCGCGACGAACAGAATGCTGCCGATGCGGCCGCCTTGGCCGGAGCGCGCTACGTCCTGAGCGATGCGGCCCAGGCACGGACCACGGCCCAGCGGATCGCGCGCCTGAATGGCTACGACGACGCCGACCCGAACCAGGTCGTGAATATCTACATGCCGCCCATCCACGGCCGGTACATCGGGTTCCCAGGGTTCATCGAGGTCCAGATCCAATCGAATCGGGCCTCGATCTTCGGCGGAGTGATCGGCAAGGCGAGCTGGCCGATCGGCGCCTTCGCCGTCGCCACCAACAGCCAGAACCTGACGTTCCCGTTCTCGATGCTGGCGCTGAACCCGACCGCCTGCAAGGCGATCGCGGTGTCCGGCGGCGGCATCATCGAGGCGAATGCGAATATCCAGTCCAACTCGAATGGGTCTGGTTGTGCGCCCGGAGCGCCAGTGGGGTTCTCCCGGACCGGCGGCGCGACCATCGACGTCAATGCACCGGACGCCACCTGCCGGGTGGTAGGCCAGTTCCAGGATCAGGGTTCCGGTCCGCCGGTCGACTGCACCATCGCCCAGGGATCGTTCGCCTTGCCTGATCCGTTACGGAACCTCGCCGCGCCCACGATGCCGGGCCTAGCTGCCCCGATGGTGTATGCCGGCACCGCGGTACCCGCACCTACACCGCCGAAGAACTGCCCTGGTGGCACACCCGCGCCGAGTCAGACCGCGCCGGCGTTGTGCAAGATCCCCGCAACCGGCGGTCCGGCGAACGTCCCATGGATCCTGTACCCCGGTCTGTATCCCGGCGGCATCGCGGTCAGCCAGGGCCGGACTGTCTACCTCATGCCAGGCATCTATTGGATCGGCGGCGGTGGGCTGGACATCGGTGGCGGCGCATCGATCGTGACCATCGGCACCGAATCTGATGCGAAGCCCGACGTGACGGCGGCGCCGTGCGCCCAAGCTACGACGACCGCCGCGCTGTGCGGCGGCGTGATGATCTACAACTCCACGCTGCCGAGTTCACCGGGGGGCCCATTCACGCTGAATTCGTCCGGCGCGGTCATGAAGCTTGCCGCGCTCGACCTTCCGACGACCGATCCGAATTCGGTCTACAACGGCATCGTCATCTTCCAGGACCGCACCGTCACGTCGCCGGTGACGCTGAATGGTTCGGCGTCATCGACGATCGTCGAAGGGATCATCTACGTCCCGGCGGCGCAGATCAAGCTGAATGGCAACGGCGGAACCCTGATCGTCGACCAGGTGATCGCCGACACCTTCGACATCAATGGCAACGGCGGCACGATCAAGGTCCTGCGTGGGACTGGGGTCGACGCGGTCATCGTGGCTGCCGGCTTGGTCGACTGACGACTAGAGTGACGGCGTGATCGCCGTCATCGGATCTGTCGCGCTTGGGGGGACCGGGTCAGAAGGCACCGCGGTCGGGTTGACAGCATCGATCGCGGTCGAGGCGGCCCGCTCCGGAAGCCGGGTCGAACTCGTCGGCAAGGTCGGGGATGATGCGGCGGGCGACACCGTCCTGATCGCCCTCAACCGACTCGGCGTCGGGCATGTCGCGATCCTGCGCGACGCATCCCACCCGACCCCGGCGAATAGGGACGAGCCTTCCGCGGCCATCGACCTCGCCCCGGGACCTGAGACGGAGGCCCCGACGACGACGGACATCGGATCCTCGGGCGCGCCCGCCCTCGATGCCGCCGACGTGGGTCTCGCCCTTCGCTACCTGCCGGAGCTCGCGGTCCTCGTCGCGGTCCACCAACCCGAGGACGTCCTTCGGGAGGCGGCCGCCGCCAGTCGATGGGCGGAGACGTCGCTGATCGTGGTCGTCGCGCCGAACGAGATCGCCCCAGTCTTCCTACCGGATGGCGCCCTGGTCGTCGCAGCCGAGGCTTCGGTGGAGTCGGCACCGGGCGCGTCGATCGGGCGGTACGCCGCCGCCA
>DASSMQ010000047.1:0-82426 GCA_035688805.1 Candidatus Limnocylindrales bacterium
GGCGGGCGGCAGGAGATCGGCCGCCTCGAAGGCGATGCGATCGCCCACCCCGTGACCGACGGCATTCTCCCGCGCGAGATCGAGCGCGTCCGTCGATGCGTCGACGGCGAGGATCGCGACCTCGTCGGCCGGGACGCGCAGGCGTCGGAGCCCGACGGCGATGGCCACCGCGATGGCGCCGCTGCCGGTGCCCACATCGACGATCCGGGGCGCCCGGCCGACCGCCGGACCCCCCGTCAGCCGCTGCATGATCTCGGCCAACGCCAGGTCGACGAGCTGCTCGGTCTCCGGTCGGGGGATCAGTGCGCGGGGGTCAACCGTGAGCACGATGCCGTGGAACTCCTTGATGCCGCGCAGGTACGCGACGGGCTCGCCGAGCTCGCGCCGCCCGACCAGGTCGAGATAGGTCGCCTCGGCGCCAGGACCGACCGGCGCGTCGCCGTGGGCGATCACCGCCGTCCGATCGACACCGATCGCGTGGGCCAGGAGCAGCTCCGCGTCCAGCCTGGGCGTGTCGGAGCCACTGGCTCGGAGGCGCTCGGCGCCCGCCTCGACGAGCGTCCGGGTGGCGGTCATGGGTGGTCGGTCAGAGCCGGATCGTGACGGCGAGGTCACCGACCTTGCGCAGCACCTCGGCACTCGTCGTGCCACGCCATCGGTGGAACAACAGGTCGACCGACGCATCGCCGACGCGCAGGTCGGTCAGGGTCACCTTGCCCAACCAGTCGGGCAGGTGCGGGTGGAGCAGCTCGAGCTCGCCGCGTTCGGCATGGGCGCGCAGTCCCAGCATCGTTTCGAGGAACAGGAACGACGAGCCGGCGGCCCACGCCTGGGGCGAGCAGGCGACCGGGTACGGGACCGGGCTGGCCGCGTCGCTGCGATCGAAGCCGCAGAACAATTCGGGCAGTCGGTAGTCCCCGAAGCTCTGGGCCGCCTCCATCATCTGGCCGACCAGTCGGTTGCAGGCCTCGTCGAAGCCGTAGCGCTTGAATCCGGCGGCGATCAGCGACGTGTCGTGTGGCCAGACCGTGCCCGTGTGGTAGCCGATCGGGTTGTAGCCCGGCTGGTCGGCGGCGAAGGTGCGGACGCCCCAGCCGGAGAACATCGAGGGTCGGAGCAGGTGCTCGACCACGTCACGGGCGCGCTCGGACGACACGATGCCGGTCCACAGGCATTGGCCGGCGTTGCTCGCGATCGCGTCCGCCTGCCGCTTGTCGGCGTCGAGCGCCATCGCGTAATAGCGCCGATCCTCGACCCAGAACGCCTCCTCGAACCGCTCGGCCAGTGCCGTCGCCTCGGCGTCGAGCCGGTCGGCGAGCGCATCCTCGCCGCGGACCCGGGCGAGCCTCGCCATCCGTCGCTTGGCATCGAAGACGTAGCCCTGGACCTCGGCGAGGGCGATCGGCGGCTTGGCCTCGATCCCCTCGCGGTCGCGGATCGCGTCGCTCGAATCCTTCCAGCCCTGGTTGAGGAGGCCGCGCTCGGACCGGCGCTGATATTCGACGAAACCGTCGCCATCCCGGTCGCCGTAGCGATCGATCCAGTCCAGAGCGGCCATGGCGTTCGGCCACAGCCGGTCGACGACGGCCCGGTCCCCGGTCCAGTCGAACGTCGCACCGAACAGGATCAGCCACAGCGGCGTCGAGTCGACCGAGCCGTAATACGGGGTGTGGGGCAGCTCCCCGGACCGTGCCATCTCCCCTGTCCGCAGCTCATGGAGGATCTTGCCCGGCTCGGCGTCTCGCCACGGGTCGTCCTCGGTCGCCTGGAGAGCGGCCAGCACCTCGAGCGTCTCGATCGCGATCTGGGGTCGGAACGCGAGTGACTGGAACGCCGAGATCAGGGCGTCCCGACCGAATAGCGTCGCGAACCACGGCACCCCGGCTGCGACGTAGCGCTCGTCGGGACCGGGGCCGTCGTTGACCAGCAACCGGAGGTCGGACACCGAGCGACGGATGACCAGGTTGAACAGCTCGTGGTCGCTCGAGACCGAGGTCGTGCCCCGCTGCCAGGCGTGATACGCGGCGGCGCCCTCGTCGGCCGACACGCGGGGCTCAGAGGGGAACAGGACCGCCTGATCGGACGCGGCCTTCGGTTCGTCGACGACCGGGTCCGGGGCCGGCCGATCGGAACACCAGATCGTCCATGACAGGTCGCGAGTCTCGCTCGGGCCGAGACGCAGCGTCCATTCGAGCCGGATGGAGGCACCCGTGTCGAAGCCGTCCGGCGCGGTCTCGGTCACCGGGCTGACCGCCAGCGCCGCCTCCGAGAAGGCGAGATGGGTCAGCCGCTCGACGTGGTCCACCCCGACGTACCGGAAGGTGACCCGTCGGTCGGCCGTCGCGACCGGCAGGACCTGTCCGCGACCGCGGCGCGGGTAGCCCCGGACCTCGAAGATGTCGGCCCCGTCCGCCCCGAGCTCCAGGACCACTGGCACGGCGGCCGGCTTGGCGGCATGGTTGACGATGCGCAGCCGTTCGGCCACGCCGTCGGCGCCGATCAGCCGCTCGCGGCTGATCCCGATCGTCCGGCCGACCAATTCATCGAACGGGTGGACCTTGGCGTCCGGGTTGCGGTCGGCCGAGGGGTTGGTCATCTGGATCCCGCCGCGATAGTTCCCACCGACCGAGGTCTGGAGGAGGACCGGCCGCTCGCCCCCGACGCGAAGCACCGAGCAGGACAGCACACGGGTGTCGCCGTGGTACAGCCCGAGGCCGCGGGAATCCGGATGGATGTCCCCGAACGAATCGGTCATCAGGAATCGGTTGCCGTGCTTGAGCACCTGGACGGAGCCGAGATCGGTGGCCTTGACGATCGGCATCGTCCGCGCCGGCACGTAGGTCACCGCGACGGTCTCAAGCTGCGTCATCGGTGCCCACGAGCGTGGCGAGTCGGTCCGCCTGGTCGGCCATGATCAAGGCATCGATGAGCTCGTCGAGATCGCCGGCCATGACGCCGGGCAGGTTGTGGACGGTCTTGCCGATGCGATGGTCGGTGACCCGGTCCTGCGGGAAGTTGTAGGTGCGCACCTTGTCGCTGCGGTCGCCGGTGCCGACCATCGACCGACGGGCGGCGGAATCCGCCTCGCGCTGCTTCTGGATCTCCAGGTCGAGCAATCGCGAGCGCAGCACCGACAACGCCTTGGCCTTGTTCTTGTGTTGGCTCTTCTCGTCCTGGATCTCGACGACGAGCCCGCTGGGCAGATGGGTGATGCGGACGGCCGAGTCCGTGGTGTTGACGGACTGGCCACCTGGACCAGACGAGCGTTTCACCTCGATGCGCAGGTCACGGTCCTCGTCGATCTCGACCTCGACCTCGTCGGCCTCGGGCATGACCACGACCGTCGCCGTCGACGTGTGGATCCGGCCACTCGATTCGGTCGCCGGGATGCGCTGGACCCGGTGGACCCCGCCCTCGAACTTGAGCCTGCTGTAGGCGCCGTCACCGCGGACCTGGACGATGGCCTCCTTGATCCCGTCGATTCCGGTCTCGTTCAGGCTGAGCACCTCGGTCGCGTAACGCCGGCGCCCGGCGTAGCGGAGATACATCCGCAGCAGCTCCGCGGCGAACAGCGCCGCCTCCTCACCGCCGGCCCCGGCCCGGACCTCCAGGATCACATCACGCTCGTCATTCGGGTCGCGCGGCA
The DNA here is from genome assembly GCA_035688805.1 of Candidatus Limnocylindrales bacterium. GTDB lineage: Bacteria > Chloroflexota > Limnocylindria > Limnocylindrales > CSP1-4 > SPCO01. The sequence goes on from DASSMQ010000047.1 coordinate 3,647, forward strand.
GGAGCAGGATGCGCAACTCGTCGAGGCGTCGAGCCTCGTCGGCCTCGAGCCGTGCGACCTCGTCGCGGGCCATCGAGCGCAGCTCATCATCACCGTCACCGGAATCGCGCAGCTCGCGGGCGCCGGCCAGTTCATCCTGGATCGATCCGAGCTCCCGGAAGGCCGCGACGGTCGGCTCGAGGCGCGCCAGCTCGCGACCGAGGCGACGGATCTCTCCGGGATCGGCAGTCACCTCCGGGAGAGCCAGGCGAGCCTGCAATCCGTCGTAGCGCGTCGCGATCTCGGCCAACTTCGCGTCGAGACCGCTCATGACGTCGCGGGCGGCTCGCCCGGGCGCGCCGGCAGCGGGTCAGCGGGGTCGGCGGCTGGTCGGCGGTCGACGTCGGATCGAAGTTCCAGCGGGTCGCGCTCGAACAGCGTCGAGCCGAGCGGGACGGCATTGCCATCCGCCTCGAGGGCTTCCTCCATCGAGGAGATGGCGACCTCGATCATGTCGTCGGTGGGACGCTTCGTGGTGATCATCTGGACCAGCATCCCGGGGAACATGATCGCCCGCACGAGGCGGAACCGGCGGAACCGTGCGCCCGTACGCAGGATCTCGTAGCCCACGGCGGCCAGGATCGGGATCAGCGCGAAGCGGCTGGCGATCATGACCAGCGGCTGCTGGCGACCGACCAACGAGAAGGCGAAGATCGACAACAGGACCAGGATCACCAGGAACTCGGTCCCACAGCGATGGTGGGCGGTCGGGTACTTGCGGACTGCATCGACCGTCAGCGGATCCCCGGCCTCCAGGGCGTGGATGGTCATGTGCTCGGCGCCGTGGTACTGGAAGACGCGGTAGATGTCGGGTGTCCGCGACACGAGGGTGAGATAGCCCAGGAAGATCCCGACCTGGATGAGCCCCTCCACCGCCGGCTGCGCCCAGCCATGCGACACCCCGGAGGTCGCGACACTCGAGATGAACAGTGGCAGCAGGCTGAACACCGCGATGGCGATGCCGAAGGTGACCAGGAGCATCACCACGATGGAGCCCTTGCCGAGCTCGACGTCATCCTCCTGGGCCTGCAGGTTCGCGCTGCGGATGAGCCAGCGCGTGCCGACGATGAGGGTCTCGTACAGCACGACGAGACCGCGGATGAACGGCCAACGGGCGACCGGCGATCCGTGGACGCCCGAATCGAGTCGCTCCCGCGCCGTGACGATGCGACCGTCCGGGTGGCGCAGCGCGACGGCGATCGCGTCGCGACCACGCATCAGCACGCCCTCCATGAGGGCCTGGCCGCCGTAGGCATAGCTCGGTCGCCCGCCGCGACCGCCGTCCACCGCCTGCGGCGTCGGGTTGGTTGCCATCACCGGAAGTCTACCGGCGATGGCGCGACTCGACCCCCGCCCGGAAGGGCTATGAGCGAACCTGCCGCTCCAGTCGCTTCTGGAACCGCTCGACCTGACCGGCCGTGTCGATGATGTTCTGCGTCCCCGTGAAGAACGGGTGGCAATTGCTGCAGACGTCGACGCGCAGCTCGGGCCGGGTCGACCCGACCGTCCATTCGCGACCGCACGAGCCGCAGTGGACCTTTGCTTCGTAGTACTTGGGATGGATGTCGGGTTTCACGAGTGATCTCTCCTCCGACGTCGTCCGCGCAGGGCAATGTCCCCGCCGGTGATCGTCGGCTGGTCCGGTCCTGTCAGGCCGCGCTGGTCGCGGTCTGCGTGGATGCCGAAACGGTCTCTGCCGCCTCGACCCGGATGCGCTTCTTGCTCTTGGTGACGTGCTCGAATCGGACGGTCCCGGTGACCGTCGCGAAGACCGTGTAGTCCCTGCCGAGCCCGGCACCCGGGCCCGCGAGGAAGGTCATCCCACGCTGCCGGACGATGATCGCTCCGGCCGGAACGGTCTGGCCGTCGCCGACCTTGACCCCGAGTCGCTGGCCGACGCTGTCGCGGCCGTTCTTGACGCTCCCGCCTGCCTTCTTGTGGGCCATGGTCGCTACTCGTCCTTCTTGGTGGTGCGTGGCTTGGCCGCGCGGGGCTTCGGGGCTGGCTTGGCCGCGTCCGTGGACGTCTTCGTCGTCGCCTTGGGGCTCGCCTTGCTACCGGACTTGGGCGTCGAGGTCGCCTTCGGCGCGGGGGTCGCCGTCGCGCCCGCCGAGGGACGTTTGGTGGTCGAGGCCGCCTTCTTCGTGGGGGCAGTCGCCTTGGTGTCGGCTGCGAGCTTCGCGGCAAGCTCCGCGTCCTTCGCTGCCTGGGCGGCCGCGGCCTCCTCGAGTCGCGCGCGTTCGGTCTTGGCGTCCGACTGGGCCTTCGCCGCGGTCTTGGCCGCGCTCTTGCCGTCGAGGACGATATCGCTGACGCGCAGCACGGTCAGATCCTGGCGATGGCCCTTCTTGACCCGTCGCCGCGCCTTCGGTCGGTACTTGAAGGCGATGACCTTGTCGCCGCGCGTCTGGCGAACGACCTCCGCGCTGACCGCCGCACCATCGACCACCGGTCGACCGATCGAGGCATCGTCGCCGTCGGCAACCAGCAGGACCCGATCGAGCGTGACCGTCGTTCCTGGCTCGACGTCGAGCAACTCGACCTCGACTTCGGTGCCGACCTCGACGCGATACTGCTTCCCGCCGGTCTCGATGACTGCGTACATGGATCCTCTGGACTTCGATCGACGACGGCCAGCGACCGCGCGTGGCGATCGGGCTGTCGGACATGGGATGGCGCTCGGCGGACGCCGACGCGCAGAACGAGGAGTGTACGGCCGAATCGCGGCTGTTGGCAATCGGGGGCTCCGTGCGTCGCCGGACTCGCTGGGTCAGACGAGCTCGGATCTGAGCACGAGACGCTCGCGGACGATCGACGTCGCCTCGAGTCGCGTTCCCAGGCTGTCGCCCAGTGCCTCGATCACCGCTTCGGGGCGGCCCGTTCCGAGCTCAGGATGGAACCGTGTCCTCGCGACGGCCGTCGGCGGCGGACCGGCCCGGATCTCGAGATCGACGAGCAGTGGCCGCAGGTCGTACCGGACGACGGCGGCGCCCTTTGTCCGCTCGAGCGGGATATTCGCCGCATCCAGCAGCCCTCGGGCGGCTCTCCCGAGCGATGGCGGGTCGACCGTGTCAGGGAAGGCGATCCTGTAGTCGGCCGCCACGACCTGGCCGGCCAGGGGCGGGCCCGCCAACCACACGTCGTGCAGGTCGACCAGCCGCCAACCGGTCGGCACCGCGCCGAGGATCGCCTCGCGGACGCGCCATGCCGGCCACCGCTCGGTCAGCACGATATCGATGAGCTCCGCCTCCGCGGCCATCCGCGCCGGTAGCGGCGCCCCGAACGAGATCCTTGGCCGCCCCCATCCAGCGTCGGCCCGCGCGACCGGCAATCCCGTCGATTCGACCGCGCCGGACCAGGCGTCCGCCACGTCGCGCTGGGTCGCCGCAGCCGGATCGACCCCGCGCGCTACGACCAGTCGCCAGCGCTGGCGGGGCTCGGGGGCGGCAGGGATCCCGGGTGGACCCCCGGAGGTCGTCGGGTCCGGCACGTCTGCTAGTCTGCCCGACCATGGACGCGCCCGAGGGTGGAGAGGCTGGGTCGGTCGCGCCCGCCCTCACGACCGTCGGCCTCGTGCAGCGGTTGCCTCCGCCACCGTTCGTCGACCCGGCGTCGCCGGCCGGCGCCCCGAGATTCGCCCAGTTGTCGCCTCGGGTCGCGCTCCTCATCGGCGCGGCGATCGTCCTTGGCGTGCTGCTGTGGCTCGCGCGCGACGCCGTCCGCCCGTTCGTGGTCGGCCTCCTGATGGTCTACCTGCTCGATCCCCCGGTGCGCTGGCTGACCACCCGCGGCGTCCGCCGCACCGTGGCCATCCTGCTGGTCTACGTCATCGCGGTCGTGATCCTGGTCGAGTTCCTCAACCTCACCCTGACCCCGCTGTTCGACGAGCTCGTGCGCTTCCTCCAGGACCTGCCCGGCCTCGCCGATCAGCTGCAGGCCCAGATCCTGCGCCTCTCGGAGTTCTACGCCCGGCTCCAGATCCCGGCGGTGGTGCGGGAGTGGATCGATTCGATGATCGCGTCGGTCACCCAGGGCGGTGGTGGCGTCCCGACCGTCGATCTGACCGCCATCCTGCGCATCCTGACCGGCGCGGGCAGCATCCTCGGGGCCGTCTTCGGCTACATCTTGTTGCCTGTGTGGGTCTTCTACCTGCTCAAGGATCGGGTGTCGCTGACGACCCAGTTCGATCGCAGCCTGCCGGCCGCATGGCGCTTCGACACATGGGCCGTGCTGCGCATCGTTCGTCGCCTCTTCGGGCAATGGGTGCGGGCGCAGCTCGTCCTCGGCCTGACCGTCGGTGCCTTCACGTTCATCGGGCTGCTCGTGTTGAGCCGGCTGGTCGATCCGGTGTTCGGCCGGTATGCGGTCCTGTTGTCGGTGACCGCCGGGATCCTCGAGCTGCTGCCGATCATCGGGCCGATCATCTCGGCCGTACCGGCCGTCCTGCTCGCCGCCACGGCCGGACTGGAGCCGGTCATCGCCGCACTCGTGCTGTACACCCTCGTCCAGCAGGTCGAGAACAACGTCCTTGTGCCGAAGATCCAGGGCGACGCCATCGAGATGCACCCGGCGCTGGTGATGTTCGCGATCGTGATCGGCGGTGCGCTCGGCGGATTGCTCGGGGCGATCCTCGCGCTACCCGTCGCGGCCGCGTCGCGCGATGTCGTCCGCTACCTGTTCCGACGGCTCAGTCCCGACGCCCCGGAGGCCCTCGCGTCCTCCATCGACGGCCTGCGGCTCGATCAGCATCCGGGCCTACCGGACGCCCTGCCGTGACCGACCCGCCCAGCGACCCGTACAAGACCCTCCAGGTCGATCCCGAGGCAGAGGACGAGGTGATCGTCGCGGCCTACCGACGGCTCGCCCGCAAATACCATCCGGACGTCGCTCCGGACGCTGCGTCCGCCGCGCGGATGGCGGCCATCAATGCGGCCTGGGAGGTCATCGGCGACCCGCTCAAGCGGGCAGCGTTCGATCGTGATCGGGCCGTCCGCGCGGCGCTCCACAGGCGCGCAAGCGAGGCCGGCAGGGTCGAGGGATCGCGCTTCGGCCAGCGGCCGCCGGAGACCGTGTCGCGCGACTGGACGTCTGGCCGCTCGTCTGTCGGCGGCGGGTTCGACTCGTCGATGCAGACTGCCGACGGGACCGGCGCGGCCGGGCCACCGCCGGGTCAGCCGTCTGGCAGCGTGCTCACCTTCGGCAGGTATGCCCGCTGGTCCCTCGGCGAGATCGCTCGGACCGACCTCGAATACATCGAGTGGCTCGACCGGATGCCCATCGGCCGGCCATACCGCGACGAGATCGATGCCATCCTCCGGCGCACCGGTCGGCGCCGTTCCGCGGACGCCGAAGCGACGGATCGGCGCGGCCTATTCCGCCGCCGGTGAGCGCCGGGTCTCGTGGCCGACGCTCGGAGCCTCCTCGGGGTCGCTCGCAAATCGGCTGACGAGCCGACCGACGGTCGTCGCCTGCCCGAGCAGCGTGAACAGGACGACCCCGAACGTCACGTCCTGGAGGAGCGCACGCTGGGGCACGTCATCGGGGATGGCCAGGGCCATGGCGACCGCGACCGCGCCGCGCAGACCAGACCAGAACAGGACGTTCGACCAGCCCACGGGAATCCGCCGCTCGAGGCCCGGGATCGGCGCGAGGCGCGAGATGCCTCCGAGCACCACATAGACGATGAGCGCACGTCCGACCAGGATGCCGACGATCGCCCATGTGATCGGCCACAACGAGCCCATCAAGCGAACCGGCGGGATGGCCATCCCGATGAGCAGGAACGCGATCGCCGTCAGCAGGTAGGCCAGGAAGCTCCACACGATGTCGATCGCGTCGGACCCGCCTTGCGACAGCACCCGACCGCCGAAATTGCCCAGCACGATCGCAGCGGTGACCGTGGAGAGCACCCCCGATAGCCCGAGCCCGTCGGCCAGGAGGTAGGTGCCATAGGCCAGCACCACCGAGATGGTCAGCTCGATGAGGGGGTCCTCGATGTAGCGGACGACCGCAGCCGCGATGAGCCCGGCGACGAGGCCGACCACCACGCTCAGGCCGACCGCGGCAGTGAAGGCGATGACCGCGCCGCCCGGGCTGATCGGCGTGGTGATCGCCGCGACGGCGATCGCGAACAGCACCAGGCCGGTGCCGTCGTTGAGGAGACTCTCCCCGTCGACCATGGTCGCCAACGAGCGCGGCACGCGCAGCTGCTTGAACGTCGCGACGACGGCCGCGGGGTCGGTGGCAGAGACGATGGCGCCGGCGATGAACGCGAGCTCCAGCGGAACCCCGGCGACGACATTGAGTGCGACCGCCACCACGCCGGCCGTGATCAGGACCCCCGGGATCGCGAGGATCAGCAGTGCGGCGATCCATCGCCGGATGACCTCAAGCTCCAGGCGATAGGCCGCTTCGAACACGAGACCCGGCAGCAGTACCCCGAGGACCAGCTCGTGAGGGATGCGGACGGGCTCCGCTCCGACCTGAGTCGCGAGGCCGCCGACCAGCAGACCGGCGATGACGAGCGCGACGGTGTCGGGCAGGCGCACGGCACGAGCGATGAGGGCCACGACGACCGCCAGGCCGAGCAGGCCGATGAGCAGCTCGATCGCCTGGAGGATGGTGGGGCCTTCCATCAGACCTGCGTGCGGCACGTCTGGACCGGGATCCACGCACTCGGGCATGTCGACCTGGCGGTCGACGCCGACCGCGTCACCACTCGGCGCGCGTCTGCCGGATGTTCACGCTTTGGAGGATGCCGAGGCCGATGGCGATGCTCACGAGCGATGCGCCACCATGGGTCACGAAGGGCAACGGGATGCCGGTGATGGGCATGATGCCCATGACCATCCCGACGTTGACGACCAGCTGGAACAGGATCATCGAGGCCAGTCCCGAGGCGAACAGCGAGCCGAACGGATCCTTGGACCGCCAGGCGGCGACCATGATCCGCCACAGCAGCAGGACGAACAGCAGGAACATCACGATCGCCCCGATGAAGCCGAGCTCTTCGGCTAATACGGAGAACACGAAGTCGGTGGTCTGGACTGGCAGGAAATCGCCCTGTGCCTGCGTCCCGTTGGTGAGTCCGCGCCCGAACCAGCCGCCGGACCCGACGGCGATCTGCGACTGGTACAGCTGGTACCCCGAGCCGGTGACGTCCGGTGTCGGGTTCAAAAACGACGTCAGTCGTTCCTTCTGGTAGTCGCGTAGCAGGTACGTCCAGGCGATGGGCAACATCGCGATCGTCCCTCCGGTCAGGATCCCGAGCCACTTCAGGCTCGCACCGGACATCCAGAGCATGCCGGCCAGGATCGCGGCGAAGACGAGCGAGGTCCCGAGGTCCGGTTGGAGCATGACCAGCACGAGGGGCGGCCCGACGAGCAGGCACGCGCCGAGGATCGACCCGAGTGAGTCCAGTCGGTCGTGCCGGCCGGCAAGGTACGTCGCGAGCACGATGATCATGAGGATCTTGGCCAGCTCGCTGAACTGGAGCGTGAGGGGCCCGATCGTCACCCACCGTGCCGAATTCCCCACCCCATCGCCGATGGCCAACGTTACGGCGAGTAGTCCCAGCTGGAAGGCATAGGTCGGCCATGCCAAGGTCTTGAGCCATCGATAGTCGAAGGCGGTCGCGATCACGAACGCCACCACCGCGATGCCCGCCCACATCAGCCCGCGCGTGAAGGTGGTCCCTGCCTCGAGCGGGCCTGAACCCGACTCGGCCGAGTTCGTATACGCCATCGACAACCCGATCGCGACCAGCAAGGCCGCGTACGTGATCATCTGCAGGTCGAATGAGCGCCATGCCGCGCCCACCGACTTGGCCGCCCAGTCGGTCACGCGCGCAGGTTCGGCCCGGATGACTCCCATCAGTCGTTCGAATAGAAGTTCGTGCGCTGGAGGAGCGCAGGCAGGCGATAGTCGTGCTTGATCCCGTAGTGCAGCTGGAAGAAGTACTTCACGATCTCGGTGGCCGCGTTCCCCTTGGTCCGCGAGTCGTAGGCGAAGGCCATCACGATGAGCTGAGAGTCGTGGGCATCGAAGGACCCGTTCCGCGGGTCCTTCGGGGTGAACCCGACGAAGAACGATGAGTACGGCAGTCGGCCCTTCGCGTCCGGGGTCCCGAATTCAGCCGTTCCCGACTTGCCCGCCACCTTGATCGGCAGGTCGACGAGGTTGTACGTGTGACGGAGCGTCACCGTCGAACGGGCCGCATTGCGCATCACCCGTAACACGTCCGGCTTCGCCTTCAGCTTGTGCAGGACCTTCTTCGCGAATGGCCGGATCACGTTGCCGTCCGGGCCGACGATCTCGCGCACCAGCTGGGGTTGGTAGAGCGTGCCGCCGTTGGCCAGGGCCGCGTAGGCGTTGATCAGCTGTAGCGGGGTGACGGCGTCGTAGCCCTGGCCGATGCCAGCCTGGTAGGTCTCACCGGGAAAGATCCGGGCACCGAGCACGTCCTGCTTCCACGCATTGTCGGGGACGATGCCGCCGACCTCCCCGGGGAGGTCGATCCCGGTCGGGGCGCCGAAGCCGTATTGCCGGGCCCAGTACGCCAGCCTGTCGATGCCGAGCATGCCGGCAACCTGGTAGAAGAACGTGTCGCTGGAGTGGCCGAACCCGCAGTAGATGTCGCACGGCCCCCAGCCACGATGGTTCCACTCGTAGAACTTGGTCGAGCCGAGGGTGAGATAGCCCTTCGTGATCACCCTCGTGGAGGGAGTGATGTCGCGATCGGCGAGGCCACCGGTGCCGGCGACGAGCTTGTACGTCGAACCGGGAGCGTAATGCGCCTGGATGGCGTGGTTGAGCAGCGGCTTGTCCTTGTTCTTGAGGAGCTTCTGGTATTCCTTCGCGCTGATCCCTCGGGCGAATTGGTTGTTGTCGTACGTCGGGAGGCTGACCATCGCCAGGACCTCACCGGTCTGAGGGTTCATGGCGATGACGACGCCCCTGGTCATGCCGACCTTGTCCATCGCCCAGGTGAGGGCCTTCTGGGCTTCCTGCTGGACTTTTGTGTCGATCGTCAGCCGGAGCGACGCACCGGGGATGGCTTCCTGCTCGGTCTGAAGGACCTGGGTACGTTGGCCGGTCCGGTCCCGCGCCACGCTCTGCGCGCCGTAGGTGCCCCGCAGCTCTTTCTCGTACTGGGCCTCGAGCCCGACCTTGCCGATAAGGTCGTCAGGCTGGTAGCCCTTTGCCCGCAGATCGGCGATCTGCTCCGGTGATACCGGACCCGTATAGCCGAGGATCTGCGAAAGCAGCGGTCCCACGGTGTATTCGCGACGGGCCTCCACGACCACCTCGACGCCCGGGAGGTCGTAGCCGGCTTCCGAGATGAGTTGCGCGGTCTTTCGGTCGACGTCCTGGGCCACTCGCACGAGATCGAATGCGGAACCCGGGTTGCCGTCGATGGCCGTGTTGATGTCGGCTGGGTCCATGTTCAGGAGGGAGCTCAGCCGTGTGACGACCTGATCGCGCATGGTATTCGGCAGATCGGAGGGCCGGATCTTGACGGTGAACGTCGGCACGTTCTTGACCAGCAAGCGGCCTGCCCGATCGTAGATGTAGCCGCGCGGCGCCGGGATCGGCTCGAGGACAGTGCGTTGGCGCGTCGAGATCGCGCTGTATTCGGTCCCGTTGGTGATCTGCAGATAGAACAATCGCGCGGTCAGCGTTCCGACACCGAGGACCACCGCGAGACCGAACACGAGAAAGCGGGCGAAACGGCGCTCCGGGGTCGGACGGCGGTCGAGGTAGGCGTTCACCAGTCGACCCGTTCCTGCTCCATCCGTCGATCATGGACCGCAACGGCAAGCGGACCGATCAGGGCGCCGAGGACGGCGTCGTAGATGGCGCCCGGTACGACCATGGACAGCGGGTCGCTGGTCGGTGGCGGGGCACCGAGCGCGCCGAATGTGACAAACAGGATCATCGAGTACCCGATGCTGGAGATGAAGACGGCGAAGATCGGGACGATCGGTCGCAATCGGGCGAGCGATCGCGCGAGGAGGGCCGCGCCGCCGACGCAGATGAGCAGTGCGAACGCCGACGAGCCAAGTGGACGGGGTGCCAGGACATCGAGCGCGAGTCCTCCGACGAACGCCCAGACCAAGCCAGCTTCGAGGCCGACCGCGATCGCGACGATCACGCCGATCACAAGCACGGGTTGCGATTGTGCGGTCCCGATGCGGAGATATGGGGTAACGGTCAATTCGATGAGCGCCGTCACCACCGCTCCGACCGCAGCGAGGAGCAGGGTCATGGAACGGGTCGTTTCCTCGGCGAAGCGGGCTGGAGGTCCGCGCGCCGGCCTGCCGGCTCATGACACGACCGATTCGGCGGCGACGTTGCGCGGAGTATCCCACGGTCCTTCCGAACGGGCAACGGAACCCGGACTCGTGCCGCCGAGGTTGTTTCACGTGAAACGGTGATTGAGCCGGAGGTGACCCGCAGCTACGCCCTCACTGTCATCCTGTCGATCCGCCCGGCAGCCGAGGTCAGACCGTCGTCGATGATAGAATCCAATCCAGTGAAATCGTTCCGAGCGGATCGCTGAGTGGGGCGGACGATCGCCTGCGCGAACCAGAAGGGCGGCGTCGGAAAGACCACGACCGTGGTGAACCTGGCCAGCCTCTTGGGGCTCGCCGGGGACCGCATCCTCATCGTCGATCTCGACCCCCAAGGCAACGCAACGAGTGGTCTCGGCATCGACCGCGCACGCCTCGAGCACTCCACCTATGACGGGATCATCGATGAAGCCGAGATCGCTCGCCTGATCGTTCGGGCAGGATCCGACCGGGTGGACGTCGTTCCGTCGGCGATCGCATTGGCCGGCGCGGAGGTCGAACTCGCTGGAAGCGCCGGTCGCGAGCGTCGACTCCGAGCGCTGCTCGAACCAGTCGTTGACGAATACGACGTGATCTTCGTGGATTGCCCGCCGTCGCTCGGCCTGCTGACGGTGAATGCGCTGACGGCGGCCGACGCGGTGCTCATCCCGCTGCAATGCGAGTACTACGCCCTGGAGGGACTGACCCAGTTGCTGGCAACGATCGACCTGGTCCGAGATCACCTGAATCCGCGCCTGGCCATCGACGGCGTCGTGCTGACCATGGCCGACGGTCGGACGAACCTGTCGGCGCAGGTGGAGCTCGAAGCGCGACGTCATCTCGACGGCGCTGTGTACGACACGGTCATCCCTCGGAGTGTCCGCCTCTCCGAGGCGCCGAGCCACGGTCGGTCGATCGTGGGCTACGCGCCCGGATCGCGCGGGGGCTTGGCGTACAGCGCACTCGCGGATGAATTCCGTCGGCGCGACGCGCACCGGCGTGCGGACCCCTATGGGGCCAGCCGTACGCTCGCCGGGGCCGGGGTGGGGATGCCGTCATGACCGTCAGGCCGGACCGGTCCACGGGACTCGGACGAGGCCTGTCGGCACTCATCCCCCAACGAACCGTCGGCCAGCCGGGACCCATCGAGATCCCGATCGCCGCGATCCGTCCCAACCCACAGCAGCCTCGGCACCGGTTCGCCTCTGCGGAGCTGGCGACCCTGACGGCAAGTATCCGCGCACACGGCGTCCTCCAGCCGGTCCTCGTGACGGAAACCATCGACGGGTATCAACTCGTGGCCGGCGAGCGACGAGTCCGAGCGGCCGCCGCCGCTGGCCTCGAGCGCATCCCGGCGGTGATCCGCCAGCTCGACGATCAGTCGCAGCTCGAGCTCGCGCTGGTCGAGAATCTGCAGCGCGAAGACCTCGACCCGATCGAGGCGGCCAACGGGTTCCGCCGCCTGATCGATGAGTTCGGGTTCAACCACGAGCAGATCGCCGCGCGCGTGGGACGCGCACGCTCGACCGTGGCCAACACCCTTCGTCTGCTGGATCTCGCACCGGTCGTCCAGGCGGCCGTCGCGGACGGCACCCTGACCGAGGGCCATGGCCGGGCGCTCGGCGGGCTCTCAGCCGACCACCAGGAGCACGTGCTCGGGACGGTCATCGACCAGGAGCTCTCCGTTCGCCAGACCGAAGAGCTGGTACGTCGACTACGAGAGCCGCGACGGACCGAGACCACCGAGGTATCTACGTCGACGTCGACGCGTGATCCGGATCTGGAGCGCGTCGAAGAGGACCTGCGACGTGCCCTCGGGACGAAAGTACGCCTCGCCCGCTCGCGGCGGGGGGGCCGGATCGTGATCGAGTTCTACAACGACGACGATCTGGGGCGCCTCTACGAGCGCCTCATCGGAGGGACTGCGTGACTGAAGAAGCTGCGGACCGCGACGTGCCGGTGACGAACGGACGCGCACGAAAGACGCGTGCCGGCGCTGGCGACTACACCGCGGCCAGCATCCAGGTGCTGGAAGGCCTCGAGGCCGTCCGGCGGCGACCCGGCATGTATATCGGCTCGACCGATGCCCGCGGCCTGCATCACCTCGTCTGGGAGGTCGTCGACAACTCGATCGACGAGGCGATGGCCGGCCACGCCACCACGATCACGGTCACGATCCGGACGGACGGCATGGTCGTCGTCCAGGATGACGGGCGGGGAGTGCCCGTCGGCAAGCATTCGACCGGCAAGGATGCCCTAGAGGTCGTCCACACCGTCCTGCACGCGGGTGGCAAGTTCGGGGGCGGGGGCTACAAGGTGTCCGGCGGCCTGCACGGGGTCGGCGTGAGCGTGGTCAACGCGCTGTCGTCCTGGATGCGGGTCGAATCGGCGCGTGACGGCGGCCTCTGGTCGCAGGAGTACGAGCGCGGCAAGCCGCGGACCGCCGTCAGGAAGGAAGGGTCGCAGGGCGATCGGAGGGGGACGCGGACCTCGTTCGTCGCGGACGCCGAGATGTTCGAGACCATCGACTACTCCTTCGAGACCATCAGCCAGCGCCTTCGCGAGTCCGCCTACCTCACCAAGGGCGTGTGGATCACCCTGGTCGACGAACGGATCGACCGCGAGCGCTCGTTCTACTTCGAGGGCGGGCTGCAGTCCTTCGTCCGCCACCTGAACCGGAACAAGGAGACGCTGCACAACCGACCCATCTACGTCGAGCGGCGTGAAGGCTCGACCGCCGTCGAAGTCGCGCTGCAATACAACGACTCGTACACCGAGAACGTGCTGGCCTTCGCCAACAACATCAACACCGTCGACGGCGGGACCCACGTCACCGGGTTCCGCGCCGCGTTGACAAGCTCGCTCAACGATTGGGCCCGCCGGGCCGGCGTGCTCAAGGACAACGACGGCAACCTGTCCGGCGATGACGTACGGGAAGGCCTCACGGCGGTCATCAGCGTGAAGCTGACGGATCCCCAGTTCGAGGGGCAGACCAAGGCCAAGCTCGGGAATGCCGAGGTGAAGGGCCAGGTCCAGGCCGCGGTCGCCGACAGCCTGGGTCAATACCTCGACGAGAACCCTGCCGATGGGCGAAGGATCATCGAGAAGTGCCTGACGGCGGCACGCGCGCGAGAGGCCGCCCGCAAGGCCCGCGACCTGGTCATCCGCAAGGGCGCCCTCGACGGACTATCGCTGCCCGGGAAGCTGGCCGACTGCCAGGAACGCGACCCGGCAAGGAGCGAGCTGTACATCGTCGAGGGAGATTCGGCCGGTGGATCGGCCAAGCAAGGTCGCGACCGCCGGTTCCAGGCGGTGCTGCCGCTCCGCGGCAAAGTCCTCAACGTCGAGAAGGCACGCCTCGACAAGGTCCTATCCAGCGAGAACGTGCGGCCGCTGATCATCGCGCTGGGCGCCGGCATCGGCGACAGCTTCGACATCTCGAAGCTGCGCTACCACCGGATCATCATCATGACCGACGCCGACGTCGACGGGGCGCATATCCGGACGTTGCTGCTGACCTTCTTCTACCGCCATATGCCCGAGGTGGTGGACAGCGGCTATCTCTACATCGCCCAGCCGCCCCTGTATCGCATCAGCACCGGAAAGGTCACGCGATACGCCCAGAGCGAGCAGGAGCGCGAGCGGATCATCAAGGAGTTCAACGTCAAGAACCTGTCCGTCCAGCGGTTCAAGGGGCTCGGCGAGATGAACGCCGATCAGCTCTGGGATACGACGATGAACCCGGAGACCCGGACGCTGTTGCGGGTCGACTCCGAGAACGCGGCGATCGCGGATGAGATCTTCACGATGCTGATGGGCGAAAAGGTCGGCCCTCGCAAGGACTTCATCAAGACCGAGGCGCGCAAGGTGCAGAACCTTGACGTCTGAGGCCACGGTGATCGATGTCCCCGGGGTCCCTCGATTCGAGATCGCGCCGCATCGCTGTTTCGCCTGCGGGACCCTCAACACGACCGGGATGCGGCTCGGGTTGCACGTCGAGCCCAGCCGGTCCTGGGTGGAGCTCACCCTCGAGCCACGGTTCCAGGGCTGGGACGGGATCGCCCACGGCGGCATCCTGTGCACGATCCTCGACGAAGTGATGGCCTGGGCCCTGGTCGGCCAGGACAGCTGGGGATTGACGGCCCGGATGGCCATCGACTTCAAGCGACCGGTCATGGTCGGCCAGGCGGTGCGGGCGGAGGGCTGGGTCACGAGCTCGCGGCGGCGCCTCGTCGAGACGGCCGGCCATGTCCTCGACGGCGCATCGGGCGAGGTCCTCGCCACCGCGACGGGCCTGTACGTCGCGGCCGACGATGCACGCAAGCAGGAGCTTCGTCGCCGATACGGCTGGCGGCCACTGGGCGACCCGACCCGGTGACCGAGACGCGGACCGCCACCCAGCGGACCAGTCCCGTCACCGAGCGGGCCGTCGCGTTCGTCATGGCCCGCAAACCCGACGCGGAGGCACTCGGCGTCGCGCTGGCCGAGCACATCAACGATCCTGATGCCTTCGCTGACGCACTGCGCACCGGTCTGGTCGGCCTGGCCGACCCGGACTACCTGGCCGGGCAGCAGGCGGTCGCCCCGGGCATCGGCCGACTCCACGGCGTGCGCTGGCCGCTACTGGCCGCGATCGTTCGGGGCTTCCGCCAGTCCACCCGCCGGGACCGACCCACCCCGCTGCTCTTCGTCGCAGATCGCCTGTTCCGCGAACCGCATCTCGAGGCGCGCTGGTTCGCCTTCGCGATCCTCGAGCGGACGCTCGTGGTCGATCCGGAACGGACCTGGCAACTCCTGCGGCGCGGCGCGCGCGAAGCGGGCGACTGGATCACGGTCGACGATCTCGCGCATCCGTATGCCGCCGGCATCGCGGCGGAGCCATATCGCTGGGCGGAGCTCGAGCAGCTCGTCTTCTCCCCGTCGCGCTGGGAGCGGCGCCTGGTCGGTTCGACCATCGCCACGATGACCCATGGCAACCGACGGACCGGCCGCGGACAGGATGTCCTCGACCACGCGCTTCCACTGCTGGGTTCGCTGATGGGCGACGCCGAACCGGACGTCCAGAAGGCCATCGCCTGGGCCTACCGATCGCTCGCCGGCATCGACCCATCGCGCACCACCAAGGCCCTCCGCGCCGAGACCGACCGCGCGGTGGCGACCGATGACGGCCACCGCGCCTGGGTCATCCGCGACAGTGCTTCCAAGCTCGATCCGGCCGACGCGGCCGACCTCAGGGGCCGGCTTGCGGGCATCCGCCGACGGCCGGGCGCCGCACCGACCTCGTCGGCCGCCGAGATGGCGGCTCGGTTCGGCGGCATGCCGGAACCCCGAACCCTCCCCGAACCGCCGCTGACCTGAACAGGAGTAGCCGACCGTGACCGACGACATGGGCGACGTCCGCGCCATCCGCATCGAGGACGAGATGCGCGTCTCGTACCTCGATTACGCGATGAGCGTCATCGTCGCGCGCGCGCTGCCGGATGTCCGCGACGGCCTCAAGCCGGTCCATCGCCGGATCCTCTACACGATGGGCGAGATGGGCCTCTCGTCGACGAGCTCATACCGCAAGTGCGCCGCCGTCGTCGGCGAGGTGATGGGCAAGTACCACCCGCACGGCGACAGCGCGATCTATGACGCGCTCGTCCGCCTTGCCCAGGACTTCTCGATGCGCTACCCACTGGTCGACGGCCAGGGCAACTTCGGGTCGGTCGACGGCGATGACGCCGCAGCGATGCGCTATACGGAAGCTCGCCTCACCGCCATCGCCGCCGAGATGCTGGCCGACATCGACAAGGAGACCGTCGACTTCGTCGAGAACTACGACGGTACCCAGCAACAGCCGTCCGTGCTGCCGGCCAAGCTGCCCAATCTCCTGATCAACGGCTCCTCGGGCATCGCCGTCGGCATGGCCACGAACATCCCGCCGCACCACCTCGGCGAGATCTGCGATGCGACCGTCGCGCTGATCGAGGATCCCGAACTGACCTCGGACGACCTCTGCAGATACGTGCTCGGTCCCGACTTCCCGACGGGCGCGACGATCTTCCGCTACGAAAAGCAGCGCAACATCCTCACCGGCGAGTGGGAGACCGTCGACGCCATCCGCCAGATGTATGCCCACGGGCGCGGCCGCGTCGTGATGCGCGCGACCGTGGCGTTCGAGGAGGTCCGCGGCGACCGGACGGCGATCATCGTCACCGAGCTGCCGTACCAGGTGAACAAGGCCGCGTTGCTCGAGAAGATCGCCGACCTGGTCAAGGACAAGCGGGTCGACGGGATCGCGGACCTGCGCGACGAGTCAGACCGCGACGGCATGCGCATCTACATCGAGATGAAGCGCGACGCGAACCCGCACAAGGTGCTGAACAACCTGTTCAAGCACACCCCGATGCAGCTCGCGTTCAACATGAACATGCTGGCCCTGGTCGACGGTCAGCCCCAGACGCTCCCACTGCGAAGCGTCCTGGAGCACTACATCACGCATCGCCAGGAGATCGTCCGGCGACGGACCGAGTACGACCTCGGCAGGGCGCGCGCCCGGGCGCACATCCTCGAAGGTCTCAAGATCGCGCTCGACAACCTCGACGCGGTCATCCGGACCATCCGCGAATCAGCGGACGTGGACGTCGCGCGGACCAACCTGATGGGCCGCTTCGACCTGTCCGAGCTGCAGGCCCAGGCCATCCTCGACATGCGCCTCGCCCGCCTGGCCGCGCTCGAGCGCAAGAAGATCGAGGACGAATACCTGGCGGTCATCCAGCTCATCGCCGAGCTCGAGGACATCCTCGGCAACCCGGCCCGAGTGCTGGCCATCATCAAGGACGAGCTCGCCGAGCTGAAGCGCAAGTACGCCGGCGACCGGCGGACCAGGGTCGCCGACGACGCCAGTCGCGAGATGACCGACGAGGACCTGATCGCCGACGAGGACGTCGTGGTGACGATCTCCGGACGCGGCTACATCAAGCGTCAGCCGGTCGCGACGTACCGGCGCCAGCACCGCGGGGGCAAGGGCATCATCGGCCATGTCACCCGCGAGGAGGACGCGGTCGAACACCTCCTCGTCGCCAATACCCACGACTGGGCGCTGTTCTTCACGAACCGCGGTCGCGTGTTCAGTGCCAAGGTCCACGCCGTGCCCGACGCCAGTCGGCAGGCCAAGGGCATCCCGATCATCAACCTGCCCGGCGTCCAGGTCGAGTCGGGCGAGGTCCCGATGGCGACGATCACGCTGCCCGACTTCAAGGCGGGCTCCTTCCTGGTGCTCGCGACGCGCAAGGGCATCGTCAAGAAGACGCCTCTCGAACAGTTCGAGAAGGTCCGCTCGTCGGGGATCCGGGCGATCACCATCGCCGATGACGACGAGTTGGCCTGGGTCGACGTCTCGACCGGCAACGATGACGTCATCATCGCGACCGCGAAGGGCAAGCTCGCGCGGTTCGCCGAAGGTGAGGTCCGGGCGATGGGCCGCGACGCCGCCGGGGTGATCGGCATCCGGCTGGCCCGGCAAGGCGATTCCGTCGTGGGCATGAGCGTGGTCGAACCCGACGCCGATCTGCTGGTGCTGACCGAGACCGGCTACGGGAAGCGCGTCCCGCTCACCGAGTTCCGGCGCAAGCATCGCGGCGGTCAGGGCGTGGGCCTGATATCGCTCGAGGGCCGCAAGACCGGCGATGTCGCCGCGGTCCAGCAGGTGACGGAAGCAGACGAGGAGCTGCTGCTGATCAGCGCCGGCGGCCAGGTGATCCGGACCGAGACCAACACCATCAACCGGTATTCCTCGGGAGCACGCGGGGTCATCGTGATGCGCCTCGCGGAGGGTGACCGGGTCGTCGCCATCGCTGCGTTCCGCGCCGGACTTGCGGACCGCGACGGCATGGGCGACGATGACGATCCGCGCAGTCGCACGGACGGTCCCGGTCAGCCCGGCCCGAGCGGCGCGTGAGTCGAACGGACATCCTCCACAGGCCTGGCCAGCGGGAGACGGTGCCCTTGTACGCCGACCAGTTCGAGATCTACCACGGCAATGCCAACCCGGAGCTGGCGCGCAAGATCGCGCGCTATCTCGGCATGGAACCGGGCAAGGCCGAGGTGTTCCAGTTCGCCAACGAGAACATCTTCGTCAAGATCCTCGACAACGTTCGCGAGAAGGACGTCTTCCTGGTCCAGCCAACGTCGCACCCGGTGAACCAATCGATCATGGAGCTGCTGATCATGATCGACGCCTTCAAACGGGCGTCGGCCGGGCGGATCACGGCGGTCATCCCGTTCTATGCCTACGGCCGGTCCGACAAGAAGGACCAACCGCGGGTCCCGATCACGGCTCGCCTGATCGCCGACATGATCACGGTCGCCGGCGCCGACCGGGTGCTCTCGATGGACCTCCACCAGGGTCAGATCCAGGGCTTCTTCAACATCCCCGTCGACGAACTGACGGCGGTCCACATGCTGTCGCGCTACTTCATCGACAAGCACCTCGATGACGTCGTGGTGGTGACCGACCTCGGGTTCGCCAAGCGGGCCCGCGCATTCGCCGAGCTACTCGATGCGCCCTTGGCGATCATCGAGAAGCGGCGCGTCGGCAATCTCGACCGGGCCGAGCTCATGAACGTCATCGGCGAGGTCCACGGCAAGCGGGCCATCATCGTCGACGATGAGATCGACACCGCGGGCACCCTGGTCGAGATCGTCCGGGCGCTGGAACGTGAGGGCGTCACCGAGATGTACGCCTGCGCCACGCACGGCGTGCTGAGCGACCCGGCCGTCGAGCGCATCCGCGAGAGCGTGCTGCGCGAGGTGGTCGTCACCGATTCGGTGCCGCTAGCGCCCTCGAAGCGGCTGCCCAAGATCACGACCCTTTCGGTCGCTCCGCTCATCGGCGAAGCGATCAAGCGCATCCATCGCGGGGAATCGGTCGGCGCGCTCTTCAGCAGCGAGGTGTCCTTCACCCAGGAGATGCTCCTGTGGGACGAGGGCGGCGACGGCGGCCCGACCGCGTCGGCCGGTGAGGACGATGACGGGGACCCCTCACTAGGAGCGCTTGCGAGCGCCGTGTCCATGGGCGACCGATGAGCCTCCAGTTGCACCGTCCGGACGGCGAAGGCGGTCTCGAGCCGCGCCCCGTCACCGACCAGGATTGGCAGAACCAGCTGCGCTCGCCGCGTTGGGGGTCCACCCTTCGGCGCGGTCGGTTGCCGGCCTTGAAGAACCCCGAGATGAACCCCACGTCGACGGCGCGCTCGATCATGTTCTGGGTGGGGCTGGCGGCACTGACCTTCGTCGTGCTCGTGGTCGGCTATCAGACCGGCTTCTGGCGCTGACCACCGCCGGCCGGGCCCCCAGCGGTCTCGCCCTATACTCACGCTCCCATGCGCTTCCTTTCCCGTTTCGTCGACTCGAATGACCGCGAGATCCGACGCATCCAACCGTGGGTCGACGAGGCCAACGGTCTCGAGGCCGAATTCGAGCGACTCTCGGATGACGAGATCCGGGCCCAGTTCGCGGAGATCCGTGACGAGATCCGCGGGGTCGCCGAACCCGAGGAGCCGTCCGACGACGAACTCCACCACGAGGACCTCGAGCGCCGCCGTGAGCTGACCAAGGCGCGTCGCAAGCGCGAGAACGAGAAGATCCAGTCGGCGCTCGACGAGGTCCTCCCGGAGGTCTTCGCCATGGCCCGCGAGGCCATGAAACGGACCCTCGACATGCGCCACTTCGACGTGCAGCTCATCGGTGGCGCTGTCCTCCACCAGGGCCGGATCGCGGAGATGCGGACCGGCGAAGGCAAGACGCTCGTGGCGCCGCTGGCGGCGATCCTCAACGCCATGACGGGGCGCGGCGTCCACGTCGTGACCGTCAATGATTACCTGGCCCGCCGCGACCCGCAGTGGATGGGCCCGATCTACCACTTCCTCGGCGTCAGCGTCGGGATGATCACCCACGACACGTCGTACGTGTTCGAGCCGGGTTACCCGACCACCGACGAGCGGCTCATCAACCTGCGACCGGTCGAGCGCCGCGAGGCCTACGCCGCCGATGTGACCTATGGCACGAACAACGAGTTCGGGTTCGATTACCTGCGCGACAACATGGTCCTCGACCTCCAGGAGCGGGTCCAGCGCGAGCGCAGCTTCGCGATCGTCGACGAGGTCGACAACATCCTCATCGACGAGGCCCGCACGCCGCTGATCATCAGCGGACAGGCCGAGGAGTCGGCCGACCTCTATTACACGTTCGCTCGGCTCGTGCCGCGGCTCAAGGAGCGGCCTGAGGGCGCCGAGGAGGGCGGCGACTACTTCATCGACCTCAAGGACCGTGCAGTCAGCCCGACCGAGGAAGGCGTCGACAAGATGGAGGGGTTCCTGAACGTCGAGAACCTCTACGACGCGGATCCGCGGTTGGCTCGTCACTTCGAGCAGGCGCTCCGCGCGCACGCGCTGTACAAGCGCGACCGCGATTACATCGTCAAGGACGGCGAGATCATCATCGTCGATGAGTTCACCGGGCGGCAGATGCCCGGTCGACGCTGGAGCGAGGGCCTCCACCAGGCGATAGAGGCCAAGGAGGGCCTGCGCATCCAGCGCGAGAGCGTGACCATGGCCACGATCACGTTCCAGAACTACTTCCGGCTCTACGACAAGCTGTCCGGCATGACCGGCACGGCGATGACCGAGGCCGAGGAGTTCCACAAGATCTACAACCTCGAGGTGGTCGCCATCCCGACCCACCGCGAGATGATCCGCGAGGATTCGGCCGACCTCGTGTTCCGCGATGAGAAGGCCAAGTTCAACGCCCTCATCGACGAGATCGTCGAGATGCAGGAGGCTGGCCGCCCCGTGCTCGTCGGCACGGTCAGCGTCGAGAAGTCCGAGATCCTGTCGGCGATGCTCAAGCGCCGCGGCGTGAAGCACGAGACCCTGAACGCCAAGTTCCACGAGAAGGAGTCGGGCATCGTCGCCCAGGCGGGTCGGACGGGCGCCGTGACGATCGCCACCAACATGGCCGGGCGCGGCACCGACATCCTGCTCGGCGGCAATCCTGCAGGTCTTGCCTCGGAGGCGCTCCATCGGCAGGGCCTGAACCCGGCCGAAGTCGACAGGGGGGTCTATGAAGCGGCCCTCGCCGACGCGCGGGCACAAACCGAGGACGAGCATGTCCGCGTCGTCGAGGCGGGCGGGCTGCACATCATCGGCACCGAGCGTCATGACTCGCGGCGCATCGACAACCAGCTGCGCGGCCGGGCCGGACGCCAGGGTGACCCGGGCTCGTCGCGTTTCTACCTGTCGCTCGACGACGACCTCATGAAGCGGTTCGCCTCCGAGCGGGTGACGGGGCTCATGGAACGACTGGGTCTCGAGGAGGATGTCGCGATCGAGTCGCGGCTCGTGTCCAAGACCATCGAGAGCGCTCAGAGCCGCGTCGAGGGGTTCAACTTCGACATCCGCAAGCGCGTCGTCGAGTTCGACGACGTCATCAACAAGCAGCGCGAGACCATCTATGCGGAGCGCGACAAGGTCCTGCACAACGAGGACCTGACCGAAACGGTGCGTGCCTTCCTCGACGAGGAGATCGACGCGCTCGTCGATCAGCACCTCGCGGGCGAGGACGCGGAGGCCTGGGCGTTCGACGCGCTGTCAGCCGCCCTGACGGCGATGGGCCTGACCGACGACTCGACGACCGCCGACGCGCTCTGGGAGCTCGGGGGGCGCGAGTCGATCGCGGACCACCTGCGCGAGCTGGCCGACGCGGCGCTCGAGGCGCGCGAGACCGAGGTCGGTCCCGAGGATTGGGCCCAGGTCGAGCGGTTCGTCCTGCTGCGAACCATCGATTCGCTCTGGATCGAGCACTTGACCGAAGTCGACGACATGCGCCGAGGCATCGGCCTGCGAGGATACGCCCAGCAGGATCCGCTCAACGAGTTCCGGCGCGAGGCGTACCGGCTGTACGAGGAGCTGCGCGGGCTGATCCGGCACGGCGTCGCGACCTCGATCTTCCGGGTGACCGTGCAGCGCCAGCCGCCGCCCGATCAGGCGCTGGCCCAGTCACTGGCTCGAGGCGCCGCCGCCTTGACCGCGGGGGCCGGTCGAACCGATGGCAACGGCGCCCGCGCCGGTCGTCCGGCACCGGTGGGCGCGGGCAGCACGGCCGCGGCCGGCTCGACGGCGAGCGCGGCCGCTGGCTCGGCGATCCTGCGCGGATCCCTGCCGGCTGGGCCGACCCCATCGAACCTGCGCGAATCGCTCGGCGACCAACCGGTGCCGGGCGGGAACGGGGCTGGCGGCGCGGGTGGTGCTCGGCCGGGCTATACACCGACAGGCGCGCGGATCGGGCGCAATGATCCGTGCTGGTGTGGATCGGGTCAGAAGTACAAGAAGTGCCACGGCCGCTAGGCGGCTGAGGCTTCGTGCGCACGCTTGCTCGGCTGATCCTCGCGGCGCTGGTCGTCGTGGTGATCGCGCTGGGCTACCTCGCCTTCCGCATCTGGGATCAGGGCGGCAAGGACGACCAGCGACGCGCCGACGCGATCGTGGTCCTGGGGGCCGCCCAGTATGACGGCCGGCCATCGCCGGTGTTCGCGGCCCGGCTGGATCATGCGATCGCCCTGTTCCACGCGGAGGTAGCGCCGATCCTGATCGTCACCGGCGGCAAGGCCCAGGGCGACCGCACGACCGAGGCGGCCAGCGCGCGGACGTACGCCATCGCCCGCGGCGTGCCGGCGTCGGCGATCCTGGCCGAGGACTCGAGCCGGACGACGCTGCAGTCGATCCGTGGCGTCGCGGCGTTGATGCGCGACGAAGGCGTGCACAGCGCGGTCTTCGTCTCCGATCCGAGTCACATGTTCCGCGTCTTGTGGCTCGCCAAGGACGCGGGCATCACCGCCTGGGGCTCGCCGACCCGAACGAGCCCCCTGGAGCGGGACCTTGTCCGCCGGATCGACGCGGTCGTCCACGAGTTGGGCGCACTGACCGTGTACGTGGTGTCGGGCGAGTCGCCGTAGGCCACCCCGCGTCGAGGCGACCGGCGCGACCGACTCGCAGGCCGAAATACCCTCTTGGCGGTGGGGGATCCGCTGCCTATACTTGGCCGACCCGCCAACCCCGGACCGCCCGTGTCCCCCTGGCAGGTCGCTCCCAGCCCCAGCCGCTTGTGCCCAGCGTCGCCGAATGGAGGGAGTCCATTGAAGCAGGCCGAGGAAGCCGCGTTCGTCGATCTGATCGCCTGCGAGCGTGACTGCCGGTCCTGCAGTTACGCGGCGGCCCTGGACTGTGACGGCAACTGCGGCGTCTGCCCGCACAATGGCTACTGCCCCTGCGTGAACCCCGTCGTCGCTCGGAGCAAGACCGCCCTTCGGCTCATCGAACTGCGGCCGATCCTGCTCCAGGATCTCCAGGCCCGGAACTAGGTGGACGCGTCCGCCATCCGCGACCTGGCCGAACGGATCCGGTCGACCTCGGGGCGTCTTTGACCTCGAGGCCAAACGTGAGCGCGTCGCCGAGCTCGACGCCCTGACCCTGGCTCCAGGGTTCTGGGACGACCAGCGGACGGCCCAGAGGACCCTCCGCGAAGCTGACGGCCTGCGCTCCGAGATCGATCTCTGGGAGGGACTGCTGGCGCGCGCCGCGGATCTCGAGGCGGCCGTCGAGTTGCTCGCCGAGTCGCCCGACGAGGAGCTCGCCGCAGAGCTCGAGCGCGACGCCGCGGCCCTCGAGAGCGAGTTCGGGCGCGAGCGGACGACGCTGCTGTTCTCCGGCGAGCATGACGAGCGTTCGGCGATCCTCACCATCAGCGCCGGCGCCGGCGGCACCGAGGCAACGGACTGGGCCGAGATGCTGCTCCGGATGTACCTGCGCTGGGCCGAGCGCCACCGGTTCAGCACCGAGATCATCGACCAGCAGGAGGGCGAGCAGGCGGGCCTCAAGAGCGTCACGGTCGAAGTCGGTGGTCGGCGCGCCTACGGCTGGCTCCGCGCGGAGCGGGGAGTCCATCGGCTCGTTCGAATCAGCCCGTTCGACTCCCAGAAGCGTCGGCAGACCACGTTCGCGCTGGTGGAGGTCCTGCCGGAGGTCGACGACGACGTGGAGATCGAGCTCGACTGGGATGACATCCGTGTCGATACCTATCGATCGCAGGGCGCGGGCGGCCAGCACGTCAACAAGACCGATTCGGCCGTCCGGCTGACCCATCAGCCGACCGGCATCGTCGTCCAGAGCCAGAACGAACGGTCCCAGACGCAGAACAAGGAGAATGCGATCAAGGTCCTCAAGGCCCGCCTGCTGGAGCGAGCCCTCGAGGAGAAGGAGGCCGAGTTGCGCGCCCTCAAAGGTGAGCACGTCGAGGCTGGCTGGGGCAACCAGATCCGCAGCTACGTGCTGCACCCCTACCAGATGGTCAAGGACCTGCGCACGGCCCACGAGACCGGCAACACCAGTGCGGTCCTCGACGGCGATCTCGATGCGTTCATGCAGGCGGAGCTCGAGCGCCTGGCGACGGGCGGCGACTGGCGTGGCGGCGATACCGAGGGCGACGCCGCGTGACCGCGGATCCCGGCCTCGCGGTCCGGGACGCGCTCGCCTATCGGCCCGTCCGGCCCGACGAGCTGCCGGTCTGTGCCGACATCTGGCGGGTGGCCATCAACCACTACATCCGGCCGCTCGGCCAGCCCGACCTGCAGTCCGACAGCGGGTCGCTTCTGCGCTTGTACGCGCACCTCCAGGCCTCGGACCCGGAGCGGTTCGTCGTCGCGAGCCGGCCCGATCACACGATCGTCGGATTCGCCGCCGCGATCGAGCGCGAGCACCTCCGGTACCTGTCGATGTGCTTCGTGCTGCCTGAGGCACAAGGGGCCGGGATCGGCCGCGAGCTGATGCAGCGCGTCGGCCTGGCGCAGGACCCGGACACGATCCGCGCCACGGCGACCGACACCGCCCAGCCGATCAGCAACGCCCTCTACGCGTCGGCCGGCCTGGTGCCGCGGGTCCCGCTGCTCGACCTGATCGGGACCGTGCGCGATCCCGCCCCGTTCGGGTCGCTGCCGTCCGGCGTCCGGCCCGTCCCGTTCGAGCGCGTGGACCGCGACACACTTGGCCCGAGCCTCGATCGCCTCGACCGCGCGACGTTGGGGGTCGCCCATCCGGTCGATCACGCCTACCTCCAGCGCGAAGGACGGTCCGGTTGGCTCTATCACGCTCCCGATGGCGCGCCAGTGGCCTACGGCTACGCGACGGCCGCCGGTCGCATCGGTCCGGTGGCCGCCCTCGACGAGGTGCTGGTGACCCCGATCGTCGGCCACCTCGCAGGAGCCGTCGTCCCACGCGGAGCGTCGGCGCTGTGGCTACCTGGCGCGGCCGGCCCGACGGTCGTCGCCGCGCTGCACGCCGGGTTCCGGCTCGACGCATTCCCGTTGCTCCTGTGCTGGGACCGCCCGTTCGCCGACCTGTCTCGCTACCTGCCCATCTCCCCCGGACTGCTCTAGAACCGACCGGACCGGACCATCGTCCAGGGCCGATGGCCCTGCGGTCACGTTTGCCGCACCCGGGGGGCGATGGTAGCCTCGGGTCCGACGTGGCTCCCTATGCCGTGCCCGCGGACGGAGTCGACTCGACCATCTCGCGCCCGCGGAGTCCACTGTGACCATCGCCCCCGCGCCGTCGTCGGCGCGCTCACTTCGACGCCGGATCCTGGAGCGCGGCCGCGACCAGGCCGTCCCCGACCGGGCCGTCCTTGTGCTGCATGACGTGACGAAGCAGTATCCGAACGGGAAGATCGCCCTGCGCGACGTGGACCTGGTCATCCCGGAAGGCGACTTCGTGTTCCTCGTCGGCCCATCCGGTGCCGGCAAGTCGACCCTGATCAAGCTGCTGATCCGCGACGAAGTCGCGAGCCGGGGCGAGGTCGTGCTCGATGGCCAGGACCTCGCCCGTCTCAGCCGTCGGCACGTGCCGCGCATGCGCCGCAAGATCGGCATCATCTTCCAGGACTTCAAGCTGCTTCCGACCAAGACGGTCTGGGAGAACGTCGCCTTCGCCCTGGAGGTCACGGGCCATCCTCGGCGGCTGATCCGCCCCGCGGTCGACCGGGTGCTGGCGATCGTCGGACTGACCGCCCAGTCGAAGCAGATCCCGGCCCAGTTGTCAGGCGGTGAACAGCAGCGAACGGCCATCGCCCGGGCCCTCGTCCACGACCCGCGGCTGATCATCGCCGATGAGCCGACCGGCAACCTCGACCCCCTGATCAGCTGGGAGATCCTGCAACTCCTCCTCCGGATCAACGAACTCGGGGTCACGGTGCTGATGGCGACCCACAACGCGGACGTGGTGACCGCCCTCCGGAAGCGCGTCGTGGCCCTCGAGGAGGGTCGGGTCATCCGCGATGAGGTCGGCGGTGCGTATCACCGGGAAGACTGACCGGCGATGATCTCGTTCCTGTTCTTCAGCGTCCGGCGCGCTTGGCAGGGCTTCTGGCGCAACGCGGTCATGAGCCTGGCCGCGACGGCCACCATGGTGCTGATGCTGCTCCTGCTGGCCGGATTCTGGATCATCCAGACGGGCCTCCTGGCCGGCCTCCAATTCACCGAGCAGAAGGTCGAGGTCGTCGCCTACCTGCAGCCGAACGTGACCGATTCGCAGGTCACCGGGCTCCAGTCGGAGCTGGCCGCGATGCCCATCGTCAGCTCGATCGACTACGTCAGCCGCGACGAGGCCCTGGTCCGGTTCCGTGCCTCGATGGAGGCGCAGGGCCGAAGCGACCTGACCCAGTACCTCGACAGCAACCCCCTGTATGCCAGCCTCGAGGTCAAGCTCAAGGACCCATCCAAGGTCCGCGACATCGGCGAGGCGCTGCGCGGCTCCCCGCTGGTCCGCAACGTGATCAACATCGAGGACCTGGTCGACCGAGTCCTGACCGTCACCAACATCCTCCGGACGGCGGGCACGGTGCTGCTGGTCGTGGTCGGGATCATCGTCCTGTTCATCATCGTCAACGCGATCCGCCTCGCGGTCGTCGCGCGGGCTGAGGAGATCGAAATCATGCGGCTCGTCGGCGCCTCTGACGCGTTCATCCGCTGGCCGTTCGTGTTCGAGGGAGCCTTCGTCGGGTTCCTCGGTGCGGCGTTGACGCTCGCGATCCTGGCCGGCATCGCCGAGCCGCTCAACGGATTCATGGTCGAGTTCTTCCGGGTCCTGCCCATCCAGATCGGCTCGATGAGCCGCGACCTGATCACGCTGGTCATGGGCGCGGGCGTCGGCCTCGGCATCCTCGGCTCCTGGGTGTCCGTCCGGACCTACCTCATCCGGTAACCCCCACCGGGCGTACCTTCGGGCAGGAGCCGCGTCCGACCCTCGGTGTAGGCTGTGGGTCCCAGTCGCGCCCCGTTTCCGTCACCTTGTTTCGAGGCACCCGACGAACCGCCATGGAATCCCCCCTGATCGATCATCCGGATCGGCTGGCGGTGTCCGCTGCGGTCGGACCGATCGCGCCCGTCCCTGATCAGATCGGCGTCGCCGGCATCGCCACGAGACGACGCGTCCCATTGCTCCGTGTCGCCCTCGCCGGGGTGGCGGTGCTGGCCGGGAGCGCCTTGTTCCTGAGCGGGTACTCACTCGGACGTCAGGCCGCGGCCGAGCCTGGCACCCCAGCCGACGACCCGGCGGCGTTCCGGCCATTCTGGGACACCTATCACACCATCAACGACCGCTACGCGGGAGGGACGGTCGATCGCGAGCGGATGGTCCAGGGCGCCATCCGCGGCATGATCGACTCCCTGGCGGATCCGTATTCGGCCTATCTCACATCGGACGAGTACCGGGCCAGCCTGCAAGGCATCAGCGGCGAGTTCGAGGGCATCGGCGCCGATCTCGCCTCGCAAGCTACCGATGGCAGTAGCAGCTGCACGACCATCGGGCCAACCTGCCGACTCGTGATCGTCAAACCGATCGGCGGGTCACCCGCAGAGCGGGCGGGGTTGCTTCCCGGCGATCGGGTGCTGGCCGCCGATGGCGTGCCGTTCGATGGCCTGTCCGTCGACGCCGCGAGGGCCAGGATCCGCGGCCCGAAGGGCACCATCCTGGAGCTCTCGATCGCCCGTGATGGCGCGTCCCCCTTCGAGCTCAGCATCACCCGCGACATCATCCAGGAGCCCGAGGTCGAGACACGCGTCCTGGCCGGCGGGACCGTCGGGTACGTCCAGCTCAAGGGATTCTCCGATCGCTCCGCCTCCGACTTCGCGACCGCGGTCCGAGACCAGGTCGCCGCCGGACGACAGCGTCTGGTCATCGACCTGCGCGGCGATCCGGGCGGCTATGTGACCGCGGCTCGACAGGTCGCCAGCCAGTTCATCGGCTCGGGCGCCATCTTCTGGGAGCAGGATGCGCGGGGCAGCCAGACCGCCACGTTGGCGATCCCCGGCGGCGTGGCCACCGACGGCTCGATCCGGGTCGTCTGCCTGATCGACCACGGCAGCGCGTCGGCCAGCGAGATCGTCGCGGCGGCGCTCCAGGACACCGGTCGAGCGACGCTGGTCGGCCAGCGCTCGTTCGGCAAGGGCACGGTCCAGCAGTGGCAGGAGCTCGCCGGCGAAGGCGGCGCCTTCCGACTGACCATCGCCCGCTGGCTCAGCCCGGCCAAACGCTGGATCCACGGAGTGGGCCTCGAGCCCGACATCACGGTCGCGCTGCCGGCTGGCGTCCCGCCCGGCGCAGACCCCACCCTCGACCGGGCCCTCGAGCTCCTGGCGCCGACGACGGCGCCAGTCATCCCCTGAACGCCTCCGGCACGCCTTGCGCACCGCGCAGGCTTCGGGTACGGTTCGCGGGAACGAAAGGAGGTGATGTGCAGTGATCGACAGTACGCGTAGCTGCACCACCTCGCAGGAGATGGCCGTCTAGTCGGACACCCTGTGGGTGGGTAAGCACTCGAACGCCGGTCCGCATAGGACCGGCGTTCGTGCGCTCGGACCGTATCCTGTTCGCCACCCACCACCAGGGAGCCATCCATGCGCGACGACGCGACCGTCGCCCTCAACCGAAGAGCCCGCCACGAGTTCACGATCGACGAGACGTTCGAGGCCGGCATCGTGCTGACCGGCACCGAGATCAAGTCGATCCGCGCCGGCAAGGCCAACATCTCGAACGCCTATGCCCGGATCGAGAAGGGCGAGGCCTGGCTCATCGGCGCCGACATCGCGCCATTCGAACAGGGCAATCGCTACAACCACGAGCCGAAGCGCACGCGGAAGCTGCTGCTGCATCGGAGCGAGATCGACGAGCTACTCGGGCGAGCCCGCCAGAAGGGCCAGACGATCGTCCCGCTGCGCCTGTACCTCAGTCGGGGCAAGGCCAAGCTCGAGCTCGGCCTGGCCCGCGGCAAACAACTCCATGACCGGCGACGCGATATCGCCGAGCGCGATTCGCGCCGTGATGTCCAACGCGAGCTCGCGGACGTGCAGCGGGGTCGCTAGGCCGCCGAGCGGGCCGGCACGATCTCCCAGGCCCGGGAGTCGACGGGGACACCCGGGCGAGTCCGGAAGAAGAGCACCACCCCGAGCGCCGATGTCGCCGCGCACAGCAGCAGTCCACTGGTGACATCGACCAGACCGAGCTGGAGCAGCGCGCTCATCAGGAACGCGGCGACGATCCCACGGGCGCCGGTCAGCGCATTCCAGCCGGCCATCGCCGCGGCGCGCGTGGCGAGGGGCGTCTGATCGCTGATGACCGCCGCGATGCCGACGTCGATGGCTGCGCTGGTCGTGCCCGCGCCGACAGCCGCGAACCAGAGCAGCACGACGTTGGGTGCGAGCGCGTAGGTGACCAGTGAGGTCAGCCCGATCGCGCCACCGACGCGGAGGACCGTCGAGGGCCCATGTCGGTCGGCGACGGCGCCCCAGACCAGGAAGGCGATCGTCGTCGAGAGCGCCCCGAGGATCCCGATCACCCCGACATCGGCGAGCGACAGGTCGAGCCGGTCGACGTAGACCAGCGCGTACAGCGGCGCCGCCGCGATGAACCCACCCCCGTAGAAGCCCTGGGCGAGGGCCATCCGCGTCAGCGTCGGTCGTTCTCGCAGGGCCCGGATCGAGCCGCGCGCCGAGAATCTCGGAGCGCCGTCGCCGGCCGGCGCCCGGAGGCCGGCATAGGCCAGGGCACACGCCAGGCCGACCACACCCGCGACGGCGACCGCCGTCGGTCCTCCGAGTCGATCGGCGAGCAAGCCGCCTCCGAACGCCGCGAGCGCACCCGCCGCGGCCCGGCCCATGCCGATCACCCCGACGATCCGGCCACGGATCCGCGAGGGATACATCGAGCCCCACAGCCGCAGGTGGAACGGACCACCGAACGAGATGCTCGTCCAGAACAGGATGGCGGCGACGACCATCGCGGCCGGCACCGGCGCCACGAACAGGAGCAGGAGCGCCGCGGCGCCGGCGCCCCTGGTGAGGGCGAGCTGCGCGGTCGATCGCGGTCCGAGCCGTCCGGCGAATGCCCCGAGGAGGTTCGCGACGAATGGTGCGGCGGCCAGGGCGGATAGGCCGAGTGGCTCGAGTCCGCCGCGTCGGGCGATCGTCGGCAGCAGGGCATTGATCAGGGCCATCGTCACCCCGACGCCGACCGCCGCGAGGAGGTCGAGCGCCAGGTTGCGGCCGACCGATCGCTCGATCGACAACGCGGACAGTGATGGCCGGATCACCTGGCACCTCGTAGCAGCCCTCTGGCCTGCGAGGTGAGCTGTCGGGCTCGGCGTGGGTCCGCCGTCGCGACGATCGCGATTCGCCCCAGGTGGGTGGTTCCCCCGTCCTCGGTCGAGGAGGTTCGGCCTGAACGCAACGATAGCAGCCCCGGACCGAACGGGCGCCGCCCGATGGTCCGGGGCCGTGGGAGACGCTGGGACTAGGAGGCGGTGTCCAGGCCCGCCTGCACGAACGATTCGACCTTCGCGGACGAGATGTCATGGTCGAAGGTCAGCTCGAGGATCCGGTCGACCGCGATCGAATCACTCGGGCCGGTCGGTTCCGGCCGGATCAGCAGGAGCCGGAGCCCGACGCCTTGCGGATCGATATACAGGGCGAGCCGATTGTCGATCGGATAGTCGGTCCAGGTCAGGCGGAGGGTCCGAGCATCAACGTTCTCGACATTGACGCGATCGAAATCGACCGAGGCGCCCTCGGCCGGTCGGCCGGTCGCCGCTTTGACCAGGGTGCGCGTTCGATCGACGACGTCGACCGACACCTTGGCTCCGGTGACGTTCTCGAGCTCGACCGTGATCGGGATCGCATCCGTTCCGCCATCCGACGGTGCGGGGCTCTGGGGGCCGCTGGTCGGGATCGGGCTGGGCGCCAAGGTCGGGCTGGCGGACGGCCCGGCCGTCGGTGACGGCGCGCTCGAGGCGCCGGAGCACCCGGCGAGGACGATCGCGATGAGGCCGGTCGTGAGCAGCGTCGCAAACCGGTTCGTGGCTGGGCTCATGGGTGGGGTTCCTTTCGAGGCTCGAGGGTCGCTTTGCGTGCGTTCAGCACAGGAGGTAGACGCCAGATCCGCCCTTCTGGTGCACCTACGATCACGATTCGCGACCGACGTCGATGCGACCACCGTCGGATGTCGGGGGTCCGGACGCGTCATCCGTCGCACCGACGCTACCCGGCGGCATCTTGGCCCGGGGACCGTCTCGTGATACGATGACGAAACCGAACCGACGTTCGGTCCTGTGGGGATGCGTGGTTTCGACAGGGCTTGGCTGTCGGAGAGTGCGAGCCGAGGATGCTGCTCAGGCCTCGTTAATCAGGCAGCAAAACGAAGTACCTGGCAACCGCCAGTCGACTCTCGCCCTCGCCGCTTAGGCGGTAAGGTGAGCGTGGAAGCTACCTCCGCTCCGCGGGTAGTGGAAGCGTCATGCAGCGGGGCTGCGATCCGGATCAGCGTCGCGTAGTCCGGAGTCAAGCCCGATCTAGGGGCACGTGACTGGACCGTCCGGCAGGATGCCGATGTTCGTCCGGGCGGTCGACGACAAAGCATCGGACACGCTCGTAGTGGTCTCCGGCGAAGGGTCCTGGACGGGGAGTTCGACTCTCCCCCATCTCCACCAACGAGATGCCCGACCCCCTATCCTGAGCGAGTCGTCTCGCCGTCGTTCTGGCCGGACCCGCGCCAGTCCTGCGCACCCCCCCGTCATCCGGGAAGAGCCATGGACCACGAGCCCGTTCTCATATCGACCATCGCCATCGGCCTGAGCGCCGCGTTCATCGGTGGTCTGATCGCTCGACGGCTAGGCCTTCCAGCCATCGTCGGCTACATCCTGGCCGGCGTCGCGATCGGCCCGTTCACGCCCGGCCTGATCGCCGACACGTCGGTCGCCACCGAGCTCGCCGAGATCGGCGTGATCCTGCTGATGTTCGGGGTCGGCATCCACTTCTCGGTCCGTGACCTGCTCGCGGTCCGGTCGATCGCGGTGCCCGGCGCCATCGTCCAGACGATCGTCGCCGGACTGCTCGGCATCGGGCTGGGGGTCACCCTGGGTTGGCCCCCGGCCCAGGGGCTGGTCCTTGGGCTGGCCCTGTCGATCGCCAGCACGGTGGTGCTGCTGCGCACGCTGACCGACCGCAACGAGCTCGACACCGACCAGGGTCAGATCTCCGTCGGTTGGCTGATCGTCGAGGACCTCCTGGCGGTGCTGGTGCTCGTCCTGCTGCCGACATTGGCGCCGATCCTCACGGGCCAGGTCGACCCGGCCGTCGCCGGACCGGCCGCGCTCGGCGACGTCGCGCTCGCCTTGGGCAAAGCTGCGGCCTTTTCGATCTTGATGATCGTCGCCGGCGCTCGCCTCGTGCCGTGGTTGATGCTGGTCGTCGCTCGCGAAGGATCTCGCGAGCTCTTCACCCTGGCCGTGCTGGCGATCGCCGTCGGCCTCGCCTTCGTGGCGTCGACCGTGTTCGGCGTGTCGTTCGCGCTTGGCGCGTTCCTGGCCGGCGCCGTCGTGAGCGAATCGGACATGAGCCACCAGGCCGCCGCCGATGCCCTCCCGTTGCGCGACGCCTTCGCCGTGCTTTTCTTCGTATCGGTCGGCATGCTGCTCGACCCGACCTACCTGCTGGCCGACCCGCTGCCGGTCCTGGCCGTGCTCGCGGTCATCGTCATCGGCAAGGCGCTCACGAAGCTCGCGGTCATGGCCGTTGCGGGCTACCCGCCGACCATCGCCCTCACCGTCGCCGCCGGGCTGGCCCAGGTCGGCGAATTCTCGTTCATCGTCGGGACGCTCGGTCGTCAGCTCGGACTGCTGCCGGACGCTGGTTATCAGCTGATCGTGGCCGGTGCCCTGCTCTCGATCGCCGTCAATCCAGTGCTGTTCGCCTTGATCCGTCCCATCGATCGGCGTGTGCGAGGCAATCCGGCCCTCATGGCCCTGCTCAACCGGCGGTCGGGCGACCTCGGTCGATTGACGCGCGAGCAGCAGGACGGCAATCGACTGCACGCGATCATCTGCGGGTACGGCCGGGTGGGGCGGCTCATCGGGCCGGCCCTGGACCGACGTGGATTCCGCTACGTGGTCATCACCCAGCAGCGCGATGAGGTGGATCGCCTGCGACGAGGCGGCGGCGTCGCGATCTACGGGGATGCGGCCGACCCGGTCGTCCTGGGCATGGCCGGCATCGACCACGCCCGGGTCCTCGTCGTCGCGACGTCGGACCCCAGCGAGGCTCGCCTCATCGTCGAGCGAGCGCGCGCACTCAACGCCGGTGTCGATCTCGTGGTCCGCACGCACAGCGACACGGAAGCCGCGTTCCTCCAGAACCTCGGTGGCAAGGTCCAGGCCGTTCACGGCGAGCGTGAGCTGGCTGTCCAGATGGCCCGCTACGCCCTCCGCCGGTTCGGCATCAGCGCGACCGAGTCCGAGGCCATCGCCCAGGGCCTCCGCGGCCGGCCCTATGCGGCACCGGTGCAACGCCGTCTGCGACCGGGCGAGGTCGTCCGGGCCTGGCTCAGGCGCCTCAGCGACCGTCGATCGTGATTCCCGTGCTCCGCGCGACGTCGGCCAGGTGGACGGCCGGGTTCGGAGCATGCTGAAGGCGCCCGGATCCGGACACCCGTACGGCCCGTCGTGGTCGGGGCGAGGAGTTCAGCCGCCTCGAGGCACCAGGACGACCCGCCGATTCGGCTCCTCGCCGATCGACTGGGTCGCGACCCCCTCGTGGTCGCGAAGGGTCAGGTGGATCCAGCGTCGCTCAAGGGCAGGCATCGGCTCCAGCTGCAGCATCTTGCCGGTCTCCATGACCTTGGCAGCCGCGCGGTCCGCGAGTTCACGGAGCTGGCGCTCGCGCCGTCCGCGGTAGTCCTCGACATCGACCAGGACGCGGGTCCAGGATCCCATCTCCTTCGAGAGCATCAGGTTCACGAGGTGCTGCAGCGCCGACAGGCGCTCGCCCTTGCGACCGATCAGCGCCCCGAGCGACTCGCGATCGTCGCCCTGGGCGACCACGTTGAGCCGGCTCGTCTCGCCAGCGGCGACTTCGACCGTCGCCTCGAACCCGAGATGGCCCATCACGGTCTCGAGGATGCGCTTGCCTGCTGCGAGGGCCTCGGGCGAGGCTTCGGCTGCTTCGAGATCCGCTCGTTCGGCGGCCAGGGAGCCTCGGGCCGCGGCGACCTCAGCCGCCTCGGAATCCGACACGTCCGACCCGCCGCGACGAGGGCCGCGGGCCGCGGCATCCGCGTCGCGCGGTCGGCGATCGTCCCGCCGTGGGCCGCGATCGTCCCGTCGAGGCCCGCGGTCCGGGCGGTCGTCGCGGCGGGGGCCGCGGTCGTCGCGGCGGGGGCCGCTGAAGCCGCGCTCGCCGAAGCTCCGCTCGTCGCGTGGCGCACGATCGTCGCGCGGCGGCCGATCCGGGCGGTCGTCGCGGCGGGGGCCACGATCGCCCTCATCGCGCCGCGGCCCGCGATCACGATCGAATTCGCGAGCCGGCGGCCGCGGTAGCGGCACCGCCGCCGCCGCTTCCCGCTTCGGAGCCGCCCCGCCGAGCGCCTGGCGCGGAGCCGCGACGATGCGGGCCGGTTCGGCACCCATCCCCAGGACCCCACGGCTGCCCGGCGTCAGGATCTCGAAGTCGAGGTCGTTGAGCTCGGCCCCGAACTCGTCCCGTGCGGCCTTGAGCGCCTCCTCGACGGTCTTGCCGGTGAATTCCTTGTACGCACTCATGGTCAGCGTCGTCTCCCTCGTCGGCCCTGGCGTCCGCGCTCGCGGGGGCGGATCGTCCGGTCGGCCGTCGTCTTCTTCTCAGCGTCGGTCAGGATGGCCGCTCGCTTGCTCGGTTCTGGCGGTGGGGGCATCGAAACCGGGAATCGGGGGGTGTGGTCCGTGGCGAACGCCGGCGTCCAGCCGAACAGCGGGAACATCGACCCCCAGCCGACGATCAGGTACTGCTGGATGATCGAGAACACCGTCGCGACGATCCAGTAGATGAACAGACCAGCCGGCAGGAAGCCGCCGTACACCACCGAGATCAACGGCAGGACCAGCATCATCTGGCGCTGCACGCGCGCATTGGGGTCGGTGTTGTCGGGGTCGGCTGGGGGCAGCATCATCCTGGACTGGACGAGCTGCAGCAGCGCCGAAGCGATGGCCAGAGCGGATAGTCCGAAGCCGGCGATCCACAGGAACGCCTGGGCGTGGGCCATATTGCCGAGCAGTGGGACGTCCGCGTCGACGCAGGTCCGCGTGGCGTCGATGACCCCGTTCACGAGGTTGTGGCACTTCAGGTCGACGAGCTGGACCCCGAAAACGTTCAACATGGCCCGCGGGTCCTGGTTGGTCAGTCCGTTCTGGATGACCGAATACATGATGAACAGCAGGGGCAGCTGGAGCAGCAAGGGCAGGCAGCCGGCGAGGACGTTGACGCCGCGTTCCCGCATGAGCTCCTGCTGGGCGACGCGGGCCTTCATCGAGTCGCCCTTGTAGCGCCGTTGGATCTCGCGCAACTCCGGCTGCAGCAGCTGCATCCGTCGCTGCGAGACGAGCTGCTTGCGGTAGAGCGGGATGAGCACGGCCCGGACGATGAGGGTCAGCACCACGATCGCCCAGGCGATGGCCCCCGGGACCCCGACGTTCTCGAGGAACTGGTAGATGGCGATCATGATCACGAACATGGCCTGGAAGACGGGCGTGAAGAGCCAGGCCAGGAGGCTGATCGGATCGGCGCCTGGAGGGGCCGGCGTCAGCGGTGGGTGCGGGCTTGCCGATGCCGGTGCGCCTGATCCGCCGCCCGACGACCCCGGCACGCAGGCAGCCACGATCACCAACGACAGGACGATCAGCGCGAACGGCGCCAGGCGCTCCAGGCGACCCGCCGGCGTCGCGGCCTCGGCGTGCTCCGGCCTCATGCGTGCCACCGACCTCACGGGCTCGGCCAGGCGCTCATCGGACCGGGTCATAGCCACCCGGGTTCCAGGGATGACATCGCGCGATCCGTTTGGCGCCCATCCAGCTCCCCTTGATCAGTCCGTACTTCTCGATGGCCTGTTCGGTGTAGCGCGAACAGGTCGGTTCGAAGCGGCACGACGGAGGCAGCCAGGCGAAGACGACGCGGTAGAGCCTGATGAGCCCGATCCCGATCCCCTTCATCGACTGGTCCCTCCGAGGACGCCGCCCCGCACGAGTGTCCGGTGCAACGCTCCGACCAGCGCGTCGTGGTCGGCCTTGACGATCGGCGGCCGGGCGATGATGAGGACGTCCCAGCCGGGCTGGAACGAGGGCGCCATCACCCTGAGCACCTCGCGGATCCGACGGCGGACCCGGTTCCGGACGACCGCCCCGCCGAGGCGGCGCCCGGTCGAGAGCCCGAAGCGGGTCGTCTCGAGGTCGGTCCGCAGGAACCTGGCGGACAGCAGGGCGTGGGTGCGGGTGGCACCCGTGGCCTGGATCGCCGCGAAGTCCTGCGGTCGGGAGAGCATCACCAGCCGCGGCGTCGGGTTGCCGCGCCCGGCGGTCAGACTGTCAGCCGCTTCCGACCTCGAGCCCGGCGAGTGGCAAGGACGCGTCGACCCGCGGTCGTCTTCATCCGGGCCCGGAACCCATGCTCCTTGGCGCGATGCCGCTTCTTGGGCTGATAGGTCTGCTTCATGCGGACGGTCCTGTGATCCTCTCGATCCGACCTCGGGGACGGTCGTTCCGTCTTCTCCTAGAGGCACGCAGACGCGCCGGTGCCACTCATGGACACATGGCGCGTCGTCGTCCGGGGGATGATAGGTCGGCGTTCGAAAGGGTGTCAAACGAGAACGGCCGTTCCGCGAGGCGGCCGCCGAGGCGGTCCAGCGTGGATACCCCCGGGGAGTATGCGCGAATCGCCTTGCGAGGGCGTCGCGGCCGGTGCTATCCTCTCCGGGCCCTCGGCGCCGGAGACGTTCGCGGGAGACGCCAGCAAGCCTCTGGAGGAGGTCAGGCAGCGGTCGTCCGGCTCCGTCGGACCGACGTCGGATCGGACGTTCCCGTCGCCCCCTGCCCCCGTCGCCACGTCGGCGTCCGTACTCATCTATCCGTATCGACTGTACGCAGGTCCCATCGAACGAATGGACGCGAAGCAGGTCTGGCGAGCCGCCCTCGGGGAGCTCCAGGTTTCCCTCTCGCCGGCCAACTACGAGACGTGGCTGCGTGACACGCGGCTGGTCGACGTCGACGAACAACGCTTCCGCATCGCCGTCCCGAACGGCTTCGCGAAGGACTGGCTGGAGTCTCGATACCGGTCGCTGATCAGCCAGACCCTGGCCCGGATCGTCGGCTACAGCGTCCAGGTCGAATTCGTCGTCGGGCCGTCGGATGGCGCCGACCCCGAGCCGGCGACCGCGGGCGATCCGGCCGCCCTGGCAGCAACAAGCTCCAACGGCCAGCACGTCCGCGTCGAACCCAGCCGGGTCGGCGGCGAGGGCGGTGCGACCAACCTCAACCCGCGCTACACGTTCTCGAACTTCATCGTCGGATCGGCCAACCGGCTCGGCCACGCCGCCAGCCTGTCGGTCGCGGAGCGGCCGGGGCACGCCTACAACCCGCTGTTCCTGTATGGCGGCGTCGGCCTGGGCAAAACCCACCTGATGCATGCCATCGGGAACCAGGTCATGGCCCGCTTTCCGCGCAAGCGGGTCGTCTACGCCACGTCCGAGAAGTTCACCAATGAGTTCATCACCAGCATCCAGCAGGGCAAGATCGACGAATTCCGCGGCCGCTATCGGCGCATCGACCTGCTGCTCATCGACGACATCCAGTTCATCGCGGACAAGGAACGGACCCAGGAGGAGTTCTTCCACACGTTCAACGCGATCCACGAGGATGGCAAGCAGATCGTGCTGTCGTCCGATCGACCGCCGAAGGCCATCCTCACCCTCGAGGAGCGGCTGCGCAGTCGGTTCGAATGGGGCCTCATCGCCGACCTGACCGCGCCGGACCTCGAGACGCGCATCGCCATCCTGCGCGCCAAGGCCGAGGAGGGAGCGGTCCCGATCACGTCCGACGTCGTGGAATTCATCGCGCGCAAGGTCGTATCGAACATCCGGGAACTCG
This sequence comes from Candidatus Limnocylindrales bacterium, assembly GCA_035688805.1. Taxonomy (GTDB): domain Bacteria; phylum Chloroflexota; class Limnocylindria; order Limnocylindrales; family CSP1-4; genus SPCO01. Next base: position 42,541 of record DASSMQ010000047.1, read on the forward strand.
AAGGCGCGCTCAATCGCATCGTCGCCTTCGCGAGCATGGGCGCGACGCCGATCAGCATCGAGCTCGCGCAGGCGGTCCTCTCCAACGTCCTCTACAACCCGAAGAAACGCCAGGTCACCCCTGAGCGCATCGCGCGCGCCGTGTCCGACTACTACAGTGTCCCGATGGACGCCCTCCAGGGCCAGAAGCGCGACAAGGCGATCGTCATGCCGCGGCAGATCGCCATGTTCCTGATGCGCGAGGAGACCGACGTGTCCCTCCTGCGCATCGGCGCCGAGCTCGGTGGCCGCGACCATTCGACCGTGCTCCACGCCTGCGACAAGATCTCGCGCGAGGTGGCCAATAACGACGAGCTCCGCCGGGAGATCGCCGCCGTGCGGGAGCTCATCTACGCCGAGTGACCGGCGACCGACGTTGACGACGGGTCCTGGACGGTGGGGGCGGCGTGGACGACCGACCGTCGCACTGTGGATGCGGCAGCGACCCCACGACGCTCCCGTTTCGGACCGATCAGTCGTCCCCAGTCCATCGACATCCGCGTCCCCGGAAATGGCCCGTCGTCCACACACCGGACGTGGCCATGCACCCTCGTCGGCCGCACGTCGGAGCGTGGTCGTCCACCGACTCCACACCATGACTACGGTGATGACGGAGTGAGAAGATAGAGAGAAGATACCCACGACCTGACGCGACCCGGTCGGGCTCGCTCGCGGACGACCATCGTCCGCCCCGACCTCCCGTCCACCGACACGGGTCCGGGCGATCACGAGATGGAGTGAACCCGACGTGAGACTCTCGGTCATGCAGGAGAACCTGGCACGCGGGCTGTCCGTCGTGAGCCGGGCGGTCTCCAGCCGAAGCACGCTCCCGGTGCTCGCCAACGTGCTGCTCAAGACCGAGGACGGCGGGCTCAAGCTGACCGCCACCAACCTCGAGATCGGCATCACCTACTGGGTCCCCGGCAAGATCGACGAGGACGGGTCGACCACCGTGCCCGCTCGGCTCCTGACCGATCTCGTCAATTCGCTGCCGGCCGGCGACAAGGTCGAGCTCGAAGTCGGGACGGGTGACGACCTGCGGCTGAAGGCGGGCCGCTTCCAGACCCACATCAAGGGCATCGACGCCGAGGAGTTCCCGGCCATCCAGACCGCCGGCGACCGGCCGACCACCCGGATCGCTCAGAACGTGTTGCGGAGGGCCCTGGCCGAGACGGCCTTCGCGGCGGCCAGCGATGAGGCGCGTCCGATCCTGACCGGCGTCCTGGCCCGCTTCGAGGGTGATCAGCTCACGCTGGCGGCGGCCGACAACTATCGGATCGCGGTCAAGACCGTCCCGATCCTCGATCCCGTGCCGGAGACCAGTGTGGTCATCCCGGCGCGCGCCCTCAATGAGCTGGCTCGCGTCCTGGCCGACATCGACGACCCGGTCGAGGTGATGCTCGCGGCCGGCCGGAACCAGATCCTGTTCCACCTCGATGGGATCGACCTCGTCAGCCGCCTTATCGATGGGCAGTTCCCGAACTACCAGCAGGTGATGCCCCAGGCCCATGCGACCCGCGCGGTGCTCGATCGCGAGGAGTTGCTGCGGGCGGTCCGCCCGGCGGCGCTGATCGCCCATGAATCGGCCAACATCGTGAAGCTCCAGATCGGTGGCGATGGCGACTCCGGCGTCACGGTGAGCGCCAATGCCGAGGTCGGCGACCATGTCGGCCAGGTCGAGGCCGCGGTCGAGGGCGACGGCACGACGATCGCCTTCAACGCGCGCTATCTGGCCGACGTGCTGACGAACGTGTCTGCCGACCAGTTCGCGCTGGAGCTCAACGGGCCGCTCTCCCCCGGCGTGTTCAAGCCGGTCGGCGACGACCGCTATGTCCACGTCGTGATGCCCGTCCGGACGACCTCGTAGCATCGGCTCGCTCGATTCCCTGACCGCGCTCGACCTGCGCGGGTACGCCACCCTCGATGCCTCCTTCGGCCCAGGGCCACAGCTGATCTGGGGGCCGAACGCGGCCGGCAAGACGTCCCTGCTCGAGGCGATCGTCCTGCTCGGATGGGGTCGATCGCACCGGACCAGCGCGGATGGCGAGCTCATCCGCTGGGGTCGGGATCTCGCCCGGGTCGAGGGCCAGGTCGGGGCGGACGTGCTCGAGGTGGCGGTCCAGCGCTCCGGCGTCGATGGCAACGGCGGGCGCAAGCGCATCCGGGTCAACGGCGTCGGTCGTCGCCCGTCGGCACTCGGGCGTTACCTTCGGGTGGTCCTCTTCGCGCCCGAGGAGATGCTCCTCGTCGTCGGATCGCCGTCGCTGCGTCGCGCGGCGATCGACAGCCTGGCCGCCGCGCGCAGCCCGGGCTACGCCGATGACCTGGCGACCTACGGCCGGACACTGCAGCAGCGAAACAGCCTCCTGCGCGCGATCCGCGAGGAGGCCGCGACCCGTGACCAGCTCCGCTTCTGGGACGAGACGTTCCTCGAGACCGGTGGACGGGTCGTCGATGCGCGCTTGCGCCTCATGGCGGAGCTCGCCGGTCCGCTCGCGGCGGCGCACCGCGAGATCGCGCCCGACGAGGCCGCCGATGGCGGCCTGACGTTGCGCTACGTGACCAACGCCCCAGCGCTGCCCGGGGAGTCGCCGCGGGCCGCCCTGGCCCGCCGCCTCGTTGACACCGCGGAGAAGGAGATCTGGAACGGCTCGACGGTGATCGGACCGCATCGCGACGACATCGCATTCGACCTGGCCGGCCGAGACCTGGGCGGTTTCGCGTCCCGGGGCCAGCAGCGGACGGCCATCCTCGCGTTCAAGCTGGCTGAGTTGGACCTGTTGACCGCGCTCGATGGGCGACCGCCCCTGCTCCTGCTCGACGACGTGTTCAGCGAGCTCGACCCCACACGCCGGGCCCACCTGGTCCGCAGGATCGCCGAGCTCCCTCAGGCCTTCGTCACGACCACGACGCCCGACGATCTCGACCGGGGCCTGCGAGCCATCGCGACCGGCTGGGAGGTCCGGGCCGCTGCCGACGGCGCGGCGCTCGGACGGGCCGAGGCGCTCCAGGCATGACCGGGCCGCGGCGTCGCCCGATGCGGCGCATCGGGGAGCTCATCCCGGATGCCGCCCGCGCGCTCGGCCTCGAGGACGAGCTGCGACTGGCCAGGGCCATCGCTACGTTCCAGGCCATCGTGGCCGAACGGGTGCCGGCGGCGGTCGGCGCTTGCCGGGTGATCCGACTCGAGGGCTTCGCCATCGACGTCGAGGCGGACGCCCCGATCGTCGCCCAGGAACTGCGCCTGCGATCGAGCGAACTGCTCATGGCCTTCGCCGCGGCGCCCGGCGGGATGGGCATCCGCGACCTGCGCGTCCGCGTCCGACGCGAAGGTCCCCGCGTATAATCCACCGACCTGCCAGCCATCTCGGGGCGAGTGTCAGCCGACCACGGGGTAGGGACCGTCCCGTCGCCCGTCCACGTATCGAGAGGCCCGCATGGCCGCCCGACTCCAACTGAAACTCGGCATCGTCGCCGAACACGACCGCCTGGACGATTCGCCCGACACGCTCGTCGTGGTCGAGCCGAGCGTCGGTTCCGTCGCGCGGTCGAAGGGCAACCTGTACCTGCTCGTCACGTCACGGACCAGCTCGCGCCACGCCCTCGAAGCGACCCGGCTGGCCGCCGAGACGATCCGCAACGAGTACTACTACGACGAATCGGCGGGCATCCGGGTCTGCCTCCAGAAGGCCATCGCCACCGCCAACAAGCGACTCATCCACCAGGCCGACCGGCTCGGCCTCAAGTCACCCAACGACAATGGCCCGATCGGGGTCGGGGTGGCGGTCGTGCGCGGCAACGAGATGTACGTGGCCACGGTCGGGCCGTCAGAGGCGTACCTCATCCGCCAGGCCCGCCTGTCGACGCTGCCGGATCCACACCGTGAGCGCGGGCTGCCGTCGAACGGCCTCGAGCCGGATGTCTGGCGGGGTGAGGTCACGGTCGGCGATTCGCTGGTCCTGATCTCCCCGAACATCGTCGCCCGCCTGGGTGCCGACGAGCTCAAGGACGCGATGCTGACGCTCCATCCGCAGTCGGCCATGGAGCATCTCCATGAACGGTTCCGGGCCGCCGAGGGAGCGGGCAGCGACGGCGCCATCGCCTTCGAGGCGACCGAGGTCGCGCCGACGTCGCGCGGTCGGACCCTGGTCCCGGTGCGGCCCGCCGAACCCCTCGCCGGAGCACCCGACCGGTCGCCCATCCCGCTGGCGGACAACGTCCAGGCCGCGGGCGCCGCCGTGTCGGCCGCTGCCGGCAGCGCCCGGACGGTGGCCGGCAACGCCGCGCAGGGACTGCTCGGGCGACTGCAGGAACTCCTCCCGCGACGTCGACCGGCGTACCGACGGGTGACCCCGCTGGCGTCCCGGCGCGAGACCCAGCGCCGAGCGGCCATCGCGCTCATCGCCTTGCTCGTCGTGGTCGGCGGCCTGGCCATGTCGGTATGGGCCTTCGGTGGCCAGCGGCAGCAGCAGGCGATCGGATCGGTCAATGCCGGCCGCGACGCGATCGAGCGGGCCAAGGCGGACCTCGCCCAGGTGAGCGGCCCCGGCATCGACCTCATCGACTCGGATCGGAACGAGGCGCTGCGACTCCTGACCGACGCCTACCAGCAGCTGACGACCGCGACCGCGGCGCACATCAGCGACCGGGAGATCGAACCGGTCCGGACGGGGGTGGTGGCCGGCCTGGACCGGATCTACGGCGTCGTGGAGGTCGCCTCGAGCACGCTCCTCCAGCTGAAGCCGGCGAAGGGCCAGCCTCCCTACGACCTCGGCGCGGTCGTCCGCGGCCCGGACGACGCACCGTACGTGCTCGACCGAGCGTCCAAGTCGGTCATCCGGCTTGACCTGAAGCGCAAACGTGCCACCGTCATCCTGCGCGCGGGTCGGGCCATCGGCACCCCCCGGTTCCTTGCCGTCGGCGGCCGCGACCTGCTCGTCCTGGACAACAAGAACGCGCTGTGGCGCTGGCGCCCATCGAACGATGCCGGCAAGGGCACGACCAACCGGGTCAACGTCAATGGCGCCTCGCAGTGGGGCAACGACATCACCGCCATCGGGACGTACCTGCGTGACCAGACGCGTGGCCTCTACAACCTGTACGTGGTCGATCCGTCGGAGCAACAGATCCGCCATTACCCGCCGGCCAACGATGGGAGCGGCTTCCCGGCGAAGGCGTCCGCCTGGCTGTCGACCGCGCGAGCCGTCGACACGATGACCTCGCTCTACATCGACGGCGACATGTACGTCATCGAGGGTGGCGCACTCGACCGGTTCACGTCCGGCAAGAGCGACGCCTGGCAGGCGACGGACCCCGGCGACGAGCTGCTGCGGCCCTCCCCGAACGCCCTGCTGGTGGCAGGGGCGGGGGACCGCAACAAGGGTCAGGTCTACACCTACGACCGGGCCAACGCCCGGATCCTCGCCTACGACAAGGCGAGCGGCCACTTCGTGAACCAGTATCGACTGGCCGACGGTGACGGGTGGTCGGACCTGCGCGGGTTCTACGTCATCGCCGGGGTCGACCTGGCGCCCGCCACCCTGGTCTGGATCTCCAAGGACGCCGTGAACCAGGCCGTCCTCGAGGCCGTACCCGGGCCGGTGCCTGGGGCGTCTGGCTCGCCGACGCCGAGCGGCGCGGTCGCACCGAGCGGCTCGGTCCCGCCGTCGACGGCACCATCCGCCGCGCCGTAGCGGGTCGAGGCCTGGCGTGATCCCCCTCCGCGACGCGAACCCGACGTCGCGGACGCCCGTCGTCACCCTCAGCCTGATCGCGGCCTGCGTCGCGGTCTTCGCCTACCAGCTGAGCCTCACCGCGAACGGCGGGGAGGACGCGCTCGGCCGGTTCGTGGCGCGCTGGGGGATCGTGCCGGTCGAGCTCGTCCGCGCGCTATCCGCCGGACAGGTCGTGTCGCAGGAGGCGTTGACCCTCGTGACGAGCCAGTTCCTTCATGGCGGCTGGCTGCATATCGCGGGCAACATGCTGTTCCTGTGGATCTTCGGCAACAACGTCGAAGATCGCTTCGGGCGGGCTGCGTTCCTCGCCTTCTATCTCGTCGGCGGGATCCTGGCTGGGCTCAGCCAGGTGGCGATCGGTCCCGACTCGCAGATCCCGACCATCGGTGCGTCGGGAGCGATCGCGGCGACCCTGGGGGCGTACCTCGTGCTGTTCCCCGGGGCCCGCGTGACCACGGCGGTGTTCCTGGTCTTCTTCTACCAGTTGATCGACGTGCCTGCGGTCATCGTCCTGGCCTTCTGGTTCGTCCTCCAGCTGCTCGACGGCCTGGCGTCGCTCGGGGTCAGTGCCACGACGGCCTCCGGCGGGGTGGCGATCTTCGCCCACATCGGCGGGTTCGTGTTCGGCGCCGTGGTCGCGCTCCTGGTGCGCGGCTTCGGCGGCAGCCGTTCGGCCGGTCGCCGCGTGGGATAATCCGACGATGGTCGACGACGGGCTGGTCGAGATGGTCGTCGAGAGCGTCCGGGTCCACATGCTCTCGAGCCGCCATGTGGTCATCCTGAAAGAGGCGGGTCGGGAGCGATACCTGCCGATCTGGATCGGGCCCTGGGAAGCGAGCGCCATCGCGATGCGTCTGCAGGGCCTCACACCGGAACGGCCCCTGACCCACGACCTGTTCGCCAGCACGCTCGAGGCGGTCGAGGCGCGCGTGGCCCGGGTGATCATCTCCGACCTGTCCGAGGAGACCTTCCACGCACGGCTGTTCGTCGAGCGGGACGGTCATGTCGGTGAGGTGGATGCTCGGCCATCGGATGCACTGGCGCTGGCGGTCCGGGTCGGCGCGCCGATCTTCGCTGTCCCGTCGGTGCTCGACCAGGCGGCCCTCGGCGCCGATGGCGGGCTTGGTGAGGAAGGCGACGAGACCGGGGCGATGCTCGAATCGACCGGTGAGCAGATCGTCGACCCGAGGCTCGACGTCTTCCGCGATTTCGTGAACTCGCTCGACGTGGATCCCGACGCGGAGGACCGGCAGAGCTAGCGGGCGTCGGCCCCCGCGCTGTCGTCGTTCGACGCGCGACCGACGATCGGCCCGCCACGCGTCAGGGCCCGGCTGCGGTCGATCCACATCGCCAGTCGCAGCCGCCAGAAGTCCCGGACGGCCCGAGCGATCACCCGGGGCTTCGCGCCAGTGGGCGAGCCTGCCGTCCGCGGATAGTGCGGCACGCCGACCTCGGCGAGGCGCCGGCCGGCAGCGGTCGCCTTGATCAACAGCTCGGCGGAGAAGAACGCCCCCCCGGACTCGACCCGGATGCCGTCGAGCGCGGCCCGTCGGAAGAGCTTGCAGGCGCAGTCGACGTCGGTGATGGTCAGGCCGTAGAAGATCCGGTTGGCCAGCCGATAAGCGCGGGCATACAGGGTCCGAACGAGTGGATCCGCACGGCGGATGCGGTACCCCACGACGATGTCCGGGGCGTCGGCGCGGGCCGCTCGCTCGGTCAACCGGGAGATGTCCTCCACCCGGAACTGGCGATCTCCGTCGGTGAACGCGACGAGATCGTAGCGGGCCGCGGCGAAGCCCGACCGCAGCGCGGCACCGTAGCCGAGATTGGTCGGATGGTGGACGGCCCGGACGATGCCGGGATGGCGGGCGGTGAGCTCGTCGGCCAGCGCCTGCGTCCGATCGCGCGAGCCGTCGTTGACCGCGATGATCTCGAAGACGTCGGCGATGGCCGGCAGGCTCTCCAGCGCTTCCGCGACGAGGCCCTCGATGTTGGCCTCCTCGTTGTGGGCCGGGAAGAAGTACGACAGGCGCGGGACCCGCGCCACCGACACCTCGGTCACGGGCTCGTGACCCGCGGCCCGAGCACGCGAGCCAGCAGGCTGACCCCCGGGACGGGCTGGTATTCGAGTCGATACCGCTCGGTGAGGTCGGCGATCTCGGCCGGATCGGCCCGGATCACATATACGGGGCGGCGTGGCAGATTGGCATCGATCACGTGGTGCAGGTCTCCAAGATCGCGGTCGAGGCGGGTCCGGTCATCGATGATATCGATGTCGGGACGCTCACCGGCGACCGACTGCGCGTACCACATGGCCGTGGAGTAGCTCCACCAGCTCACGACCATCGCGCCGGGCGCCATCACCTCGAACGCGGCGTCGACCCAGCGCTGGGCAGCGCGGTCCTGGCTCCGGTCCACGACGGCGAACCGGGGCACGAGATCGGTCAGGGTCGGCACCAGCAGCACGACGCCGAGCAATGCGACCGTCAGCTGGCTCGGGGCGCGGTGCCGAAGGCTGTCGCCGCCACGGCCCAGGCCTCCGAGGGCCCGCGCGATCCCCGCCGCCAGCATCGCCAGCCAGGTCCACGCAAGCAGCACCGGCACCGCGTAGTACCGCTCGATGTCGCCATTGATGTACGAGGCCGCGAAGAAGCAGGTCAGCGCGACCGCGCTGCCGGACAGGAGCGCGTAGCGAGGTCGCATCGCCACGGTCGCCACGAAGCCCGCCGGGATGAGGATGGCGAGCGCCCCGAACTCGGCCGAGGTCAGGTCGATCAGCGCACCCATCTTGCGGGCCAGGTCGCTGAACGGCCCGACCAGGTCAGCGCGGAACTGCTCCGCGAGCACCACGTACCAGAAGCCGTCCCAGGTGTCGGGTCGCCCGTAGACGAGCGGCGCCCGGAACGGGCCGGCGCGGAGCGGTAACTCGAGGAACACGAGGACGATCGTCACGGCGAGCACGAGGCACGCGGTGGCGATCAGACGGGGACGGCGCAGGATGCCCGGATCGACGGCCAGCACGAACAGGCCCACCGGCGCCGCCAGGAGCAGCGTCAATGAGTGATTACCGACGGAGATCCCGTAGACGACGGTCGCGAGGATGAGGAGCCGATCGGCCCGCCCCGCCGATCGGTCGGGGTCCACGTAGCCGTATCCGCGTTGCTGGCGGCGGGCCGCGGCCTCCCAGGCAACAAGCAGCCGCACCAGCAGCGCGACCAGCACCAGGTGCAGGGTATGCGCCTCGGCGTGGGTGCCGAGCTGCCAGACGATGGTCGTCAGAGCCAGACCAAGGCCCGCCGCGACCCCCAGCGCGGTCGATCGGGTCAGCGCACGCCCGAGATCGACCGTGATGGCGGCGGCGACCGCGAGACAGATCGCCGCGAACAGATTCATCCGGAACGCGGGCTCGCCGAACGGGCTGAGCAGGAGATTGGCGACGAAGCCCAGGAGGACGTACGTCGGGTAGCCCGTCGAGTGGGCCGTACCCAGCAGCGGGGCGACCGCCTGGAGCTCGCCCGTGTCCCAGAACGCGGGGCCTGGCAAGAGGGCGAGGCGGTTCGCTGCGAGGCTGATGACCCCCACGACGACCGGCGCCAGCCTCCGCACGAACCCCGTCACCATCCGAGGATCCGGCTCCAGGCGATGCCCCAGGCGTTGATCGCGACCGACAAGCCGATCAACGCGACCGTCAGCCCCATATGGAGGCGGTGTTCTGGTCGCCCACCGTCATCGCGGGTCGTCCACTGGTCGATGCCCAGGGCGACGAGGACCAGCGCGAACGGGATGACGTCGTTGCTGAACCGGTAGCCGAACTGGACCCAACCCTGGCTGAAATGGGCGAGGTTCACCAGCGAGACGAGGACGATCGCGGATGCGGCGGCCGCGACGAGCCGGCGGCGCCGCCGAGTCGTGACCGCCGGGATCATGAGCAGGAACGCCGGGCTCGTCAGCAGCACGCTCATCCCGATATCGCGGGGAACGGCGAGCGGGCAGTCGAGGTCGAACAGGCCGCGGCCGGCGCCGGGCGCGGTGCACAGGGGCGTGTCCATCGTGCCGAGCGTATCGCGCAGATGGTCGGGCAGGATCTCCGGTGCGCTCGCCAGCATGATCGCCAGGTTCTGCGGCACGTACCGTGGATCCTCCGCGGCCCAATCCGTTCGGTACCCGAGGGCGTGATAGGCCCGGGCCTCGAGCTGGTAGAGGTGGTCGTAGGCCGGGTGGAACACCTGGCCGGTGGTCGCGACGTTGTACGCGAGCAGGGCGGCCACCGGGATGGCAGCGCCGATCAGCACCGATCCGCGCCACGCTCCGCGCCCCAGCCTCGGTCCGACCAGCAGGAAGAACGGTACGGCCAGGATCACGGTCAGGCGGGCCGTGGCGGCCAGCCCGATCAGCAACCCCGCCGCGAGACCGCGACGATCGACCCGCCGCCCCGGCCCATGGCCCCGCTCACCCGCCGGCGCCAACGCAAGCCCTGTCGCCGCCAGGCTGAGCCCGACCGCGACGATGTGCGCCTGATACCAGGTCGTCGCGACCTCGGCGGCGTACCAGAAGACCGTGCCGAACGCGAAGAAGATCGTGGTCAGCAGCCGGGTCCGGCCCGACACTCGGAGGCGGCCGAGCATCCACCAGCACAGGGCGACGTCGCTGCCGGCGATGAGGGTGAACACCAGCTGGTCGTCGACGGTCATGCCGAACACCGCCACGAACGGCACCAGCACGATGGCGGGCAGCGGCGGGAACGGGATCAGGGCGCGCGACACCCCGTCGGGCGATGCGATCGGAAGGACGTCCTGGAAGAACCAGTTCCCGGGTCGGTCGGCACTCGCGAGGACGGGGTAGCGGATCCCAGCCTGGCCCTCGAGGAAGGCCGCCGCCTGCCACACGAAATGGTCGTAGAACCGCTCGACCTGGATCGCGCGATCGACCACGACCACCAGGAGCGCCAGTGCCAGCCCCAGCGCGATGCTCGCCCACGGCTTGCCGGGGGCGTCGCCCTCGCCCGGTCCGGGCCAGGGGTCGCGGGACGGACCCTGTGCTACGCTCCGGTCCACCTTCCACGCTCATGCAGGAGCCGTCTCCCTGGTGATTGGCCCCGACCCCGGCGCAGACGAGCGAGGCACGGGAGCGCCGCCTCGGTCGACCGGGATCGGAGGGGCCGTCGGCGCGATCCTGATCGTCCTCGTCCTGGGACTCGCGCTCCGGCTCGTCCTTTTATACCTGCTCCCGGGCGCGGGGTTCGATACGGATCTCGCATCCTTCCGGGCCTGGGCGGCGGATCTGGCACGTAACGGAGTGGGCGGCTTCTACGCTCGGCCCTTCTTCCACGACTATCCGCCGGGCTACATGTACGTGCTGTGGCTGGTCGGGACCGTCGGATCGTGGCTGGGCGGCGTCGGTGACCTGATCAAGATCCCGCCGGTCCTGGCCGATCTCGGGGTCGCGTACCTCGTCTGGTCGATGGTCCGGGAGCTGGGCGGGAGCGAGCGATCCGCGCTGATCGGCGCGACGGCGGTCATGGTCAACCCGGTCTTCTGGTTCGACAACGTCGTCTGGGGCCAGGTCGACTCGTTCGGCCTCATGTTCCTCCTGCTCGGCCTGCGGGCGCTGTGGCGCGATCAGCCGGCCCAGTCGGCCGTGTTCGCGGTCATCGCGGCGGTCATCAAGCCCCAGCTCGGGATCCTGATCCCGATCGTGGCCCTCATCGCCTTCCGGCGATCGCGGCGGGAGCCGCTCCGCGTGCTCCGGACGGGGCTCGCTGGGTATCTGACCGCCGTGGTCCTGTGCTTCCCGTTCGGGCTGTCGGTCATCGACCTCGTGCCGACGCCGCCGTTCCTGCACTCGGGCCTGCTCGACCAGGTCGCCGTCGCAGGTGCCGGGTATCCCTACCTCACGGTCAATGCCTACAACGCCTGGGCGCTCGTCCCGGGCGACCTCGGGGTGAGCCTGGCGCACGGCGGCCAGTGGGTCTGCGATGCGGCCGCGACCGCGGCCGATCGGTGCGGTGCCGGCATCGCCCAGTACGGGCCGATCCCGGCGGCCGCGATCGGGGCCGTCCTGCTGCTCCTGGTGATGGTCACGGTCCTCATCGTGATCTGGCGCCGACCCGACCGACTGACGCTGCTGGTGGGGCTGGCCATCGTGGCACTGGCGTTCTTCGCGGCCCCCACCCGCGTCCACGAGCGCTACGGCTTCCCGTTCTTCGCGTTGGGCGCGATCCTGTTGGCCGTGTCGCCGCGGTGGCGCCTGGCCTACCTGCTGCTATCGATCGCGACATTCCTGAACCTGTACGTCGTGCTCACGACGCTCTATCCGCCCGACGATCCGCTGACCAACCCGGTGCGCGACTGGCTCGGCATCGGCGACCTGATCCGCTCCGAAGCCGGCGTGATCATCGTGGTCCTGCTCCATAGCGTGACCGCAGTGTGGGTCTGGTTGCAGGTGCGAGCGCCGGCCGCGGGTCGGCTGTCGGACGAAGCGACCTCCGGTGACGGAGTGTTGCGGATCGGACGGCCGGGCCTGGCTGGACGGCTGACCGGGGGCTCGCCGAGTCCGGTGTCGCCTGCCGCGGTCGCGTCCTCCGCCGGCACGGCCACCGCAGCGGTGACGCCGGTGACAGCCATCGGCCGCATCCGGAGCGGGGCCATGCTGGGGCCCTTTCGGGCGGGGGCGAGCCTGCCCACCTGGTCCGATCGGCCGTCACTCGACGAGGTCGGCCTGACCGGATGGGTGGCTGATCGCCTGCGAGCGGCGCCGTTCCGGGCCGACCGGACCGCCACGCTTCGTCACGAAGGAGGCGGCCGGCTCGATCGGCTGGATGTCTGGCTGCTCGTGGTCGTGCTGCTGTCGACCCTCGGGCTCCGCCTGTTCCGCCTCGCCGAGCCCTACCAGATGCACTTCGATGAGGTGTACCACGCCCGGACCGCGACCGAATTCCTCCAGTCGTGGCGATACGGCGAGGACCACGACATCTATGAGTGGACCCATCCGCATCTGGCCAAGTACGCGATGGCCGCCGGGCTCGTGCTCTGGGGCGGCGACCACGTCGAGGCGATGAGCGACCTGGGCGCACCGGTCCGGGCGGTCGCGATCGAGCATCGCCGTGTCGCCACGGACGCCTCGTCGTCCACCGGGGAGCGGGTCTACCTCGCGACCGATACGGGCATCCTCGTCGAGGACCTCCGGACCCGAGACACGATTCGGACGATCGATGCGCGTGGCATCACGGCACTGGCGGTCGACGAGACGGGTGCCCGGCTCGTCGCCGCCGATGGATCCGGTGCGATCTCGACGATCGATCTCGATGCGATCGAGGCCTCCGACTCGGCGGCCGCGCCGCTGAGCCTGACGCCCCTGGCCGACGTCGGCCATCCGATCGCCCATCTCCTCGTCACCGACGACGGGACCACCATCCTCGGAGCGTCCGACCAGTCGATCACGTCGGTCGACGCGGCGAGCGGCGACATCCTCGGCACGGGCGACTACGACGGGATCGCCGACCTCGCCCCCGCCGGAAGCGGTCCGAACCTGAGCGCCGACCGGGCAGCCATCGACGACCCGGCCGCCGTCGCATCGACGCTGGCGGGGATCCTCGGAACGGAGGCCGCAGAGATCGAGGCTCGCCTGACGAACGCGGCGCCCGATGCCACGGTGCTCCTCGGTAGCCCGGGCAGCGGCGAGACGCGCAAGAAGGTGGACGCGGCGATCGCCGACGGGCGACTGCCCGGGGTGAGCATCGTCGACCTGCCCCGCGTCGCGCTTGCGACCGTCGAGGGCATCGCGGTCATCGATCCTACGACCACCGCCCTGGCGAGCTCGATCAGCCTCGATGGCGGGGCACACGGCTTGGGCGTCGTGACGGGGATCGACCAGCTGAAGCTGTACGCGACGGTCGGGTCCGCGGCCGCCCCTGGCTACGAGGTCATCAAGATCGCCGGGGATGACACGGCCGACGGTCCGGTCGATCTCGGGCGTCATCCGTTGCCGGGCCCCGGGACACGCGTCGCCTACGACGAAGCCAGCCAGGAGGTGCACATCCTCGGGCAGGCTCCGCACGGGGCGTCGGGCTGGACGGTGTACGTGATCGAACCGCACGCGAACGCCGTCTATACCGATGCGGCGCTGCCATACGGATTCGTGCCGGCCGGCTGGGCGATGGACGTGGATTCGGCGTACCCGAGCGAGGACCGCGAACAGCTCCTCGTCGCCGACACGGGCGGGCGCGTGGCCTCGATCGATGTCGGATCGCATGCCTTCGCCTGGCGTCTGCCCGGCGTCATCGCGGGAGTGCTGACGGCGGTCGCGCTGTATCTGCTCACGCGCATCCTGTTCCGCCGCCGCCTGGTGGCCGGCCTCGTGGCGCTCTTCACGCTGGTCGACGGGATGACCTTCGTCCAGGCGCGGATCGGCATGAACGACGTGTACGTCGGCCTCTTCATCGTGGCCGCCTACGCGCTCTTCGCCGCCATCTGGACCGGCTGGTGGCGCAGCCGAGCCGCGTTCTGGGTCGGTCTGCCCATCGTCGGGTCGTTGCTGGGCCTGGCACTCGCCTCGAAATGGGTAGCCGCCTATGCCATCGGTGCGCTTGTCCTGCTGCTGCTGGTCCGCAGCGCGCTGGGCCGGGTCGTCGCGGTACTCGGGTTGTTGGCCATCACCGCCGTCCTGGGCCATGCTGCGATCAGCGTGCCGACCGGCCAAGGCGCCGGTAACCTGCCATTCCTGACGATCATGATCGCCCTCACGCTGCTGGCCGTGATCGTCGCGATCTTCCGTCCGGTCGCCTGGACCGACGAGGAGATGTGGGTCGCTCTCGCGGCCCCGACCGTGGCCGGGGCAGCGCTGTTCTTCGGCGCCCTGGCGACCGGCCACCTCGGGACCGCGATCGTGCTCGGGCCGATCTCGGCGACCCCGTTACTGCTGGCGATCGCCGCGTCGCTTGGCTCGATCATCGTGTACGCGGCCTTCCGGATCGGGGCGGCGCTCGGGTACGGGCCCCTTGCGGTCGCAGACTCGCTCGAGGGCAGCGCCGCGATCCTCGATCCGCCGGCGCCACCGCCGACCGGTTGGGCCCTGCCCGGGCGCTGGTTCGGGCTGCCGCTCGCCTGGGCCGCCCTGTCGCTGATCGCGATCCCCCTGGCCGTCTATCTGGTGAGCTACCTGCCGTGGGCCGCGATCGGTGGCCACCGGCTCTGGCCGGGCTTCCCCGCGGGCCACACCGGCCAGACGCTGGCGGACCTCACCCGCTCCATGTACGCCTATCACAACGACCTGACGACACCACACCCGGCGTCGTCGCCGTGGTGGGCGTTCCCCTTCGACCTCAAGCCCGTCTGGTTCTACCAGGAGGGCCTGGCCGGCGGGACGAGCGCCGCGATCTACGACTCGGGCAACCTGGTCATCTGGTGGTTCGGGCTCGTGGCCGTCGCGTTCGTGTCGGTGATGGCCTTCCGGCGCCGGAGCCTCGCCCTGGCCCTCGTCGCCATCGCATTCGCCGGTCAGTGGGTTCCCTGGGCACGGATCGACCGGGCAGCGTTCCAGTACCACTACTACACGGCCCTGCCGTTCCTGATCATCGCGCTGGCCTATCTCGTGGCCGAGCTCTGGCAGGGGGCCTCGCGGCGGACCTGGCTGGCGGTGCGTCTGGCCGGCGCCGGTGCGGTCCTCGCGCCGGCGCTCCTATGGCTCTTCTCGCGGCCCCTCTGCGCGCTCGTCGGCGTCACCATCGTGAACCCGGGCTCACAGGCCTGCCCGGCGGTCATCCCGGACGTCCTCGTGACCGTGCGCACGATCGGCCTGCTCTCGGTGGTGGCGATCGGCGCGATCGTCCTGGGTCGCAGCCTGAGCCTGCTCCAGCGCAGCGCCGAGGATCCCGACGCGCCGTGGACGGCCGGACCGTTGCGCGCCAGCGTCCTCTGGTCGGCTGCCGTGGCCGCCGCGTTCGTCGGCGTCACGTTCCTGCCGGACGTCGCCGTGCTGACCTGGCGCGGGATCCCGGTCGAGCCGGTCGCGCTGATCGTCCTCCTGCCCCTGCTCTACCTGGCGGGCCAGATCCTGGCGGCGCGCGATGGGCGGCGCTTCGCGGCCGGTCTCGCGGTCGCGTGCGTGGCCTGGTTCCTGATCTGGTATCCGAACCTGTCGGCGCTGCCGCTCCCGGCGGCCGTGGTGAACGCCTACCAGGGCGTGTTGCCGACCTACCTGTACGCGTTCCAGTTCCCGGTCAACACCGCTCCGCGGACGGCGGGAGTCCCGCTCCTGAGCCCGGCGTTCGCCGTGTTGACGCTCGCCATCGCGGTCACCTGCCTGGTGGTCGCCTACTCGGCCTCCACCTGGCGGCTGGCCCTCGCCGAGTCGAAGGCGGCCGTCGGGACTGGCGGCTCCTCCGACGACGACTCGAGCGCCCTCGCCCGGACCGGTGGGGGAGCCTGAGGCACCGTCGCACGGAACCCGGACGGTAGCGAGCCGGTGACGGCCAGTCGGCGGATCACGAACCCGTAGTAATCCTCCACCTTGGCGGTCACTCGAGGCCAGCTGAACTCTTCGGCGCGCTCCCGGCCGGCGGCGCTCATCTGCTCGCGCAGGGACGGATCGCGCAGGAGGCGATCGACGGCGACGGCAAGCTCGCGCGGATCGCGCGGCGGGACGAGCAGCCCTTCACGACCGCGTCGCACGACCCCCTTGTAGCCGTGGATGTCCGAGCAGACGATCGGCGTCCCTGCGGCCATCGCCTCCAACAGGACGATCCCGAAGGATTCGCCACCGGTCGCCGGCGACACGTACACGTCCGCTGTCTTGAACAGCTGGGCCTTCTCGGTGTCGCTGACCCGGCCGAGGAACTCGACCCCATTCAGGCCACGGGTCGCCACATAGCGTCTGGCCTCGCGCTCCTGGGGTCCACTGCCGACCACCAGCAGCCGCGATCGGGCGCCGGTCTTGCGGAGGATGCGGTGCGCCTTGAGGGCGTCGAGCAGGCCCTTTCGCGGCTCATGGCGACCCACGAACAGCACGTTGGGCGTGCCGTCCTGCCAGCGGGCGATCGGGACGGCGTTGGCGAAGCGCGGCACGTCGACCCCGTTTGGGATGACCTTGTAGTCGCCTGGAAAGAAGCGGTCGATGAAGTGGCGCGCCGCGGCGCTGACCGCGATACGGCCGTGGAGCTTGCGCGCATGCCAGCGCAGGGCGCGACTGCCGAACTCGTATGACGGCGAGAAACCGGCATAGGCGTGGAAGGTGGCGATGTTGACGCTGTCGGACTCGCGCAGCAGGAACAGCGACAGGAACGGCACGAACGGCTCGTGGAAATGGAGCACGTCGAACTGCTCGCGCTCGAGCATCCGGCCGATCTGGCTGAGGTAGCGGGGCGAGAACGTGAGCGTGCCGACCGACGCGTTGATCGGTACGGAGAAACCGACCCCGAGGCGGATGATGTCGCCTTCGGACGCCCGCTGCGGGCCGTGGCTCGCGGTCAGGATGCGGACGTCGTGCCCCCGCTGGCGGAGGTTCTCGTAGAGGAACCCGACGTGCTGGGCGACCCCGCCGCTGGCCGGGTAGACGTACGGACAGACGAGGCCGATCTTCACGGCTCGACGTCGCGCTCGAAGCGGGGCGGCCGGGCCCGACCGCCGGGATACCCGTGATCCCGTCCGGTGCCGGACCGGCGCACCCGGCCGACCACCTCATCCCGCGCGTCGACCGCTCGCTTGCGCAGCTGCCGCCCGAAGACGCCGACCTGACCGGTCGCGCCGTGGAAGCTTCCGCCGTGCTCGGTCGCGCGGGCGGCGATCGCGGCGCGCAGGTCGACCGCCGAGCGCCCGGGAAACGTCGTCCAGCCCGACCCGATCGCCTCGAGCGCGTGTGCGTCGCTGTCCCCGATGTGGGCCAGCTCGTGGCGATCCGCGAAACGCACCACCCGATCGTGCCACGGTCGTCCGAGGGCCGTCGGGTTGAACGTCTCGATGGCGTCCGGATGGACCGCTGGATCCGGGTCATCGAGGAGTCGGCGGAGCACGAAACCCTGGGCGCACAATGGGTACGGCACGAGCGGATGGGCCGGGATCGCGATACCGCCGGCGTCATGGACGTCCGCGATCGTGCGCCCGAGCGGCCGGTACGGCGCGATGCGGCGATCGATGAACAGCGCCAGAAGGTGTCCGCCGAGCGTCGTGACCTCTTCGCCCACGACCACCTCGACCGAGAGACCGCGGTCCCGCGCGATCGCCCGGCCGGCGATCGCCGCGTCGATCCGTTCATGGTCGGTGATGGCGATCACGTCGAGGTCGGATCGCCCGGCACGCTCGACGATCGATACCACGTCGGCCGTGCCGTCCGACGCGACCGTGTGGATGTGCAGGTCCGCCCGCCCGGTCCGAACCGTCATGCGCTCGCCTCGAGGTCCGGCCAGATCGGGAAGAACACCGACCACCACTGTTCGGGCGCATCGGCCACGACGAGCTCGAACGCCCGTGCCACGGCCACGGTCGTGGCGGTCGCCCGCTCCCGTCGTGACCCGCTCACCGGCACGTCGATGGCCACGAGTCGCCCGATGTACCGACCAGGCGTCGTACGCCGGACCGCCACCACGTATGCCGGGGCGCCGGTCTCGACGGTGAGCAGGGCCGGGCCGAGGGGCAGGCTGGCAGGTGCTCCGAACAGGTCCACGGTGATCCCCCCGCCCGTGAGATCGCGGTCCCCGACCAGGCCGACGCTGATCCCGTCCCGGAGGGCCGTCGTGAGCTCGCGACGAGCCTCGCGGAGCCCGACGATCCGAACGCCCGCGGCGCCGCGGGTCCGGATGAACCAGTCCTGCAGCTCGGGATCATCGATGGTCTCCATCGGTGCGACCGCGTCGCCGACTCGTGACGCGAGATAGAGGGCGGGCAGTTCGAGCGATCCGAAATGCAGCCCGATGAAGATCGACGCCCGCCCGGGCGTGAAGGCCGCCTCGACCAGATCCGTGGTCTCGATGGTGATGGCCCGATCGACGTCCGCGGCGCGCAGCGCCGGGGTCCGCGCGACTTCGAGGTAGTAGCGCGCGGCGTGACGGAAGGAGGCGCGGACCAGCCGTTCCAGAGCCTGCGGGTCATGCGCCGCCGCTCGTGCCCGCACGGGCCCCAGATCGTGTGCTTCGAGCCACCCCGCGACCCGCCGCAGGTTGCGCCGAGCCTGGCCTGCCCTCGCCGGGGCCACTCGGTACCAGAGCTCCCCCGCCGACTCGGCCAGCGCGATGAGCGGCCGTTCCGGCAGGTGGCAGGCGAGCCACGACAGGCTACGCAGCGCGCGACCTCGCCATCGACGACCGAGCGGCGGCACGGTCAGCCGAACTCCGGGCTCGGACCTGGATCGGGGACGCCGGACTGCATCAGGCCGGCCCGGCGCTCGAGGTCGGCCGCCTCGTCGGCCGTGGCCGGCCAGATCGGCTTGAAGCTGTACCACTGGTCAGGAGCGGCCGCGATCGTCGTCGCCAGCGCGTCGGCCATGCTCTGGGTCGCCCGCTGCAGTTCGGCGGGGTCGTTCGAGGTGAGATCGATCGGGGCTGGCCAGGAGACATGGAACGTGTCGTCCGGCTGGCGCCGGATGGTGATGGGCAGGATCCGCGAGCCGGTCTTTGCGGCAAGCGTGGCCGGACCGGCCGGCAGCGCCGTCCAGTGCCCGAACAGGCGGACCGGGATGCCGTCCGAGCGGTAGCCCCAGTCGACCAGGAGCGCCAGCATCTCCCGGCGACGCAGGACCCCGAAGATCTCACGCAGGTTGCGCCAGGCGATGACCTTCACACCCCACGACTCGCGCTGACGCCGGAGGATCTCGAAGATCTCGGGGAACGCCGAATCGTCGGCGACCACGCTGATCGGCATGTCGTGATGGGCGATGGCGGCCGCGACGGCCTCGTTGTTCCCGACGTGGCCGACCGCGAAGATGAGCCCGCCCCCGCCAGGCGTCTCGCGCCACAGTCGGCGCACCTCGTCGATATCGATGTCCGGGACGCGCGCGACGAGTTCCTCGGTCGGTCGCGACGGCAGACGCATCAATTCCACCAGGTAGCGGCCATAGCCGCGATAGGCCCGCAGGGCCTCATCGCGGACGCGATGGTGATCGGGCGGCAGCCCGAGGACATGCGCGAAGTTGCGGTCCACCCAGCGTCGCTTGGTCGGCCAGGCGAGGTAGGACAGCTGCGAGAACCGGCCGATCACGGCCTCCGAGGGCCCTGGTGGCAGTGACGCGAGGAGCCACGACGTCGCCCGATAGCCCAGAACGGCCAGCCGCTCCACGAGGCGCGGACTAGCGCCACCACGGCGGTGCGGTGCCTCGAGCCGGCGCTCCCGGGTCGACGTGCCCGTCGGGGCCGGTCGCGGGTGGTCGCCCGACGTCACCGGGCGGAGCTGCTCGCGACCCGGGCCTTCGTGCCGGCGAGGCGGCGGAGCTGTCGCGCGGCCGGCTTCTCCGTCCCGACCAGGGTCTCGTCGTCATCACCGCGGATGAAGGCTTCGACGCGCTCGCGACCGACGTCGTCGGGGATCTGGCGCGGCGGGCTCTTCATGAAGTAGGCCGATGGGGCGACGAGGGTGCCCTTGAGGCCGCGGTCGAGGCCGAGCTTCAGGCAGCGGATGGCGTCGGTGATGACGCCCGCCGAATTCGGCGAGTCCCAGACCTCGAGCTTGAGCTCGGCGTTGAGCGGCACGTCACCGAAGGTCGTGCCCTCCATCCGGATGTAGCACCACTTCCGGTCGAGCAGCCACGGCACGTGATCGCTCGGGCCGACGTGGACGTCATCCGGGTCGAGCTCGTAATCGAGCATCGACGTGACGGCGTTGGTCTTGCTGATCTTCTTGGACTCGAGGCGCTCGCGTTCGAGCATGTTCAGGAAGTCGGTGTTCCCGCCGAAATTGAGCTGGTACGTCCGATCGAGCCGGACGCCCCGATCCATGAACAGGCGGGTGAGCACGCGATGGCTGATGGTGGCGCCGACCTGGCTCTTGATGTCGTCACCGATCAGCGGCAGGCCCTCCTCGGCGAAGCGACGCTGCCAGTAGGGCTCGCGACCGATGAACACAGGGATCGCGTTGACGAAGCCGACGCCTGCCCGGAGTGCCTGCTCCGCGTACCACTTCGTCGCCTCCTCGCTGCCCACGGGCAGGTAGGAGACCATCACGTCGACCTCGCGTTCCTTGAGGATGCCGACGATATCGGCCGTCTCACCCGGGGCCTTCTCGATGACCTGACTCAGGTACTTGCCCAGGCCGTCATGCACCATCCCGCGCTGGACCGTGACGTCAAGCGTGCCCACCTGCTGGAAGACGTACGTGTTGTTGGGCTTGACGTAGATCGCCTCGCCGAGGTCCTTGCCGACCTTGTTCTTGTCGATGTCGAAGGCCGCCACGAAATCGATGTCCCGGACGTGGTAGCCACCGAGGTCCACGTGCATCAGCCCCGGGATGAAGTCGTCGACGGCCGCATTCTCGTAGTAGTAGCGGCCCTGCACGAGACTGCTCGCGCAGTTGCCGACGCCGACGATCGCGACCCGGACCTTGCCGTCGCCACGCCGACGGGCGCCCGCCCACGTGTTCGTCGGGGTCGAACCGTTCTTCCCGTTGCCGTTGGTGTCCTTGCTCACGATCGCTCCTGTTCGCTGGGCCGGCGCTCAGCCGGCACGCTGGCCTGTCGGTGCACATGGATGATCCGTTGGACGGTGGTGGCCGTCGCGCCGATCGCGATCACCCCAAGGGTGGCGAAGATGACCAACATCCCGAGCGGCAGGGCCGCCCCGCCAGCGCAGTCCGTGCATCCGCCCGTGTCCGGGCTGGTGCCGAGCAGGCCGGCCAGCATCAGGCCGACCGTGAGCACCACGAGTCGGACCTCGCGGGGCATGATCCCGATCGCCGCCATGCCCGACCCGGCCGAAAAGCCCAGACCCTCCGCTCTCGCGCGGGTATAGCTGACCATCACCGACGCGCCCAGAGCCGCGACGGCGTAGACCGGGGCGTCGAGGTAGCCGACCTGCTGGAGGCCCGCAACGAGCCCGACGTAGACGATGATCTCGCCACCCTTATCGAGCGTCGAATCGAGGAACGCGCCCCAGCGGCTGACCCGTCCGGTCGCCCGGGCGAGTGTGCCGTCGAACATGTCGAAGATGCCGCCCAGCAGGACCACGACGCCGCCGGCGAGCCAGAGCTGCTGCCCGAGGAGCCACGCGCCGACGACGGTGATGCCGAATCCGATGACGGTGAGGGCATCGGGCGTCAGGCCGACCCGCCCGAGCGCGACGGGGATCGGCTCGAACGCCTTCTTGACCCGCTCACGGGCCTGGTTCGAGAGCATCAGCTGGCGATCCCGAGGATGGCCCGCTCGCGCGCGGCGACCTCACCGAACGCCTCGGGCCGGAGCGTACAGATGGTCTCGCGGCCGACCCGCCGCGTGGCGACCAGGCCGGCGACCCGCAGCCGCTTCAGGTGATGGCTGACCAGCGGCTGGCTGAGCCCGACATGGGCGATCAGCTCGGCCACGCTCGCCTCCCCGTCCGCGAGCCGGCGGACGATCCGCAACCGATTGACATCGGCCAGGGCCTTGTGGAACGCGCGCAGTTCGCGCAACTCCTCTGGCTGGAGCACGATCGACGCGATCGTCGAGCGGAAGCGGGCTGGGGTGGGCACTCGGTGGGACGCTCCGACGTGGGGGTGGGGTCGGTCTGTCGCATCAACGATGGTTGATATCAACGGGCGTTGATGCTAGGCGGGCGACGAACGTGTGTCAACCTCGGGATGGCTGAACATTCGGTGCTGCTGGATTGTCATGTCGTCGTGAACCGATCGTCCGAGGTCATCGAGCTCCGGGACCACCCGCCGGTGGCCGGACGCGCCGACGCCGCGCGCTCGGAGGCCTTCATCCGACTGGCGGACCAGCACCTCGACCGCGCCTACGGCCTTGCGCGGGCCATCCTGCACGACCCCGCCGACGCCCAGGACGCGACACACGACGCGTTCCTCAGCGCCTGGCGCGCCTGGGCGACCCTCCGTGACCAGGCGCGGTTCGAAGCGTGGTTCGATCGGATCATCGTCAATACCTGCCGAAATCGCCTGCGCAGTGGCCAGCGGCGTCCGACCGACATCTCGAGCGAAGTCGCGATCGCGACCGGCGACCCCTTCGCCCAGACCGAGGACCGCGATGTCCTCGGCGCCGCGATCGCCGCCCTGTCGCCGGACCATCGCATCGTCGTGGCGTTGCGCTTTTACCGCGACTTGACCGTGGATGACATCGCCGGCCGCCTGGGCGTGCCGGCGGGCACGGTCCGGTCGCGGCTGCACTATGCACTTCGTGCGCTGCACCTCGCGATCGACGCGGCCGACGACGAAGGACCGGACCGATGACCGACGACGAGCTCGAACTGCGGCTGCGCGCGTGGTATCGCGCGGAGGTCGGCGATCGACCGATCGCCCCACTGGCGTTGCGCGAGCAGCTGGCTGCCATCCCCTCGACCTATCCGCTGGCGGCGCCTCGCGCCGGTCGGCGACCCGGTCTCACGCTGCTGATCGCGGCCACGCTCCTGCTCGGCGGCGCCATCGCTGCCGGCGCCGGGCTACTGCGCCTCTCGACGGTCGAGCCGCCGGTCACGCCGCTTCCATCCCAGGCAGCGTTACCGTCTGCGCCGCCTGCCGAGCCATCCCGGAGCGCGGAGCCGCCGACCCCACCCAAGGACGGGCCGGCCCGGCCGATCGGCCAGGAGGTCCTCGCGGCGACCCAAGGCTTTCTGCTGGCGCGTGATGGCGCGGGCTGGGCAGCGACGGCTACCGGTATCTATCGGACGCTCGACGGCGGCACGACCTGGCGCGACGTCCGTCCCGTGGGCTGGACGGTCTCGACGGCGAGCGCGCTGGTCGACGCCCAGACAGCCTACGTGGCGTCCGACAGCATGCCGATGGTCATCGCCGCGACCCACTCCGGCGGGGCAGCATGGACGACCGCGACGATCCAGGATGACCGGATCGGCTTCGGACCGACGCTCGCCTTCCAGACGCCCCTGAAGGGGTTCGCGATCTTCTACGACCGGCAGGTCGACACTCGAATCTGGGTGTTCGCCACGACCGATGGCGGTCAGACGTGGACGGGGCCGAGACGCGGCAGCATCCCGAGGCTACCCAACCGGATCACCAAACTCGACCGTCCGATGGGCGGGATCCTGGTGCTCCTGCAAGGTACGGGGAACGGCCAGCCGTCCAACGACTTCGTCATGTCGCTGGACGGCGGCGTCACCTGGCTCACGCGCTCGTATCCGATCAGCGACGTGACGCCGAGGGACGTCCAGAAGTGGATCGCCCAGATCGCGGTCGAGGGTGATGGTGTCCTGCAGATGGCCATCCAGGCCGGCAACCGCGGTTCGGTCTGGCGCAGCGGCGATCGAGGTGTCACGTGGCAGCTCGTCCGCGCGCTGCCACGCGGCGTGGACCTGCAGGACGCCGACTTCATCTCGCCGACCGAGTGGGTCTTCCAGGTCGCGGAGGGGTCCGCGTTCCGATCGACCGTCGACGCGGGCGCGCACTGGCGAACCGTGAGGGTGAAGGGTGTCGGCTCGCAGCCCGGGCTCGGGCTCCAGGCCGCGACGTTCGCCTCGGTCGACGTCGGCTGGGCGTCGATGAGCTGCCGGACGGGCCGCTGGACGGGCGCCGTGCCGACCGGCTACTGCTCCGGCGACGACTCAGAGACCATCTTGGAGGCAACGACCGACGGCGGCCGGACGTGGGCGCCGATCGCCCGACCGGTCACGCCCATCGTTTCCCCGGTCCTGCCTGGCCCCGCAGCCTGGGTGTCTGCCGGGACCATGGTGGCCGGCCGATGGCACGTCCGTGGCCCAGGGCTCTCCGCGATCACGCTCAACGACGGGCGGGTCCTGGTGGTCGGCGGTGTGGGCGGCGAGGGCGCCGACCTGTACGACCCGATCGGGGGCATGTGGACCGCGACCGGGAAGCTGGCCCACGAGCGATCCGGCCAGATCGCGGCACCGCTACCCGACGGCCGCGTGCTGGTCGCCGGCGGGTCCTACGACGACCGCGATCGGGCGACGACCGAGATCTTCGACCCGGCCTCGGGCCGCTGGTCGATGGGCGCGTCCATGCGTCGTGCGCGAGAGAATGCCCGCGCCGCAGTGCTGCAGGATGGACGCATCCTCGTCGTCGGCGGCGACGTTGGCGTCGGTGGCGTGGCGATGACGGCCGAGATCTACGACCCGGTCACAGGTCGTTGGTCGATGACCGAAAGCCCGCGGCGCTTCCGGTTCGGCGTCACGCCCCTCGTGACCCTCGCCGACGGCCGCGTGCTGATGGCCGGCGGCAACGACCGTCACAACCAGCCGACCGCCACGGCGGAGCTCTACGACCCGGCGACCGGGCGCTGGACGGGGACGGGACGGATGACCCGGGCGCGGGCAGACGCTTCGGCACTCCGCCTGGCAGACGGACGCGTGCTGGTCGTCGGTGGGGCGCATAGCTTCGGGTGGCGCGAGCTGCCGACCGCCGAGATCTTCGACCCGGCCACGGGCCGCTGGAGCACCGCCACCCCGATGTCGGAAGCCCGAACGGATCGGGGGGTCACTCTCCTGTCGGACGGCCGCGTGCTGGTTACGGGTGGCTCAGCCCCGGATCGGGCGTTCTACCCTCTTGCGACGGCGGAGATCTATGACCCGGCGACCGACACATGGTCGCCAGCGCCCAGCATGGCCACCGCGCGCTACGGGCATGCCGCCTTGACCCTGGCCGACGGCTCGGTGCTGGTCGTCGGAGGGCACTCGACCGGGGCGTTCCACCGGCTCGGGTCGGCGGAACGTTTCTACCCGGACGGCGGACCACCCGGCTGACCGCGGGGCCGTCCGCGACGGCCCCGCTAGACTCGCCCGATGGACCGTCGATCGGCCGCCGTGCTGCTCGTCGTCTTCGGTGCCGGCGTGTTCCTGGCCGGCCTGGAGCTCATGATCACGGCCGTCGCGCTCCCCTCGATCCTGGCCGATCTCGTGGCTGCCAGCGGGTCGTCGGCCTGGGTCGAGCTCCGCAAGGCCAGTTGGATCATCAACGCGTATCTGCTGGTCTACATCCTGATGATGCCCCTGGCCGGACACCTGGCGGACCTGTGGGGCGTGCGGCGTGCGTTCCTCGGGGCCCTGGCCATCTTTACCATCGGATCGCTGCTGGCCGGTCTCGCTCAGGATCTCGACCAGCTGATCGCCGCCCGGGTGGTCCAGGCCGTCGGCGGTGGCGTCCTGGTCCCGGTCGGGACGGCGGCCGCCGCGCATCTGTTCGACGACCATGCGCGGGCACGGGCGCTCGGCGTGATCGGGGCACTGACATTCCTGGGGATGGCGGCCGGTCCGTTCCTCGGCGCAGCCATCCTCTCGGGCGTCCACCCCGACGTCGCCCTGGCCGGGACCGCCTTGGCGACCTCCCCCCTTGCCGAGGTCATCGCGCCGGCCTGGCGCTGGATCTTCTTCGCGAACGTGCCGGTCGCAGTCGTCGCGACGATCCTCGCCTGGTCCGTGTCCCCAGGCTGGGACACGCCCCGCCGTGATGGCCGGCTCGATCTGGTCGGCGCCGTCATCTTCGGCCTGGCGTTGGGGTCCGGACTCATCGCTCTGACCCTCCTCGGAGCTGCCGGCAGCGGGCAAGGGGGCGTCGCCCCGCCGGCCCTGTCGGCCATCCTCGCGGCGGTCGCCGTCGTTGCGACGCTCATCGCCATCGTCCGCGCCGCACGGACCGCCGACCCGTTCCTCGACGTCCGGCTGTTCGGGGACAGAGGCTTCAGCGCGGCTGCCGCGGTGTCGCTCCTGACCGGATATGCGTTCGCGACGGCGATCATCGGTGCGGCGGTCTTCGTCGACCGCGTGCTGTACGGCGGGCCCGACGAGCAGCGGCTGGCGCTCGGGGCACTGGCCGGTGCGACGGCGTTGGGTGCACTGGTCTCGGGATTCGCGGTGCGGGTCGCGAGCTACCGGGCGGTGACCCTGCTCGGCCTGGCGATGAGCGCGCTGGGCCTGGCCGCGATGTCGCGCTGGACGCCGGACACGTCGATCGTCGAGGCGGCCGCAGGCCTGGCCGTGTTCGGTTCCGGCTTCGGCCTGTCGGTGACGCCGCGCTCGACCGCCGCCGTGGAAGCGGCGGGCCCAGCCGCCTTCGGAGCGGCGTCCTCGGTCGTCACGGTTGCCCGGATGGTCGGGATGGCGGTGGGCCTGGCGGTGCTGACCGCGTACGGCTCGACGACCATCGACCGCCTCTCGGCGCAGGTGTACGCGAGCCCCGATTCGTACCGCGCGTACGTACCCGAGGTGCTGCGCGACCGCCCACTCAAGGACCCGCTGGTGGTCGGTGCCCTGGAGCGCTGGGCGTCCGGCGAGGCCGCGTCGATCATGGTCGGATTGTTCGACGTCGCGGCCGTCGTGACCCTCGTCTGTGCCGTCCCGGCGTTGGCCCTCGGGGGTGGCGGGAACCGACGCGCCCGGTCGGCGCGTATGCTGGCCGGCGATGGCGCACCCGAACCCGAACTCATCCTCTGATCACGCCTCCCGCCGACTCGGCGAGCCGGTCGCCAGCCGCCATTCGCCGGCCTCCGGGGGCCCGCCCGGCGTCATCCGGGTCGCGGCGATGGTCGACGGCACGCTGCGCGAGACGGAGGGCGACGCCGCGGTCAAGGCGTTGTCGGGCGCCCTTGCCACGAAGGATGCGGCCGTCTGGGTGGACATGGCCGCCCCGTCGCCCGAACAGGTGGAGGCCATCGGCTCGATCCTCGGCCTGCACCCGCTGATCGTCGAGGACGTTCTCGAGGGCAACCAGCGTGCCAAGATCGAGACGACCGACGGCGTCGTCCACATCGTCCTGTTCGCGCTCGACCGGGAGGATCGGCCGCGGATCTTCGAGGTCGACCTCGTCCTCGGACTCGGGTATCTGTTCACGGTCCACGACCGCGATTGGGACCCGCGCTCGTCGCACCATCTCCGTTCGGGGCTCGATGGGATCCTGGCCCACGGTCCCGACCACCTGCTGTGGGCGATCGGCGACGACATCGTCGACGGCTACTTCCCGTACGCCGATCGCCTCGGCGACGCGATCGACGCCGTGCAGGATGCGGTGATCGCGAGAGCCACGCCGGACACGCTGGAACGACTCTTCTCGCTCAAGCGCGAGCTCATCGATGTCCGTCGGGCGGCCAGTCCGACGCGCGAGGTGTTCAACCAGCTGACCAACCGCGAGCTGACCCTGATCGATGCGGAGGAGCTGGTCTACTTCCGGGACGTGTACGACCACGTCATCCGCCTGACCGACGAGATGGACAACTACCGCGAGCTTGCCTCGTCGACGCTCGACGTGTACCTCACCCAGGTCAACAACAACCTCTCCGTGATCATGAAGCGCCTCACCGGCGTGACGGTCATCCTCGCCGGGATCGGCGCGGTGGCCGGCATCTTCGGGATGAGCGAGGCGGGGACGGCCTTCGCCGGCAGCGAGGCCGGCGGCTTCTGGTTCGTCGCCGGGGCGACGGTCGCATTGGCGTCCGGCGCCGCGTTCATCCTGCGCCGGATCGACTGGATCTAGCGGGCGCTCAACCGCAGACGACGGGTCGCGGGCGGGGATGGGCCGCCACGTGGCTGGCCGGCTCCGACGACACGAACGTGGCCACGACCTGGGTCTTGCCGACGGTCCCCTTGGGCCCCTCCGACGTCTGCAGCCACAGTTGCTCGGTCGTCGCCGACATCGGCGCCTTGAGGCTGGTCTGCGCGCGCCGGACTTCACTGATCTGGTACGTGAAGTGGACGTCGTCGCTCGTCCAGACCTCCACCTCGAGGCCTCGCTGGTCGCGCGAGAAGGTCCGCAGGAGGGGCAGGAACATGCCCTCCCGAGCGTGCGCATAGATGTAGGTCGCCCGCCCGAAGCCCGGCTGGGACAGGCCCGGCGCCACGAGGTACATCGCCACGTTGCACAGGGGGTACGTGGTGGTGCCCTTGACGACCGGCAGATCGATCCCGAGGCCGGAGATGCGGACGCGGGTCGCCACCCGGTCCGCCGGCGGCGACGGCGAGGGCGACGGCGATGGTTCGAGGCTGGCTGTCCCGATCGAAGGGAGTGAGATGAGCGGCGTCGGTGTCGCGATGACAGCGGCGGACGGCGGCGGCGCCGACGGGCTGGCGACGCCGGCGTCGACGGGCACCGAGTAGGTCAGCAACCCCGCCGATAGGATCGTCACGCCGAACGCGGTGAGGATGGCCGGCAGCACGCGCGTGCGCAGATCGTCGAACAGGCGGGACATGGGAGCGGCATCGTAGCGTGGGCCGCCATGGCGCGCCCTCGACCGAGCGTACTGGTACCCTCGCCTCCATGTGGCCCCGTCTGTCCATCCTGGCCGGCCTCGTCGCGGGCGTGCTGGCTGCGGTCCTCGTGATCGGCGGGATCGTCGCCATCGCGCCTCCCCCGGTCGCGGTCGCGACCATGGCCCCGGCCCCGTCGATGTCGAGCGGTCTCGTCGGGACCCCGACACCGGCCCCCGTCACGTCGGCGACGCCGTCGGGCTCGGGCGTCGCCCCTTCGGGAGCCCCGTCGTCGAGTCCAGGCGGATCGACCGGGCTCTTCCACCTCGGCGAAGCGGCACCCGCCTTGGTCGTGCCCAAGGTCGGCGGGGGCACCATCGACCTCGCCGGTCTGCGCGGGAAGCCGGTCTGGGTCAACTTCATGGGGACGTACTGCCAGCCGTCTCTCGACGAGTTCCCGCTCATGAACGGGTTCGCAGCGCGCTACGCCAGCTCGGGGGTCGTGATCCTGGCGATCGATGTCAAGGAGGACGCAGGCACCATCGCCGCCTTCGCCGAGCAGCTTGGTGCGACCTTCCCGCTGGGCCTCGACGCCGTCGGCTCGGCCGCGGATCGATGGGGAGCGGTCGCTCTGCCCGTCCATTTCTGGATCGACAAGGACGGGATCATCCGCGACGGCGCGCTCGGCGGCATCGGGCCCGACGTCATGGCCAGGGGCCTCGGCTCGATCCTGCCCGGCGTCACCGTCACGCCGTGACCGACGCCGGCCCGCCGCCGGCGCCCGCCGTGTCCTCCGCCCGGGAACTGGCCGCCGCCGTGGACGCCCTGGTCGATGCCCCGTCGCCCCTCCTCGTCGTGCTCGATTTCGACGGCACCCTGGCGATCGGGACGCGCGATCCTGGCGCCGCTCGGATCGAGCCATCCGCGGGACGGGCGCTGCGGCGCTTGGCAGGCTCGGCCGACGCGCGACCGGAGCGGCTCCACGTCGCGGTGTTGACCGGTCGGGTCGTGACGGACGTAGTCACGCGGGTCCGCGTCGGCGGGGTGGAGTACCTCGGCGACCATGGGCTCCAGCGTGCGCGGCTTGCCCGCGGTGGGCGCCCTGAGCGACTCACCGCCTCGACGGACCAGGCCTTCGACGTCCATCGTGGGGCTGCCGAAGCGCTCGCGACGGGGGTGGCGGCGGCGCTCGGTCGGCCGCCGTGGCTGTTCGTCGAGCGGAAGGGGCCGTCCGTGGCCTTCCACGTACGTCAGGCCGACGACGTGGCCGTGGCCCGGGCCTCGGTGGTCGCGGCCATCGAGCGCGTCGAGCGCGACCTCGGGCTTGTGCATGATCTCGCCCACTACCGCGGCCGGTCGGTGGTCGACCTCCGCCCGCGGGCGGCCGGCGGCAAGCGCGAGGCCATCGAAGGCCTCCTCGCCCGGCATCGGCCCGGCGCGATCGTGGTCATGGGCGACGAACTGAGCGACGTCGACGCCTTCGAGGCGGTCCATGCCGCCCGTGCCGGGAACACGGCCTCCTCGCCCTCCTCACCGCGCCCCGGCATCGTCGGGATCACCGTCGCAGTCCACGGCCGATCCGGTCCCGCGCCGGCGGAGCTCCTGGCGCGAGCCGATCTGCGCGTCGCCGGCCCCCCGGAGGTGGGTCGCTTCCTCGCGGCCCTCGCGCGCCGCATCGGGTCGGGCTAACCGCGGAGCGATAGAGGTGCGTGGGGAGCGCATCCACCGGGTGATCGAACGGACGGGCGGACGGTCGCGTAGCCCACTCGGGACTCGGGGTGGGCGCTCTCCACCCGACGATCGTGGCACCGGATGGCACGGCCGAGCGACGATCGATCCGGACGCGACGGCTGTCGGTCGGGAGCGTCACGCGGTGCGACGCGCGTGTCTGCCGGGTCGGTCGGTCGGGCGATCTGCCCCGATGATCCGCGCTAACCGGGCAATGTCGAGATCGCCGCCGCAGCTCGCCCGACCACGTCGAGCAGCGCCGTCGGGAATAGGCCGAGCAGGATCGTCAGGGCGGTCGCCGCAGCCAGGCCGCCCCACAGTAGCGCCCCGTGCTCCTGGGCCGGGGCGTCGCTCTCCGGATCGCGCATGTACATGTAGACCGCCACTCGGAGGTAGTAGAACGCGGCGGCCGCGGCATTGAGCACCACGATGACGGCCAGCACGGTCAGCCAGCCGCCCGCCTGGACGGCGGCCAGGATCACATACGCCTTCGCCCAGAAGCCGGCCAGCGGCGGGATCCCGGTGAGCGACAGGAGGAACAGCAGCATCAGCGCGCCGAGCAGGGGCTCCTTGCGCCCGAGGCCGGCGAACGTCGTCAGCGACGACGTGACCCCGGTCCGTTTCTGGAGCGCGGCGACCACCGCGAACGCGCCAAGGTTCATGAACGAGTAGGCCGCGCCGTAATAGAGCAGGCCCTCCAGGCCGGAGACCTGCCCGCCGGCGTAGGCGGCCAGCCCGACCAGCATGTAGCCCGTGTGGGCGATCGAGCTGTAGGCCAGCATCCGCTTGACGTTATCCTGGGTCAGTGCGACGAGGTTGCCGACCGTCATGGTGATGGCGGCCAGCACCGTCATGACCGGCAGCCACCACTCTGCGAGTGGCCCCAGGGCCTCGACGAACAGCCGCAGGATGAGCGCGAACGCACCGACCTTGGGTCCCACCGAGAGGTATCCGGTGATGGGCGTCGGAGAGCCCTGGTACGCATCAGGGGTCCAGTAATGGAACGGGACGGCGGCGATCTTGAACGCGACCCCGGTCGTGAGGAACGCGAGGCCCATCGCCAGCCCTGCCGACAGCGGTGCGGTCCCGGCGACCACCGCGCGGAGTGCATCGGCGATGCCGGCGACCCGGGTGGTGCCCGTCAGGCCCCAGATGAACGCGACCCCGAACAGGAAGATCGCCGAGCTGAACGAGCCGAGCAGGAAGTACTTGATCGCGCCCTCGGTCGAATAGGCATCCGTCTTGTGGTAGCCGACCAGCAGGTAGCCAGGCAGGACCATGAGCTCGAGACCGAGGAACAGCAGCAACAGGTCCGAGGCGGCCGAGATCAGCATCGCGCCTGTCATCGCGAAGACGAGCACGATCGCGAACTCGGCGATCGGCAGGTTCCGTGGCAGGAGGTAGTCGGGCGCGAACACGACCGTCATGGCGATGATCGCGATGAACAGGACGTCGAGGAAGGTCGTCAGCGCGTCGACCGTGTACGAGCCCCCGAATGCGGTCGCGGGCGAGGTCCCCACGGAGATGGTCAGTGCCGCCGTGACCGCGAGCCCGACCAGGGCCGTCCCGACAGCCGCAGCGCCTCGTCCGGGCCAGATCAGGTCGACGACGAGGACGGCCGCGGCGGTGAGCACGGCGGCCACGAGCGGCGCGATCGTGGCGAAGTCCTGGAAGGTCATCGCGCCCCACCCTCCGCGACCGGAGCGGGTTCGGACCGGCTGCCGAACAGGGCGGCCAGCGTGCGGGCGATGATCAGCACGACGATGACGGCGATCCCGATCACGAGGACCTCGGGCCCGATGCCGATCGGCCCGCCGCCGCGGACCGCGTCGAGCGTATCGGTCACCGTGCCCTGGACCAGCGTGAGGACCAGGCCCGGTTGGACACCGAACAGGACGATCAGCGTGGCCAGTGGCACGAGCGTGAGCGTCTCGACCGGGGTCATGTCGGACAGATGACCCCCGAGCCCGACCAGGAAGTCGGAGACCTCGCCGAACACGATGCGCTGGTACATGAACAACAGGTAGGCGGCGGCCAGGATCATCACGAACGTCGCGATCGCCGCCGCGGCAGGGCTCACCAGGAACGTCCCGACAAGGCTCAGGAATTCCCCGACGAAGCCCGACAGGCCGGGCAGACCGCCCGACGCGAACACGAAGAACCCGAAGGTCGCCGCCCAGACCGGCGTCCGGGCCGCGAGGCCGCCCATCTTGGCGATCGTCCGGTCATGGGTACGCTCGTAGATCACGCCCACGAGCAGGAACAAGCCGCCGGTGATGAGCCCGTGGTTGACCATCTGCAGGATGGCGCCTTGCAAGCCCTGCTCGGTGAACACGAAGGTGCCGAGTGTGACGAAGCCCATGTGGCTCACCGAGGAATAGGCGACCAGCCGTTTGAGGTCGGGCTGCACAAGGGCCACGATCGCCCCGTAGATGATCGCGATCAGGGACAGGACGATGATCACCGGGGCGAACGTATGGGCCGCGTCGGGGTACAGCGGCAACGCGAACCGGATGAAGCCGTATGCACCGAGCTTCAGGAGGATGCCGGCCAGGATGACCGAGCCCGCCGTCGGGGCGTCCGTGTGGGCGTCCGGCAGCCAGGTGTGGAACGGGAACATCGGGACCTTGATCGCGAACGCAAGGAAGAACGCCAGGAACGCGCCGACCTGGAGTCCCGCCCCGAAGCCGCCTTGGCTGGCGAACTGACGCAGCGTCACCAGGTCGAAGGCACCGACCCACGAGCCGCCATGGGCCGACTGGAAGGCGAAGGCCGTGGCCAGGATGGCGACCAGCATCAGGAGCGACCCGACCAGCGTGTAGAGCACGAACTTGATCGTCGAGTAGATCCGGTTGGCGCCACCCCAGATCCCGATGATCAGGTACATCGGGACGAGGACGATCTCCCAGAAGATGTAGAACAGGAACAGGTCCAGCGCGAGGAACACGCCGATCATCCCGACCTCGAGGACGAGGAACGAGATCATGTATTCCTTGATCCGCGTCTGGATCGGGACCCACGAGGCCAGGATGCAGATCCAGGTCAGCGTGGTCGTCAGCACGACGAGCGCGGCCGACAGCCCGTCCACCCCGAGCTTGTACTGGATGCCGAAGATCGGGATCCAG
This sequence comes from Candidatus Limnocylindrales bacterium, assembly GCA_035688805.1. Taxonomy (GTDB): domain Bacteria; phylum Chloroflexota; class Limnocylindria; order Limnocylindrales; family CSP1-4; genus SPCO01. The sequence continues at coordinate 76,433 of DASSMQ010000047.1, forward strand.
TCGTACGCCTCGACGAACTGGAACTGCGCGCCGGCCCGGCCGGGCAGGTAGCCGGTCAGCAGCAGCAGCGAGACCACCCACGTGACCAGCGCGACGGCGAGGGCCGTCGGCCGGGTCCAGCCGGTCGGCAGGACGGCCACCAGCAGCGCGCCGATGAGCGGCAGGAACGTGACGATGGTGAGGATCGGCAGGCCGTTCATCAGCCGCGCGGGCTCCCGACGAGCAGGAGGTACGAGCCCGCCATCACGATGAGGCCGATGGCGATGCCCAGCGCGTAGTTCTGGACGCGCCCCGTCTGCACCCGCCGCAGCTCGCGACCCGACCCGACCGTGCCACGACCGATGGCGTTGACGGTGCCGTCGACCACCTCCCGATCGAACCACCAGATGACCTGCGACAACCGGCCACCGATGACGATGAACAGCAGGTGGTTGAGGTCGTCGAACCACCACTTGTTGAGCGACGCGCGATACAGGAACGACAGGCCCGGTCGGGCACTCGTCTCGCGGACCGCCTCGGGTCGTGCCGGCAGGCGGATGCCGCCCAGATCAGCGCCGAAGAACCGCCAGGCGAGGACCACACCGATGACCGCGACGGTCGTGCTGGCGAGGATCAGCACCCCGTCGATGCCGAACAGTGCGAACGCCTCGTGCGGCCTGGCCAGCAGGTGCTCGGCCTCCTCGAAGACCGGGCTCAGCCAGCCGGTCAGCGTGCTCGCCCCGAACGGCAGCCCAAGGGCCAACCCGAGCAGGACTGACGGGATCGCCAGCAGGATCAGTGGACCAGTCATCACCGGCGCTGATTCGTGGATCCGGTCCCAGACCGCCTTCGGGCCGTGGAAGGCACCCCAGAACGTCAGGCCGATCAGCCGGAACATGTAGAACGCCGTCAGCAGGGCCACGAACAGGCCGATCGCCCAGACCCAGCCGAAGCCGAACTTGAACGCTTCGCCGAGGATCTCGTCCTTGGAGAAGAAACCGGCCAGCGGCGGGATCCCGGCGATGGCCACCGAGCCGATCAGCATCGTCGCGTAGGTGATCGGGATCTTGCGCGACAGGCCGCCCATGTTGCGCATGTCCTGCTCCTCGTGGACGGCGTGGATGACCGAGCCCGAGCCGAGGAACAGCAAGCCCTTGAAGAAGCCGTGGGTCATGAGATGGAAGATGGCCGCCGAGAACGCTCCGACCCCGAGGGCCGCGAACATGTAGCCGAGCTGGGACAGGGTCGAATAGGCGAGCACTCGCTTGATGTCGGTCTGGGTCATGGCGATCGATGCCGCCAGGATCGCGGTGAAGATGCCGATCGCAGCGACCACGACCATCGCATCGGGAGCGGCCGCGAAGAGGGGGTTGGCGCGGGCGACGAGGTAGACGCCCGCGTTGACCATGGTCGCGGCATGGATGAGCGCGGAGACCGGGGTCGGGCCCTCCATCGCGTCGGGCAGCCAGACGTGCAGCGGGAACTGGGCCGACTTGCCCATCGCCCCGGCGAACACCAGCAGCGCCGTCACGACGAGTGGGATCGGGTTGGCGTCGCCGCGCTCGAGCAGGATGCCGATGGACTGGCGGATGTTCAGCGTCGGCTCGCCGGCCGCCGCAGTGTTGGCGACGATGGCCATGATGCCCAGGACGAACCCGACATCACCGACCCGGTTGACGATGAACGCCTTCTTGGCGGCCAGGGCGGCCGAGCGTTTGCGGTACCAGAACCCGATGAGCAGATAGCTCGAGAGGCCGACCAGCTCCCAGGCGACGAACACGACCAGCCACGAATCAGCCAGGACCAACAGCAGCATCGAGAACATGAAGAGATTCAGGTAGGCGAAGAATCGCCAGTAGCCTGGGTCGTGGCTCATGTAGCCGATCGAGTACACGTGGACGAGCAGGCCGATGGTCGTGACCACGATGAGCAGGCAGGCGGTCAGCGGGTCGACGAGGATGGCCAAGTCGATGTGGAGGCTGCCGGCCGGGATCCAGGTCCACGGTCCCACGAGGTAGCCGTGCGTCGTCTCCGAGCCCGGTAGCAGCGGCGCGCTGCCGGTCAGCACGTTCGCGACGGCGAGCATCGCGATCACCCAGGCGAGGAAGATCGCCCCGACCGGGATCCAATGGGCCGCCGTGCCGAATCGTCGCCCGGCGAATGCCGTCACGAGGAAGCCCGCCATCGGCAGGACGAGCAGCAGCGGCAGAAAGCCCTCGATCACGTCGAACTACCTTGCGCGCCCATGTGGGTGACGTAGTCTCGTCATTGGCGCATCGAGTCGTACTCGTCGACGAGTGGGGTCTTCTTGTTGCGATAGATCGCGATCACGATGGCCAGCCCGACCGTGGCTTCGGCGGCAGCCACGGCCATGACCATCAGGGCGAACACGGCGCCCTGGGCCGTCGCATCCTTGTGCGGCCCGAACATGCCGAACGCCACGATGGCCAGGTTGACGGCGTTGAGCATCAGCTCGATCGACATCAGCATGCTGATGGCGTTGCGCCGGGCCAGGAAACCGAAGGACCCGATGGCGAACAGGATGCCCGCCAGGATCAGGTAGGCGTCGAGGCTGTCGCTCACGATGGGCCGCCCGGCTCTCGCTTGGCCAGGAACACGCCGCCGATGACCGCGGCCAGGAGCAGCACGCTCACGACTTCGAACGGCAGCACATACTGCTCGAACAGGATCCGCGACATGACCTCGGTGCCGAGGCGCGTCCGTCGGGCGAGTTCACCCCAATCGGTCGAGCCGACGGCAAGGGCGATGACGATCGCCACCACGACGGCGGCGATCGACGCAGGGCCGGCCTGGGTCTGGAAGACGAGCCGGGTCGGTGCGTCCTTGGTCTGGGTCAGCATGATCGCGAACAGGATCAGCACGCTGATCGCCCCGATGTAGACGATCACCTGGGCGGCACCGAGCAGCGGGACCCCCATCAGCGTGTAGATACCGGCCAGCGCCAGGAAGCAGACGATCATCGCCAGGCCACAGCGGATGATGTCGCGCATCGTCACGACCAGCAGGCCTGAGCCGATCATCACCGCGGCCAGGATCCAGAGCAGCGCGTCCTGCCAGTCCTGGCCGAGGGCGAGCAGCATCAGCGCGGCGATGCCGAGGACCGCGCCCATGATCAGGAGGGCGACGATGATCTGAGGGAGCTTCGCGCGCACGGGCGCTACTCGTGTCGGCCCGGGCCCAGCGCGGCGATCGCGCCATGCCCGTTGCCGCCGTGCCCGTTGCCGCCGCTCCGGTCGCCGTTCGTTGGCACGCCCTCGATGGCCGGTGGCAGCATCGGCAGCAGACGGGACCGGTCGACGACGCGGCCCTCGGCGACCGCCCGGTCGAGCCAGTCGCGCTCGCGTCGGATGTAGGTGACCTCGGTCTCGCGATCGATGGCAGCCAAGGCCATCAGGTCGATGGTCGGGTCCATACGGCCGGTGTGGGCGAGCTCGATGTCGGCGCCGTCGCGCAGGGCATCGTACGGGCAGGCATCCACGCAGATGCCACACAGGATGCAGCGGCTCTCGTCGACCTCGTACTTGGTCAGGATCCGCGGCTTCGGCATGAGTGCCCCGGTCGGGCACGTCTCGGCGCAGCGGCCACACGACACGCATGGGGTGTCGTTGAGGCTCATGTCGAGCGGCGTGGTCACCAGCGTGTCGAAGCCGATGCGCATGAAGTCGTAGCAGGCCGCTCCGACGACCTCGGCGCAGACGTTCGCGCAGCGACCGCAGTCGATGCAGCGCGAGGGCTCGCGCAGGATGAACGCGTGGCTGTCGTCCCGGATGTAGTCGTGGTTGATGCCGGTGAACCGGTTCTCGGTGACGCTTCGATAGCCGGCGCCCTGGTGGAATTGCGGTTCGAGGGTCGTCAGGGTCGTGCCGTACTCGATGCCCAGGCGCCGGAGGTCGCAGAAGCCGATGGCCTCGCAGGTGCACTGGAGACAGCGGGTCGACTCCGCCATCGCCTGCTCGCGGGTGTACGGCAGCTCGTACTCGATGTAGCTGTGGTTGCGTTCCTCGGCCTCGAGCGCACGCAGCCGATAGCGCGGCTCCTTGACCTCGGCGGTGAACGGCACGATCGACAGGAACTCGGGCTGCGGCTCGGCCAGGGTCTGGCGGGTGCGGATCGCGTCGAGGTCCATGCCCTTGAGATACGCATCGACCGCGTAGGCCGAGCGCCGGCCCTCGGCGATCGCCTCGACGACCGTCGCCGCACCGATCCGGACATCGCCGCTGCCGAACACCCCGGGTCGGCCGGTCGAGAACGTGACGGCGTCGGCCTTCAGTCGCCGCTGCTTGGTCGCCTCCGCACCCTCGTTGCCCGGCGTTCCTGCCCAGTCGAGTTGCGGACCCTGACCGATGGCCAGGAGGACGCGATCGCACGGGATCGTGAATTCCGTGCCCGGCGCCGGCTCCGGGCGTCGCCGACCGGAGGCGTCGGGGGCCCCGAGCTGCATCCGGACGAACTCGACGCCCGACACCGTGCCGGCGTCGTCGGTCAGGACGCGGACCGGGCCCGCCTGGAAGATGGCCGTGACGCCTTCCTCGATGGCTTCGTGGACCTCGTCGGAAGCTGGCATGTCCTTCATGTCCCGGCGGTAGACGAGGGTCACCTCGCTGGCGCCCTGGCGGACCGAGGTGCGTGAGCAGTCCATCGAGGTGAATCCGCCGCCGATGACCACGACCCGCTTGCCGGCGTGGTCGGGGTAGGGCAGGCCGAGCGTCGCGGTGCGCAGATACTCGAGCCCGTCGATGACCCCATCGGCGTCCTCGTTGGGGATGCCGAGCTTGTTGGTGTCGTAACAGCCGATGGCGACCAGGACGGCGTCGTAGCCCTGGAGGGTCAGGTCGTCGAGCGTGAAGTCGCGGCCGAGCTCCGCATCGCAGACGATCCGGCCCCCGAGCCGGGTCACCGACTCGTATTCCGCCTCGAGCACCTCGACCTTGGGCAGGCGATATTGCGGGATGCCGTAGCGAAGCATCCCGCCGGGCGCCGGGTCTCGTTCGAAGACGGTCACGTCGTGCCCGTTGAGCAACAGGTAATAGGCCGCCGCCATGCCCGCCGGGCCCGACCCGATGATCGCCGCCTTGCGCCCGGTCGGTGCCTGGCGCTCGAACGGGATGGGCGGGTCGACCGAGTCATCGAGCATCGACTTGATGACCTGGTCGCCGGCATAGCGATGGGAGTCGCGGATCGCGATGGCCTCATCGACCTCATCGCGTCGGCAGTGTTCCTCGCAGGGCGCCGGGCAGACCCGGCCGAGCACGCTCGGGAACGGGATCGTCCGCTTGAAGATCCGCGTCGACTCCCGGAAGTTCGCCTCGGCGTTGGCCTTGAGGAAGCCCGGGATGTCGATGTGGCTCGGGCACTTGTTCTGGCAGGGCGGCAGGCAGTACGCGTTGTGGTCGCTGAAGATCAGCTCGAGGTTCGTCCGGCGCAGCCGGCGGATCTCGTCGGTCTGGGTTTTCACGACCATCTCGGGCTCGCACGTCCGCGAGCACGAGATCGGCGGATGCTCCTCGCCCTCGACCTCCACGACGCACATCCGGCACGCCCCGAACCCGGGCAGCTTCGGCTCGTAGCACAGGGTCGGAATCTCGATCCCGTTGTCGCGGCAGACCTCGAGGATCGTCTGGCCCTCGAAGCCCTCCACGACCCGGCCGTCGACCTCGATCCGGATCCGCGGCGTCGACTGCGGGCGCTGCGGCGACTGGGTCGTCAGCAGGCGTTCGCCGAGCGACTGGTCGAGCGGGTCGATCGTGTTGGTCGCGACGTACGGGCGCGGCAGCAGGTCGGTCATCGTCTCGTCAGTGGGCTCCGGCGGCGACCGCGATCGGCCGGCAGACGCCGGCCGGGCACGAGCTCCGGAGGATGTGCTCGTCGAGCTCGGAGCGGAAGTATCGCATCGCGCTCGTGAAGGGGAGCGTCGTCAGGCGCTCGTGATCGCAGAGCGCGGACTCGACGACATCGTGGCTGAGGTCGACGAGGAGGTTGATGTCCGTGGGCCGC
>DASSMQ010000048.1:0-9854 GCA_035688805.1 Candidatus Limnocylindrales bacterium
CAAGTCCAGCCTGGCCTTCGACACCATCTACGCCGAGGGTCAGCGGCGCTACGTCGAGAGCCTGTCGGCGTATGCCCGCCAGTTCCTCGGCCAGATGGAGAAGCCGGATGTCGACCAGATCGACGGCCTGAGCCCGGCCATCTCGATCGACCAGAAGGGTGCCAGCCGCAACCCGCGCTCGACGGTCGGGACCGTGACGGAGATCTACGACCACCTCCGCCTGCTGTTCGCCCGGATCGGGATCCCGCACTGCCCCAACGGCCATGCCATCGAGCGGCAGAGCGTCCAACAGATCGTCGACCAGGTCCTGGCGCTGCCGGAAGGGACTCGCCTGCTCGTCCTCGGTCCGCTGATCAAGGATCGGAAGACCGAGGGTGACCGCATCCTCGACGCCGCCCGGCGCCAGGGCTTCGTCCGCGTCCGAGTCGACGGGGAGTCGTACGACATCGCCGACGCTCCGCGCCTCGACAAGTACAAGCGCCACTCCATCGAGGTCATCGTCGATCGCTACATCGTTCGCCACGCCGATGCCCCGGAGGGAGCGACCCGGGCCGCGGACGGTCGGCCGATCGACCCCGAGACGGGCGAGGTCATCCCGGACCCGGACGCATCCCGCCTCGCCGACTCCATCGAAACGGGCCTGCGGATGGGCGAGGGCGTCGTCCTCATCGCACCGGCCCCGCGCGAGGGCGAAGCGCCCGACTTCGAGGAGCGTCGGTACAGCGAGAAGTACAGCTGTCCGTACGACGGCTTCACCATCGATGAGCTGGAACCGCGATCGTTCTCGTTCAATTCCCCACATGGAGCCTGCCCCACGTGCGCCGGGCTCGGCACGAAGCTGGAGATCGATCCTCGGCTGCTGATCCCGCACCCCGAGCGGAGCCTGGCTGATGGGGCGCTCGGGGTCGGCGGCCTGCTGTCGACGGATGCGTCGTGGCGGATGAAGATCCTCGAGGCCGTCTGCAAGGCCCACGGCTGGGACTTCGGCGCGCCGGTGCGCGACCTGCCCAAGGAGGCCCTCGATCACCTCCTGTACGCGAAGCGCGACCAGGAGTCCGTCCTGGTCCGCTACCGACATGATCGTGGTGAGAGCACCTACAAGGCCAACGTCGAGGGCATCATCAGCAACCTCGAGCGCCGCTACCGCGAGTCGGACTCGGACTACATCAAGGCCGAGATCGAGAAGTTCATGGTCAGCAAGCCGTGCCCGACATGCGGGGGAAGACGGCTCCGACCCGAGGTCCTCGCGGTCACCATCGGTGATCAGAACATCTGGGACATCGCCACCCGGTCGATCACCGATGCCCTCCGCTGGGCGACCGGACTGGGTGCCAAGCTCAACGACCGGGAGCGCGCCATCGCCTACCAGGTCGTCAAGGAGATCGTGGCGCGGCTCGGGTTCCTGGTCGACGTGGGTCTCGACTACCTGACCCTGGATCGGACGAGCGTGACCCTGTCGGGCGGCGAAGCCCAGCGGATCCGCCTCGCGACCCAGATCGGCACCACCCTCATGGGTGTGCTGTACATCCTCGACGAGCCGTCGATCGGGCTCCACCAGCGCGACAACGCCAAGCTCATCGCCACGCTGACGCGGCTGCGCGACCTCGGCAACACGGTGTTGGTCGTGGAGCACGACGAGGAGACCATCCGGACCGCCGACTGGGTGGTCGACATCGGGCCTGGGGCGGGCGAGCATGGCGGCGAGATCATCTCGAACGGCACTCTTGACGACCTGCTCGGCGAACCGCGCTCGATCACCGGCGCCTTCCTGCGCGGCGAGCGCGAGGTGCCGATCCCAAAGAAGCGCCGAAAGGGGAACGGCAAGACCCTGACCGTCACCGGCGCTCGGGAACACAACCTCCGGGACGTCGACCTTCGTGTGCCACTCGGGACATTCGTGGCCGTCACGGGCGTCAGCGGCAGTGGCAAGAGCACCCTCGTCACGGAGGTCCTCTACCGAGCCCTCGCCCGTGAGCTGAACGGATCACGAGAGCCGGTCGGGGCTCACGACCGGTTGAAGGGTGCCGACCACATCGACAAGATCATCGAGATCGACCAGAGTCCGATCGGGCGCACGCCGCGCTCGAACCCGGCCACGTATACCGGCCTGTTCGCCCCGATCCGCGAGCTCTTCGCCGGCGTCCCGGAGTCGCGACTTCGTGGCTATTCCCCGGGACGCTTCTCGTTCAACGTGAAGGGCGGTCGTTGCGAGAACTGCAAGGGCGACGGGATCCTCAAGATCGAGATGCAGTTCCTGCCCGACGTCTATGTCCCGTGCGAGGTGTGCAAGGGCAAGCGCTACAACCGCGAAGCGCTCGAGATCCACTACAAGGGCAAGTCGATCGCCGACGTGCTCGAGATGACCATCGCGGAGGCGCTCGACTTCTTCGCCGCCGTCCCGAACGTCAAGGCCAAGCTGCAGACGCTCCACGACGTCGGGCTGGGCTACGTCCACCTCGGGCAGCCGGCGACGACCCTGTCGGGCGGCGAGGCCCAGCGGGTCAAGCTCGCCACCGAACTCTCGCGGCGAGCGACCGGGCGCACCTTCTACGTCCTCGACGAGCCGACGACGGGTCTCCACTTCGCCGACGTCGAGAAACTGCTCGAGGTCCTCCATCGACTCGTTGACGGGGGCAACACCGTCATGGTCATCGAGCACAACCTCGACGTCATCAAGACCGCCGACTGGATCGTCGACCTGGGGCCCGAAGGCGGTGACCGGGGTGGACGGATCATCGCCGAGGGCACGCCGGAGCGGATCGCGGCGACGGCCGGGTCGGCCACCGGCGAGTACCTCGCCCGGGTCCTGCGCGGGGAGCCCCTTGTACCGCTGAGCGACGTCACGTTCGCGGAGGAGGCGGGCCGGACGCCGCGCGCCGAGGCCCGGACGAACGGCCACCACCCGACCGTCGCGCCGACGTCGGCCCGCAAGCGCGCGACGGCTGCCGCCAAGGCTCGCTGACCCGGCCGGCGTCGTACCATCGCGCCGATGCCCGACATCGACTTCGCTTTCCTCGCCGACGCGGCCGAGACGATCCCCGGCCAGAAGTTCCACGTGCTCGGTGGTGGGATCGCCCGGATCGGCGGACGTCGATTCCCGCTGCGTCACCCGCACCTGGCGCTGGTCATCGGCCTCCAGGTGACCGCTCCCGAGACGGAACGAGAGCACGACATCCGCTTCGTGCTGCTCGATCCGGACGGGGCGGAGGTGGCCGGCGCGACCGGCAGCCTCGTCGCGCGCTCCCAGCGTGACGGGCGGGACGCCACGCTGACCTTCTCCATCGATCTCTGGAACCTGACGTTCCCGGCACCGGGCGATTATTCGTTCCGGATCCTCGTCAACGGGTCCGAGCGCAAGCGGCTGCCGCTCCTGCTGCTCGCCCCACCCGAGGGATCGGGGACCGACGGGGACACCGGCAGCGCGCCCATGGATGGCTGACCGGAGCGCCGTCCGCCCGCCGGCTCGTCACGAGACCCCACGCATCGACGAGCTGGCCCTGACGGCGGCCCGACACGCCGACCGGATCCTCTTGGCGGCGCGGGACCGAGGCGCTGATCGCTGGGTCGCCTACCTGGGACCCTTGCCTGATCGGCTCCGCGAGGACGGGCTCCTCGATCTTCGGGCCGCCGCCAATCGGGCGCGCGCCGCCTATGGGCCGAAGGATTCGATCCGCGATGTGGTGCCATCCGAGCTGACCGAGCCGTTCCTCGAGTCCATCGATCGGCTGCTCAAGGAGATCGCGAGGACGCTCGCCCACCGGTGAGGGTCAGCCGACCAACTCCGCCGGCTCGAACGCTTCCAGGAGGAACGGCGAAGGGACCGCCGGGTCGTAGCTGAGGGTCAGCGTCCGACGTGCGCGGGTCCACGCCACGTAGGCCAGCCGCCGTTCTTCCTCCAGCGCGCGGCCCAGGTCGTCTGCCTCCGCGACGGCGCGACCGCTTGGGAAGCGCCCTTCCTCGAGGCCGACGACGGCGACATGGTCGAATTCGGCGCCCTTGGTCGAGTGTGCGGTCGCCAGCGACAGGCGAGCGTCGTCACGGCGGAGCTCTGCAAGGAGTGCCCGCACCTCGGCGATCGCGGCGACGAACCGTCCGAGGTCCGGGAAGGGCGCCGCCCAGGCCAGCATCGCCGCCGCGATCTCCCGCTCCGACCATGTCGCGTCGTCCACGGAACCGCGCAGCCGACCGAGTCGGACCAGCAGCGGCAGCGCAGCAGGCGTCTCCCGCTCCACCCGGGCGAGGAGGGCGTCCAGTGCCGGCCGATCGACCAGGAGCTCGACCGAGGGCGCGCGAAACGGCATCCCGAGGCCGAGCGCGGCGATGACGGCCGGCCGGAGCTCACGGTTGGTCCGGGCCAGGACCGCCTGCGTCCCATCGTCGTCGGGCCAGGAGCGCAGCAGTCGTTCGGTGCGGGTCGGCTCGTCCGACGCGTCCGGCGCCAGCACCAGCGAGCCATGTGCGTCGGCCCGCGGCCGGATCCGCTTCCCGAACCGCTCCTCGTTGTGCTCGATGAGGCGGACCGCCCGTTCGACGACCGGGGCCGGGCATCGGTGATTGACTTCGAGGTCCACCCGTCGGAGGCCGGCCAGGGTCGATCCGATGGCCAGCACGCGCCGGACATCGGCCAGCCGCCAGCCGTAGATCGACTGGTCATCGTCGCCGACGAGGAAGATGCGGTCGGCCGGCGACGCAAGCAGGAGTGCCAGCTGGAGTTGGCAGCGGTCGACGTCCTGCACCTCGTCGACGAGGAGGTGTTGACAGCGCTGCCGCCAGCGCGATAGCAGCGCGGCCTCGGCCCGGAGGGCGTCGTGCGCGCCGCGAACGAGATCGTCGAAGTCGAGCGCCCCTCGATCGGCCAGCTCGCGCTGGTAGGCGACGAACGCACGAGCGACCGGCCCGGCGTCGGGATCCTTCGCCACGGCGTCGGTGTCGACGACGAGGTCGAGTTTCAGGCGCGAGAACGCGGTGTCGAGTCGGGCCCGCTCGGCGGGCGGGATCCCGGGCATGAGCTCCTGGACGATGGACTCGCGATCGATCATCGGCTCGACCGGCAGGCCCGCGTCCCGACGGATCTCCCGGCCGAGCGCATGGAATGTGCGAACCCGGACCTGGCCCCGCCCGATGGACAGTGGTTCGAGGGCGGCATCCAGCCGGGTCGCCAGCTCGTCCGCCGCGCCCTTGTTGAAGGTGATGGCGGCGATCGTCGCGGGGTCTGCGCCACCGTCGACCAGCCACGCGATACGGGCCACGAGGGTCGTCGTCTTGCCGGACCCTGCCGGCGCCACGCAGAGCACTGGCCCCGGCGGCGCGGTCGCCGCCGCGCGCTGGTCCGGCGTCAGGCGGGACAGGCGTTCGGCGACCGCGGGGTGGGGAACACGGACTGCCATCCTGCCATCCTGGGGGTGAGCGCTCACCTCGCACCAAACCGGGTCGTGGTGCATGCCGGCACCGCATCTTTCGAACGCCGTGTCGTTCCTCGCAGAGCCCGTCGCCTGCTCCGAGCACGGCTGTGCAGGATCGCGATGACGTCGCGTTCACCCGGCGGTAAGGTGCGCCTTTGACGATCGGCTCATGGGGTCGCTATCAGCGGCCACGCCATACCGATACCGGCCCGACGGTATCGGCCCGATGGAGGAGGAAACCCCGTGAGGTCACACATCCGCGCTCGGATCGTCGTCCTGCTGACGGCCGTCGCTCTGACCACGAGTGTCGCAGCCGTCCCCGTGGTGACCGCCGCGACCCCGAATCAGTCGCTGGCCAGCCGCGTCGTGATGTTCTCCTCCGACGGGATGCGCCCTGATCTGATGGAGACGTATGCGGCCGCCGGCGTCATGCCGACCTACAAGGCGATGATGGCCGCAGGGATGCGTGGAGCGAACGGGATGGTCCAGGCCTTCCCGCCCAACACTGGCGTCGGGTGGTACACGATGGCGACCGGGACGTACCCGTCCGAGCACGGATCGACCAATAACACCTTCCACCGGACGGGTGACACGTTCAGCAACCGAACGAGCTTCTCGGCCGCTGCGACCCTCCAGGCCGACACCATCGCCAATGCTGCCGAACGGGGTGGCAAGAAGGTCGCCCAGATCGATTGGGTCGGTGGCGCTTCGGCCAATATCGCCGGCCCGACCGTGGACTTCGCCAACTTCTTCTCGAACCGTGGCGTCCTCGTTGGCGCGGCGGATCCCACCGAGCAGGCCGGCTCCGCGTTCTTCGGGGTGACCTATCAGGTCGCCACCGTCGCCGCGGCATCGGGCTGGACAACGGTCCCAGCCGGCGACCCCGCCGCCCCGGCCCGAGAAACGACCTGGACGATCGCATCCACGTTCGCCGCACAGAACCCCAGCCGCACATACAACGTGTACTTCTACGACTCGGTCGTCGATGGTTCGGTGGCCTACGACCACGCGATCGTCAGTCCGGTCGGCAAGACCGGCGCCACCCCGTCGCTCGACCTCACCGTCGGCGACTTCCTGCCGCTCCGACTCACCGGCGCCAACGGCCTGATCGGGGCCCGCGCCGGGCAGGCCGTCGGCCACTACATCAAGCTGATCTCGCTCAGCGCCGACGGGAGCCAGTTCAAGCTGTACGACACGTCCCTGGCGCGCGCGATCGCGAAGTGCGGCGCCCCGTGCTCGAGCTTGCCAGCCGGTGGAGCTGGGGAGGACCGCCTCGAGAAGTACATCGCCGACAACCTGCGGCCCTGGGCCGCCGCCGATTTCGCGCCCGAGGAAGCCGGCGTCGTCGACGAGGACACGTACATGCAGCAGGGCCGCGATCTCGAGCGCGAGTACAGCCTGCAGGTCATCAACTATGTCCTCGGCACGCTGCAGCCGGACACGGACCTCGCGATGGTCGGCTACCCGTTCACCGACGAGGTCTCACATCAATTCATGGCGCTCGTCAGCCCCACCGACGCCGATGGGGCGCTCAACCCGTGCTACGACGTGACCCCGCGGTTCGACGATGTCCGATGTACCGGACGCGGGACGGCCGGCAGGGTCGCCGTCCGCGAGGGCTACATCCGAAGCGCGTACGCGGACGCCGATGAGAAGCTGGCGGTGACCCGGCAGCTGATGGGCGGCAACCCGACGACGTTCGCGGGATCCGACCATGGCTTCGCCCCGCAGTGGTATGCCGTCAACGCCCGCAGGGTGCTCTTCGATGCGAGGGTCAACGGGGTCTCCCTCCAGGCAAGCGGTGGCAATACCGCCTCGAACTGTGGCGCCACGGCCACCGACCTCGCGAAGGCGTGCTGGGCCGGCGGGACGATCCAGGTCTACGTGAACCCGACGCTCCCGAGCGGGACCACCTATGCCCAGGTCCGGGCCGCCGTCGTGACCGCGTTCCAGAACGTGACCGATCCAGCGAATCCCGGCAAGCAGGTCGTGGCCCGGGTCCTCTTGAAGGAGGATCTTCGCAACGTCGATGGCTCGGATTCGCTGCATCCGAATCGAAGTGGCGACGTCGTCGTCGTCCTCCGGCCGCCATACCAGTCCGATGCCGGGACGCCGGGCCAGGTGATCGCGCTGTCCCACTTCTTCGGCCAGCACGGCTACCTGCCGAACCTGGTCGATCTCGCCAACAACATCAACATGCACGGGACGTTCGTGCTCGCCGGACCGGGCGTGAAGCGCAACTCGACGCCCGTGCCCGGACTGCGCGCGATCGATGTCGCGCCGACGCTGTCCTACCTGCTCGGCGTCGCGGGGCCGCAGCAGGCCCGCGGTGCGATCCTGACCAAGCTCACGACCAAGCCCAGCTTCAAGGTCGTCACGATCCTTGACATCAGCGACTACCACGGCCAGCTGATCCCCTTGTCCGAGGCAGCCGACACGGTGGGGCCGACCTTCACGATCGGCGGCGCGGCGTTCCTCAAGCCGTGGTTCGACTGGTACCGCTCGTCGGCCGAGGCTCCGAACGGCGTGATCACCGTCGCCGCCGGCGACTCGATCGGCGCGACGCCACCCATCAGCGCGTTCTTTGGCGATACACCGACCATCGAGCTGATGAACGCGATGGGCATCAGTGCAGACGGCATCGGCAACCACAACTTCGATGTCGGCCAGAGCTACTTCCGCGGCACCATCGTCCCGCTGGCGAACTACCCGTTCCTGTCGGCCAACGTGGTCGACGCGAACAACAAGACACCCGCCGAATGGAAGCCGTCGCAGGTCTTCTCGTTCGATGGCCTGAAGGTCGGTGTCATCGGCTTCACCAACGACGATGCGCCGACCCTGATCTCGCCGAACGCGCTGCCGCCATTCCACATCGCGAATTCACTCGCCGCCGTCAATGCCGAAGCAGCCCGGCTCAAGGCCCAGGGCATCGGCACGATCGTGGCCATGGGCCACCTCGGCGCAACGAGCGGCACCCTCAACGCCCCGGTCGGCCCACTCATCGACCTGGCTGACGGCACGACCGCGGTGGACGCCGTCATCGGCGACCACACCGATTTCCAGGTCGACACGACCCGATCCAACAACGTGCTCGTCACTGAGAACCGAAGCAAGGGCATCCGGTTCACCCGCGTCCGCCTGGTGGTCGACCCCTCGACGAAGAAGGTCGTCTACAAGACCGCTGACTTCCACAAGCCATGGAACATCGGGGTGACCCCGGACCCGGCGATCCAGGCCCGGATCAACGACCTGAACGCCCAGCTGACCCCGATCCTGAACGTCACGATCGGCAGTTCTACCGTGTTCATCCCGCGTGCCGACTCTTGCGGGCAGAGCGCGGGCCGGACCTGCGAATCGCTCGTCGGCGACGTGGTCAGCGACGCGGTCCTTTCGACGTATGCGAACACCGGCGTCGAATTCGTCGTCTCCAACTCCGGCGGCTTGCGCGCCGACCTGACCTGCCCGACGACCGACAACCCGAGCGACTTCTGCCCCGCGTACACGGCCCCACCATTCCTGATCAGCCGCGGCCAGGTCCTGACCGTCCTGCCGTTCGGGAACATCGTCGTGACGCTCGAGGTCAACGGCGCCGAGCTCAAGACCATGCTGGAGAATGGCGTGTCCGCCATGCCAGGGGCCAATGGCAAGTTCGCCCAGGTCGCCGGCCTGTGCTTCACCTATGACATCGATGCGGCGGTGGGCTCACGCGTCACGACCGCCGTGCGTGCGAATGCCGACGGGTCATGCTCGGCGACCCCCGTCGATCTGACGGCCGCGAGCCATTACAAGATCGCCGAGAACGACTTCATGGCCGCCGGTGGCGACGGCTACCCCGTCTTCACCAGTCGGGCGACCAGCCAGGGCATCCTCGACCAAGTGACGGCCGACTACGTCGCCGGCCACTCGCCGATCTCCCCGTCCATCCAGGGCCGGGTCGTGTGCACCGACTCCAACCCGGGCGGCGGCAACGTCTGTCCGACCCAGGTGCCATGAGACGTTGAATGGCGCGCTCCGCGCGCTGGTCATGATCGCCGCCGCAGTTGCGGCGGCGATCATGCTTGGTTCCCCGGTCGCAGCGCACGGATCCGAGACGGGGCTTTACCTCGACCGGCCCAGCAGTTGGCCCGGCGGCTCGCTGATCGTTCGTGGTGACGTTCCGAGCACCGGCCCGATCGAGCTCGTTCTCGCCGACACGAGCGGCCGATCGAGCGATGTGCTCGTCGCCCGGATCGACGACGCCCCGAACGGCCACTTCGAGATCGTTGCCACGATGCCGAACGGCGTTCGGCCAGGCTCGTGGTCGTTCGAGGCACGGGCGGTCGGGATGCCGTCGGTCGCCACCCACCTGGAGCTGACGGCCGCGCCCGTGGCAGGGCCGGACGAGGGAGACGGGTCCGCCGCCGATGGGGCGGTGGCCGCCACCGAAGCCCCGGCGGCGACGCCCACGATCGC